>JBBFKY010000002.1:167263-480188 GCA_037481875.1 Desulfosoma sp. | reverse complement strand
CCAGGCAAAACACATCCAGGTCCAAAGCCACATCCCCTGTGGAAAGAGGCGTTACAGGAACCTGGGCCCTCTCAAGCAGTTCAACGCTGGCGGCGCCGGCAAGACGTTCGAAAACTCTCGCGTGCTTGTCGAAGCGCTGTCGCAAGGTTTCCTGCGAAGGAACCTTTTCGATGTCCAGAGCCTCTTTGAACCAGTCATCGCCGGAAACCCCCTCGGCGGCTTCAAAGTCACTCTTCCCCATACACAAAAGCCCCACATACGTCTTGACCACATCCGCATGAGAGATCACCGGCCGTCCCGGAACTTCCTTTTCCAACCGTTGGCAGAGGTCCGTGCTGCCGTTGATCGAATGGCCCACAAGAACCAGGCCCGAGTGCCCGCTATAAAAGGCCTTGGAAGATTGTTCAATATCGACTTTTTTCATGAGGGCACCTCCCAGGTGAAATTGTGACAGGAGACCTTATAGCACAAAAGCGAATGAAATTCAATAGGATACATCCGACACAATACTTTTATGTATAGACATAATCTCACGGATTAAGGCAAAAACCAACCCTAAATTGGCTCTTGTCTGTTTATACTATGATATCTCGATATCGAGTAACGCAGGGTTAAGCCCCCTGTCCTCGAACCAACACACCCCTTCCTGGACCATGGTTAGTACGAGCTTGAGTTTCCCGGGCACTTTAGGGGCTTCAACGCAGATCTGTTGCTCGATGGTCTCGCCAGGATATACTTCAGGCTTCATCAGTTCGGTTCGGATACCGTCATAAATCAAAAAGTCATTGCCATTCCTTGTCCAGTGGTAACTCAGGAAAACAGGATGATCACCGTAGCCGTACCAGGTTTCTTTGCTTTCGTTTACTACGCTGACGCTGATCTCAAATAAACTCCCCGCCTTGACGCAGGTGTTAGATGCCTGCGTGGTGATTTTTCCGATTGGTCTCGATAAGAGCGGCGTTTTGAAGATTGCTGCTGCTTCAAGTCTCTGTAGTTTTTCTTTGAGCTCGGAACCGAAGCCGCCGACAATGTTCGGAAACCGATGTTTGACCACATGCTCGTGCATCACCATGTAGGCCTTGTCAGGCACATGCAGATCGACAATGGTTCTGTTGTCGGTATCAATGGCATACAGATAGGGGAAAACGGAGCGCATGAAGTCAAGAAAATCGGGAACTGTAACTCGCTGTAGAACATCAAGGCAGAAGTGATTCATTTCCATCACCACGACCGGACGGACGCGTTGAAGGAACAACGCCCCCCCCCGAATTACGTTCAGCTCGAAGCCCTCAACGTCGATCTTCAAAAAAGTTGGTGCAGGCGCCTTGGAAGAAAAGAAATGGTCGAGTGTGTCAATACAGATTTCCTCGCTGACGTGTCCTGTCTCCGGACGGATCTTCTCGCTGACATAGCCGCCCGAGCGATTGTTATAAGCGAACGTTATGGTCGTGACTTCTTCCTTGTCCCCGAGGCCAAGATTGATCGCTTCCACATTTGCAATGCTGTTTTTGGCCAGATTACCCAACAGGATGGAAAAGGTCGATGGGCTGGGCTCAAAGGCATACGTGTGCTTCGCAAGCGAGGAAAACAGGATTGCGGTTAGGCCGATGTTTGCACCAATATCAGCCACCACATCATCCGGGCCAATCAGGGCACGAAACAGCTGTACCATGTGCGGCTCGAAGTCGTTCCCCATGGCGTCAAGGTAATTGTCATCCGAGAAAACCGTATAGACCGAATTGCCAATTTTTATCTGCTTTTCCATAATTTTTATCTCTTTCTCCATATGCTTTCTTTTTTTGTTCGGACGCTACACTGAGCACAATTTCACAGAGCCTTTTGGCGCTCTCTGCCCATGTCAGCCATGGTAGGTTATCCGACTTCGGATGCTCCCCTCGGCGGTATTGATCGAGCCAGGTACTAACCGACTGAGTCAACTCGCCCGGTGATGCTGCTTCGAAATAGAACGCATGTTCCCCAACCACCTCGCGGAATAAAGGAATATTCCTGGCGATAATAGGGAGTTTGTGCTGTGCAGCCTCGATAAGGGGCAATCCAAAGCCTTCACCATAGGAAGCAGCAAGGAGACAAGTGCTTGCTGCATAGACCTTTTCCAAATATTCATCGCTAATACCTTCAAGCCAAAAAAGGCGATTGTCTCGTTCAGGATGGGAACGCAGAAGTTCGATGGTTTGTGGGATGTCACGGCGCATGTCGTGGGACACATGTTTCCATCCTTCATGACCCACAATGACTAAATTGACATCGAGACCGTTCGCCCAAAGTTGATCGAAGGCATGAATCGTTTGCAGGTAGGCCTTGCGCGGCTCTATGGTGCCTACCATGAGAAAAGTAACACGAGACTTGAGCTTTTGGAGAGTTACCTCCGCGTCATGCGGCATACCCCTGGTAGGCGCCGAATTGACAATATCCGCCCCATGATGGGACCATTCTATAAAATATGGAAGACGGCGCTTGTTGATTGCTGGCACATGCTCATCCAACCGTGCACGCAGATCATTCGCTACAGCCCTGGAAACACAGATCGCTCCATCAAATGTAGAGACTGCCTTGAGCCATAGAGCAAATATTTGATCTGCGCCTGGAGGAAAGACTTCCGGCATCCGCACAGGCAGTAAATCATGAACCATCGCATATATTAAAGCGCCACGATTGCGATAATCCCTAATCAACCCTGACTCCACTGCATGGATCAAGATATCGGTAGTGTCAAGCATTTTGTGTAAAATTTCTGCCTTCGAGCCGTTGCCATATTGGCAAGTTTTTTCGCACTTTTCCCAGAGGGTTAGACCTCCAGTGGACTTCCATTTTAAAGGCAATGAAGGCAAGCAGAGTGTAGCAGGACCGTTCTCCTGCCAGGATCTCCATGGGTCTTGTTCTCCATCGAAATTCCTTGTTGAGCCTTTCGATGATGTTGGTCGTTCTCAGCGAAATCCATTCTTCTTCAGGAAAGTTGAAGAAAGTCAGGCAGGATTCCAGGCCCTTTTCCAAACAGGCGACGGCGGAGGGTAGATCTTTTTCCCACTTTGTTTTGAATTCCATGAAAAGCTCACCGGCCTTGTCTTTCGAAGAAGCGTAGAAGATGGAGCGCATGTGGTCGGCCACAGCCTGCTTGTATTTTCTTGGCACTTTGGCCAGAACATTTCTCGCCACATGCACCTGGCATCGCTGCACCTTGGCCTTGGGAAATTCCTCTTTGAAAACCTTCTCAAGACCAGGTAGCCCATTCATGATTCCCAGCTGCACCTTTGATGGGTCAAAGCCGCGTCTTTTAAGGTCTTTAAGAACCTCCCTCCACGTCGACGCCGATTCTTTATCGCCTGCTTGCAAGCACTGAACCATTCTCTGGTTCGTCTCACTCAAATCACAACAAGGACAGAAACTTTTTCGATGGAATCACAAGGCGCATCTCAAAGTTGACGCCGTCGATAAAAAGATATTTGACAGACTCTTGAGAAAGATCCCGATTCCCCACTTTTCAACAGCTTCCGTAAGCTCCCTTTTGGCTTCACTGACGTTTGTATGGGAAATTTTTCGACCTATGAGACGCTCTGACATCATCGCCAACGTTCGAGTGCTGAAACCCCCAAGAAACATCAAACACAGATCCTTGCCGATTTCTTTCTCATATTGCTGACAACGAGGAATGACCTTGGTCTGAGACTCACCCAGCCGATCCCGAGGGACCTTTACGCGTACTTCGCCGATGCTTTTCATCGTCAAACGGCGCTCGTAAGACCCATTTCGATCATTGGAAGAATCTCCCTTCCTCTCATAAGGCTCTCTTCCTAAAAATTAGGTCAGTTCCGCCTTCATCATCTCGCACAAAGAGCGACCCACCACTGTGCGTATGTCTAGGCGAAGCATTTCAAAAAGCTTCTCAGGCTGACACTGAATTTCATTGAAAATCGCCACAACCTCAGACACACTCAGTTCGATCTTCATAGGCGCTTTGCCTTTCTTCGAGGTGTTATTGGGTCACCCCCTCTGTAAAGGAAAAGCGCTTTTTTTTCTAGCACTTAAAATTTACACAAAACTTTTTACACCACCGCTTTCGGTGAGGCTGCGCCATCCAAGCTCGCCGCAAAAGAGTTCTTAGCTATCTAGGGTTTACAGGCCGCGAAAACGCTAGCAATAAAACGAATATGGGCTTTTTCCTGTTCCGCAAGATCCCGAAGCAAGGCCGAGGCGGTGGCATCCTTACTAACCGCCGCTGCATTAAGATACAGATCGTAGGCTCGATATTCGATGTCCAAAGCCAGTTCGGCAAAGGCAAAACAAGAAGAAACGGGCAGGTTTTCCAGCCTTTTCAGAGCCTCTTCCAAAGCTTCGCCACCTTCCAAAATGTTTCCCGGCAGGGCCTCAAATAAGTCCTCAAAGGGAGGAAGCGGCTCTTTGCCTGGGGATGCTTCCAACAGATGATAAACGGCTTGAGCGTGCCGACGTTCCCATTGAACCAGTTTTTGAGCCGTTTCCACCCAAGCGGATTCTTTTAAAGACGACAGTGCATAGAAACGATAGGCCCCTTTTTCCAAGTTTATGGCCTCTTGAAGCATTTCCACCAGAGACGACTTGTCGGCAAGCAGGCGCACTTTGGGAAAATCAAAAAGTTCCTTGCCGTCCCAAGCCATGTAGCCCCCTTGCAAGTTGACCACACGGCGCGGTTTGAGCCCGCTTTCGGCGGCCAACATGGCGGCGGTCATGGAACGGCCTCCACTGGAGCAATAAAAAAGCAGTTCCTTGCCGGGTTCCAGGTTGTTCAAAAGCTTCTCAAAGCGGCTCAAAGGCATCAGCCGGGCTCCGGGAATATGACCGGCGGCGTATTCCGCCGGTTCCCTTACATCAATCAGTTCGTAGTCCTTTTCTCGATGAGCGGCTCGATAGCTTTCCAGTTCGTCAATGAACATATTTTCTACAATGGGGGATTCACTTTGGTGTGGCATGATTCCATCCTATTTCTTCAACGGGGTTGTTTTGTTTTTAGACCAGCACACATTCGTGCAGGTGACGTTCCAAAATCTTTTCTTCCATGAGCACGATACGCCGGATCATCACATCCAGAATCTTTTCGGTGAGTTCCGGGAATTGGCGGAGTATCTTTCGAAAGGTTTCTCGTTCGATGTAAATCACTTCCACATCGGTGGCGGCACGAGCTCCGAAAAGACGTCGAATATCCGCCAGCAGAGCCAGCCCGCCGAAAAAAGCTCCCGGTTCCAGATCATGGATGATCACCGAGTGATTTTCATATTGGCGAACCATCTGCACCTTTCCAGATACCAGAATATACCCCTTATCGTCGGGCTGTCCCTGTCGAAAAAGGAATTCGCCGCGTCGAAAACGCCGTCGACCGCATATCAAGGCATAGACGCGAAGACGTTCCAACGGAATGGACGAGAACACATCCGTGCGACGCAGCCATTCCAGGTTATGATCCAATTCGCAGGTGTCGGCTGGCCTGTCCTGCGACGTTTCAATGGTGCGGTTATTCGTGTCCGCGGACCAGTTCATAGAGAAGCCCTTTCTTTTCCAGAAGTTCGTCATAACGTCCCATTTCCACGATGCGGCCCGCTTTCATGACCGCGATCTGATCATAGTCGCGAATGGTTTCCAGTCGATGGGCCACGGAAATCACCGTGGCTTTTCCGCGAAGTTCCTCATCGAGCCACTGTTGAATACGGTTTTGCGAAGCCATGTCCAAACTGGCTGTTGCTTCATCGAGAATAAAGATGCGTGGGTTCTTCAGAAGGGCTCGAGCGATCCCAACCTTTTGTTTTTGACCTCCGGAAAGTCGATCCCCTTTGCTGCCCACCTCAAAATCCAGCCCGATTTCCAAAACCGTGTCATACAGGTTTTCTTGTTTGAGCAGGCCAATGACGGCTTCGGTGATACGAGTCCAAGCCCAGGAGGTTTCTTCCTTAAGACGGCCGAAGAGAATGTTTTCGAGGAGGCTTCGACCGCCGAGAAATTCCGTCTCTGAATAATAGACAAAAGCGTCGGCTTGGCGCTGCGTGCAATAAGCTTTGAATTGGGATCGAGATTTAAGAATAGCCTCACGCAGTTCCCTGGGAATGACAACCATTTTGTGAATCCCTGGAACGACACGAAGCGCCAACGCGAGTAGGCTCTCTCGAACGGAGGAAGGAAGCCGATCCACGGAAGCCGAACCGTAGTGCTCGTAGATGTCAATGAACTGATCCATCTCTTCCAGGGGAATGGGAGATTGGCGAAAGAAGAAAGGGTCATCCCGCAAGTCGCGCAAAAGAGGCACGGTACGCTGAACCACGTCGAGACCCAACCGAAGCAGGGGTTCTTCCAGGCCGACTTCCTCGAGAAATCGGCGAAAACGAGGTCGTGCCGGCAGCAGCTCGCAAGGCCGGCCTCCCTCCACGGGGTACCCGAAGATAATGTTGACAGCCACGGAACTGTAGTCGAGAAAACGGTTGATATCGAAAAATTCGATGGTGTCTTGCAGTGTTTCGCTCCACCGATCCCGAAACCGCCGTCGCAAGGAAACGATCTTTCCACCCAGCAACTGTTCCCGGACAGGGTCCAAAACGGAATTGAGTCCGAACCGGAGTACGTCTTCCGTAAGTCCCACCGTTGCCACGGCGTGAAGAATCTCGTGCAGGTCCGGGGAGTCTGCCTCACCGGGCGTCACAGAATTGGAATGCAAAAGAGCCGATTGCCTACCGTAAATAATGTTTTCTTTCAGTGTGCCGTCAAAAATGAAAGGGTACTGGGAGACAAATCCCACATGCGGAGAAACATCGGCCTTGGTGAGATCCCTCAGTTCCCATTGATCCACATACACGTGGCCTTGATCGTAACGGTACAACTGAGCCATGACCATCGCCAGGGTGCTTTTGCCGCTTCCGGAAAGTCCCACCAAAGCCAACCGCTCACCGGGAGACACTCGAAGACTGACACCATCCAGAAGCCGGACACGGTCTTCCACTTCAAAGACCAAATCTTCCACGGTCATGGCACCTTGCAGTTCCAGAGGAGGACGATCTTGGGGCAGCAAAGGAAACTCAGGTTCCACATCAAAAGCTTCCTGAATACGACGATACGCCACGCGAGCCTCTTGGTAACCCTGATAGAATTCCATCAGTTCCTTCCAAGGATCATAGAGCTTTTCGTAAGCGGAAAGAAAAGCCACAAGAGCGCCGAGGCTGAATCGGCCGGTGATGCTGAAGTAGCCCCCAAGAAGGAAGAGAAGAAAAGGGCCGAGGCTCTGAAAGAAATTGTTGGAGAACTTGATGCCATAGCGGTACAGATTCATACGATGGCGCAACTGAAAGAGCTTCTGAGCAAGGCGGTCCATCTTCCGGCTCTCCAGCTGATAGCCGGCGTTGGCATGAATTTCTTGAATGCCGCTGATGGCTTCTCCCACCACACTGCTGAGTTTGCGCGTGGTGGTCACCCGTTCGCTGTTGATCTGATTAAATCGTTTTTGCAAGATGGGAATGACAAGGATTTCTATGGGATACACGGTCAGACTGAGGACAGCCAGCAACGGATTCAGGGTGAACATATAGACGCCGAAAGTGATCAAGGTCAACACGTTGACGGCTGGAATCGCCACGGCACCCCCGAGAAAATCTCCCACAGAAGCCAATTCTCCGGTGACGGACGAAATGACCATTCCGGGCGGGGTTCGGCGGAAAAAGGGTAAGGGAAGACGCAGAATATGGCGGTAGAGGCCTGTGCGCAGTTCATAGAGGATTTTTTGGCCGACGTATCCTTGAAGCACATTGATGGCGTATTTCAAAAGACCTGCCAGCAGCACGGCGCCCAGGTACAGACCACAATACAAGAAAAGGGTGTGAATCTTTCCAAAACGGATGGCTTCATTAACGATCCGTTTTTGCATCTCCAGAGGAAAGACTCGAAAAAAGACAGTCAAAACGATGAGTGCTAAAAGCGTTGCCTGAAGAGCTCGACAGCGCGTAAGGGCCCAGTACCAAAGGGGTTTTTTGAGCATCATGGGTGAGGTACTCCCCGAAGAGTGCGTCCATGTCTCTCGGTTCGCGAAAACGTGGTATCCATCCCTCATCCCTAAAGGAGATGTATGGGATCGTTTCCGTTAAACAACACGCTTGAAAGCAAATGTCAACGCATCGAACCTCATTCACGCCATGAAAACCTCTTTCCAAGACCTGTTGGCGTTCTTAAGCTAGGCAAGGAGGCAAGAATCATGGGGAACCCGCGCCAAACTTCGAGCTGCAATCCTTCCAGAGCGCAGAATGCATCCATCGGAATCGCCCTTGTGGCTTGGTTTGTTCAAAACCAGAGGCCTCTTCCCTGGCGAAAACACTACGATCCTTATGCCGTGTGGATCTCGGAAGTCATGCTGCAACAGACCCAGATGTCCAAGGTGATACCGTATTATGAACATTGGATGGCTCGGTTTCCCGACGTGCGGGCCGTGGCGGAAGCTTCGCTGGATGCATTGCTTCAAGCGTGGGAGGGGCTCGGTTATTACCGACGCGTCCAGCACATCAAAAAGGCGGCGCAGATCATTCTGGAAGAATATCAAGGAAAGATTCCTTCCGATGAAGCATCTTTGCGCCGCCTTCCGGGCATTGGTTCTTATACGGCCGCTGCCGTGGCCAGTCTTGCCTTTGGCTGTGATGTTCCCGTTCTGGACGGCAATGCGCAGAGGGTGAGCGCTCGATTGTTAGATTGGTCCCTGCCCGTCTCGGATCCCCGAAGTGACAAGATGTTTCGAGAAGCTCTAAAGGAATGGATGCCCTCAGGCCGATCTCGGGAATTCAATCAAGCCGTCATGGAACTTGGATCCTTGGTGTGTACACCTCGAAACCCTCGATGCGACCAGTGTCCTGTAGCCCTGTGGTGCCGCGCTCGCACCGCGGGAACGGTATCGATTCGACCTGTAAAGTCAAACCGGGTTGCCGTAAGCCCCGTGACGGTGGCCGTGGGTGTCTTGAGGAACAACGGAAAAGTTTTCATTCAAAAAAGACCGCCGAATGGGCTCATGGCAGGACTGTGGGAGTTTCCTGGAGGCAAGGCCGAAAAGGACGAAACGCTGGAGGAGGCGGTACGGCGCGAGTTTATGGAGGAGCTTGGGGTGAGGGTTTCAATCGTAGAAAAAATTACGGAGATTCGCCATGCGGTGACCCGCTTTCGTATGCACCTGCATGCCTTTCACTGTGTTCTGGATCCCGCCGACCAGACAATAGCACTGCGTGCAGCTACCGAGGGGAGATGGGTTCGCCTTGACGCTTTGGATCAGTATGCATTCCCTTCGGCCAACCGGCGCCTGATTCGCCTCCTGCAGTCCGCCAAGGAGGAATCTCCGTGATCACGGTGGCCTTTTCCACCCATCGCCTCGAAGTGCTCCAAGAAGCGGAATCGCTTATGCAAGGCCACGATGTCATTATCTTGGAAGAGCCGCCCCAGACCGAGTTTGAATCCATGCTGCGTGGAGAAATATCCATAGACACTTACCTGGCACAAGCTGATTTCGAATTTCCAAGTTTCGCTCAAGCCTGTTGCCGCCTATACCGCAGACTTTATGCTGCAGGTAAGAGGCTTCTGCAGGTGGAGCCTTACATGGAACATCTCTTTCGGCTTCATGACTTCTTTGCGGCTGGAGGTGATTTTCACGAACTGAAGCCCGACGACCCGGCCTTCATCGTCTACCGTGTTGAAAGAGACGCCACAGCCGCTCTTTTGAATTTTTACACCATATCCCTTACGAAGCCTTTTCCGGAAGTTGTGCAGGCGGTGTTGGCTTTTGCCAGGGCTGATGCCGCTCGCCTCGCTTTGAGGGACCGCATGCGGGCGGGTTCTGTGATGCATTGGGTAGAAAAAGCAAAAGCCCTTTATGTGGAATGTGGGTACATCCACTGGCTGTTTTTTGTGGAGCTGCAACGCCTTGTGAAAAGCAAGGTTAGGGTGCGACCCTGCTTTCTTCTGCAAGACCAGGCGCGTCATCGAATACAAAGGAAGCAGATTCTGGGCCCGGGAGATCGCCTGACCTTGCTGTTTGTGTTTCATCCCGAGATGACCGGGCCTGACCTAGATCGCCTTGCGGCGCAAAGCCTTATTTATATCAAGTTGTTACACAAGGACGAAATGGTGCCCGCCGTTGATGCTTACCCGCACTTGGAAAATGAAGCTGAAGCGTGGCGATGGACACGGCATCTTTCATGGAACGACTGCCAAGAGCTATGGCCCTTGGTGCGTCGCAGCTCTTCCGAGGAAGCTCAAGAGGTGTTGACACGTTTTTCCACCAAAGAAAGGTGATACCCATGAAACATGACAGAGGAAGGCGGTTGATTCTGATCTTTTTTCTAAGCGTTTCGTTTGGCCTTTGGGGTTGTGCGGGTCTAGAGAAATCCCGTGAAGGGGCGTTCGTCCATGTTTTACCCTTCAAGCCGGAGATTCACGACATCGTGAACCTTCATACGGGAAAGAAAATCAGCTTCGAGGAATTGCTCTCGGAGTTGGAAAAGATGCGGGTCATCTATGTGGGGGAAGTCCACGCAAGGGCTTCGGATCATGAAATTCAGCGACGTATTGTGGAAGGACTTTGGGAGCGTGGCAAAAATATTGGTGTGGGTGTGGAAATGCTTCCGCGATCCACCCAAGGCGATTTGGACCGATGGGTAGAAGGAAATCTCGATGAGACATCTTTTCTGAATGCGGTCCTTTGGGAAGACAACTGGGGCTTTCCTTTTGCCCTGTATCGGCCCGTTTTTGCCTTGGCTCGAGAAAAATCCATCCCCATGCGGGCTCTCAATGCACCTCCGGCAGTGGTGCGAAAGGTGTCGCGACAAGGCCTGGCGTCTCTAAATGCTGAGGAACGCCGTTCCATTGCCGGACACTTTTATCTGGACGATGAGGTGTATCGATCCTATGTGGAAAAGGAATTCAAGGCTCATGTGCCTGGAAGCATTCGAGATCTGCAAGCTTTCTATGAGGCGCAGCTTGTGTGGGATGAAACCATGGCCGAAACCATAGCGATGTGGTTGGTGCAGGAACCTTTTCGGCAAGTGGTGGTGCTGGCCGGAAAAGGGCATGTCAATCAAAGGTTCGGGATTCCCGAAAGGGTACGTCGTCGTGTGGAACATCGTTATGCCGTGGTCATACCTGTGGCGATTAATGAAGAACCGGATCAGGTCACGGCGGAAGTAGCCGATTTTTTGGTGGTAACGGCTGCGCAAAAACCTTTCGAAGGCCATGGGCGGCGTCTGGGTGTGCGCCTGGAACGGAATCCAAAGGGGGATGGGCTGCGCGTGGTGGAAGTGGTTTCGGGCAGTCGAGCCGACCTGGCCGGATTTCAAGCCGGGGACATGATTATGGCGGTGGACGGAGAATCGGTGAGGGATTTGGAAAGTCTGCATCGGCTTTTTCAGAGGCCGGTTCCCGAAATGGTGTTTACACTGGATCGGGACGGTCGCACCATCACGATACCCGTTCGTTTTGAACCTTAAACCCAAAAACGGACTTGAACAGTTTGCGCCTCTGGAGACAACCTTCCATGAAAGGGGTGAAAATGCAACTCTATCAGGTGGATGCTTTTACGGACGTGCTGTTTCGAGGTAATCCGGCGGCGGTGTGCCCTTTGAAAGACCAGTGGTTGCCGGACAAAACGATGCAAGATATTGCTTTCGAAAATAACCTTTCGGAGACGGCTTTTTTCCTTCCCGTGGAAAGCGGCTATGCTATTCGCTGGTTTACGCCCAGGGTTGAAGTAGCCCTGTGCGGACATGCCACGTTGGCTTCAGCTCATGTGCTTTTCCACCACCTAGGTTACAAGGAAAAGATTGTGGCGTTTCACTCAAAAAGCGGCCTTCTGACGGTCACCCGTCAAGGTGACCTTTTGGCCATGAATTTTCCCAAGGACACTCTGACACCCATACCCTTGTCCGACGAGATCACAGCCTGCTTTTCCGCAAGGCCATTAAAGGCGTTGAAGGGTAAGACGGATTATCTGATCGTCTTTGAATCGGAAAAGGATATTCGTGATCTTCAACCGAATCTGGAGCGCCTCGCCCAATTGCCGGCTCGTGGCGTGATCGTTACGGCTCCAGGAGATCACGTGGATTTCGTGTCGCGGTTTTTTGCGCCTAAAGTGGGTGTGAATGAAGATCCCGTGACGGGATCGGCTCACACATCCCTGGTGCCTTATTGGAAAGAGGTGCTCCAGAAAACGTCTTTTCATGCGCTTCAGGTTTCGGCTCGAGGCGGTGAGCTCTTTTGTCGGGATTTGGGCGATCGAGTGGAAATCGCCGGAAAAGCCAAAACCTACCTTGTGGGCGAAATCCTGTTCTTCTGACCCCTTCCACAAGAGAACCTCGCAGGGGACGGACCGGCGTGTCCGCCCCTGAATCCCCCGAAAACGTAAAAACATCGGTGAAGCTTGCCAGCGGTCCATGGTTTTGAAAACCAATGAGTTTCCGGGTCGATTGGGTTTGACTCCAGGCGTTAAAGTTGGTCTCATGGGCTAAGTCTTGAAAAGGCTTATGTCCGAGGAAACTGGAGGGATGGGTTGTGCATCTTTTGAATGATCTTTTGGTGGTTTTCGGTTTGGGGGTGCTGGTGAGCCTCATCTGTTACCGGCTGAAACTTCCCAGTGTGGTGGGCTTCCTACTCACAGGGACTCTAGCAGGGCCCCATGGACTCGGTTTGGTGCAATCCAGCGAACAGGTGGAGTTTCTGGCTGAATTGGGTGTGGTGCTGCTGTTGTTTTCCATCGGACTTGAATTTTCCCTTTCGGAATTGATGCGCATCAAACGCATCGTCTTTCTTGGAGGCGGATTGCAGGTAGGTCTCACCACTTTGACCGTATGGGCTATTTTTCGACAGGTCGTCAGCAGCGAACAGACCGCCCTCGCCTTGGGATTCCTCGTGGCTCTCAGCAGTACGGCCATCGTCCTCAAAATTCTTCAAGACCGCATGGAACTGGACGGCGTTCATGGGCAGATGAGCCTGGGGATTTTGCTTTTCCAGGACGTCGCGGTGGTCCCCATGATGCTTCTTATTCCCTTGCTTTCCGGCCGTGAGGCTAACCCTCTTCTGGCGTGGACCGTGCTTATGCTGAAATCAGCCGGGATTTTGCTCTTGGTGTTTGCAGGGCAAAGATGGCTTCTGCCTCGAGTGCTTCATCGAGTGGTGATGACGCGAAGCCGAGAGTTGTTCCTTCTGACATCGGTTCTTGTCTGCTTCGGTGTGGCCTGGATCACTTCTACGGCGGGCTTGTCCCTGTCCTTGGGTGCTTTTCTAGCCGGTTTAATGCTTTCTGAATCCGAATACAGCCATCAGACTTTGGCCAACATGCTTCCCTTTAAGGATCTTTTCACAAGTCTTTTTTTTATTTCCGTCGGAATGATCCTTGACCTTTCCTTTATCGCCCAAAACGCGGCACTTGTGACCATGTTTACCCTGGCTGCCTTGGCTTTGAAAGGGTTCCTTTGTATTCTGGTGGTGCTGCTCATGGGCTATCCCATTCGAGTGGCTGTCGCTTCGGGACTGGTGCTTTCTCAAATCGGAGAGTTTTCCTTTGTGCTGTGCACCGTGTGCTTAGCCCACGGTGTTCTCGGCGGGGCTCACGCAAGTTTGTTTCTCTGCGTCTCCACACTGAGCATGTTGGTGACCCCTTTCTTGATCGCTCGAGCCCCATCCTGGGCGGCCAAGGTGGAATCCCTGCCCTGGCCCCACAAGATTCGCCACGGCCTCCTGGCCGATACGGTCAAGCTTTCTTCCGATAGGAAATTGGATCTTGCCAACCATCTCATTATTGTGGGTTACGGCCCCGTGGGGCGCAATCTGGCTCGAGCCGCTCGCATCGGTCAAATTCCATACTGTATCGTGGAAATGAATCCTTCCACGGTTGTTTCCGAAAAGAAAAAAGGGGAAATTATCTTTTTCGGTGATGCCTCTCAGCCCACCATCTTGGAACATGCCAACGTGCACACGGCTCGCGTAGTGGTGATTTCCTTGGCGGATTCGGCCTCGGTGCGGCGCATCACAGCAGCCGTCAAGGCTCAGGCTCCTGCGGTGCATCTCATTGCGCGCACTCGGTTTCTTTCTGAAATGGATCGGTTGGCGCAATTGGGCGCCGATGAAGTCGTACCTGAAGAACTGGAAACTTCCATAGAGATTTTCAGCCGTGTGCTCAGCAAATATCTGGTTCCCAAAGAGGATGTGGAACGGGTAGTGGAGGAAATTCGTGCAGAAGGGTATAAGGCCTTGAGCGCTCCATATTTGCCGAGCCTTAGTTGGTGCGACATTGCCGAGGCCTTGCCCGGTGTGGAAATTCGATCTTTTCGAGTGTCTCCCGAGTCACGGGCGGCCGGGAAAACCATCGGGCAATTAGGACTGCGTAAAAACATCGGTGTGACTGTTCTGGCTTTGGGCCGAAACGGAATGCTGATGCCCAATCCTGGACCTGATACGGTTTTAAACCCAGGGGACCAGACGGTGCTCATAGGTACGACGGAGCAACTTCGCCAAGCTCACTTGCTTCTCTCCCACAAATTGTGAGGCTTTCATGGGAGGTTTTCTCAGTAGCTTGATTCTGCTTTTGAGACCACAAAAGAAAAGGTCCAAGGTCAGCCGACGCTGCACGCACTGCGGCGCATCCTTTAAAGTGGCCTCACACCTCAAAAGCGGAAGGTGTCCCCACTGCGGCAGGGAATGGGAGAAACAAGACACTTCCAACCGCAACCCCTAACCCGGTACTGAAACTAAGGAAACAAAAAGAGCGCCCATAAGGGTCGGTGGTGGTTCGTGTCACGGGTCCAGAGCCTTTGCCCAGGGGATCAGAATTCGTAGGGGATGCCTCTAAAAGCATGGTATCGGGTATGCTGAGAACCATGGTTGATGGCCCTGACGCCGAAAAAGAAGATTCTCAGCGATGCTCGAATTTGAGGGTGTGCCTTTTGGGGCCGCCCTAGGCCCAAGGGCTTGGAAGGCATCGATTCTTGTTAGCGAAAAAAGTCTTCGAGGTGAAAAAATGCCATACTGGGTTTGGATCTCTCTGGGGATGATGCTCGTGATCCTTAAAATCTTTGTCCCCAACTTTGTCATCGTTTGGTTTGGTGTTGCCGCCATCTTCGTGGGATGGCTTCGGACGGTTACAGAACCTTCCCTCACATACCAATTGGTCTTCTGGGCTTTGCTATCCCTTGCCTTGCTGGGACTGTTGCTTCTTTTCATCAAGCCCCGTACGGCTGACAAGACCAAAGCCGGACTGTCCAGGGAAGCTGTCGTGGGAGCCGTGGGTCACGTCATGGAGACGTCGGTAGGACAAAGGCGGGGAAAAGTTCGCTTTTGGGTCCCTCTTCTCGGAGCCGAAGAATGGTCTTGTTTGGTGCACGAGGGAAAAGTCGTGGCGGTAGGAGACCGAGTCCAGGTTGTGGATATTGTCGGCAACGTTCTTGTGGTTTGCCCCATGTAAGGAGGGCAAGCATCATGACACCCGGATTGATTCTTGCTCTGATATTTCTCGTTCTGGTTCTCGTAACTATCATTATGGGGGTGCGAACCGTTCTCCAAGGCGATAAATTTGTCGTGGAAAGGCTGGGAAAATACCACAAGACCCTAACGCCAGGACTTCATCTGATTATTCCCTATATGGACACGGTGGCCTACAAGGTCCCTACCAAAGACTTGGTGCTGGATATTCCATCCCAGGAAGTCATCACTCGAGACAACGCGGTCATCGTAGCCAATGCGGTCGCTTACATCGATATCGTCTCGCCGGAAAAAGCTGTATACGGTGTGGAAAACGACATTCTCGCCATTCAAAACCTTGTGCAGACGTCCTTGCGTGCCATCATCGGGGAGATGGACCTGGATGATGCTTTATCTTCGCGGGAAGTCATCAAGGCCAAACTCAAGGAAGCCATTTCCGACGATATCGCCGATTGGGGCATCACCGTTAAAACCGTTGAGATTCAAGACATCGCGCCCTCTCAAACCATGCAAAAGGCGATGGAAGAACAGGCAGCGGCTGAACGGCAACGCCGGGCGACGGTCACACGGGCCGAAGGGGAAAAAACCGCTGCCGTTTTGCAAGCCGAAGGACGTCTTGAAGCTTCCCGGCGGGATGCCGAAGCGAAGATTGTTCTGGCTGAGGCAAACAAGAAAGCCATTCAGTTGATTGTGGAGGCTGCTCGAGACAACCCGCTGCCTCTCATGTTCATTTTAGGGGAACGTTACGTGGAAAGCGTGAAAGCGCTCGCGGAATCTCAGAACGCAAAAGTTGTCGCTCTTCCGGCGGATTTGCCGGCTGCGCTTCGCGGCATCATGGGAACAAAAACCTGGTCGTTGCCACTTCTGGAAGCACCGATACCTAGCATGACCACGAGCCTTAAAGGAAGATCTGTGGCAGGCTTGAGAGAATAAGTCCAAGGGTCGAACATGCCTCAGGATGCGGCTTCACCTTCACGGCCGGTTGCATCTCGTGCCGGCAGGACTTTACGGATTTTGGCCCTGGTGGGTCTTGTGGTTTTGCTGCTGTGGTGTGGATTGAGCCACCTTTTACTCTGGCTGGGCCGAAACCTGGCTCTGCCCATGCTGCAGCGGGCTCTGGCAGGGGCAACCCTGGAAGTGGATTTGCGTCGGTTGGATCTCGCGGGCCTGGAGACCGGTATGTTTCGTCTGGGTACCGAGGGAGGTCTCCGATGGCGAGCTGCAAGGGTGGATTGGACCTTACCGGGTGTGTTGCGTGGCCGTTTGGATCGTGTGGAACTCTTGGGTGTGGAAATACAACCGGCGCATGACGAGCGTGGTTGGCATGTGCCGGGGCTGGACTTTTCTTCGGCCCCTGGCCATGGTGGAAACCGATCCTTCATTCGAGCCATTGCGGAGGTGACCGCCCAAGGTCAAATCTTGCTACCCGAAGAAACTCGTCTGGTGATTCCTTTTTCGGGGCACGGCCGCCTTGATCCCCATCTCCTTGAATTTCATAGCAGCCTGATCGTGGCTGGTCAGGAGCTCGCGCTGACACTGGAGGCTGATCCAAAATTAGGTTCGGGGCGCTTGGCCTTTCAGCTTCCCCAGTTGTCCCTGGCACGGCTGACCGCTCTTTTTCCGAAACTGAATGTTCCTGTCAGCGGACATATCGCCGCGGATCTTGAAGCCTTGTTGTCCCCGCAGCAGTTTCCGCGCCTTCATGGCCGAGTGCACGTGGATTCAGCGGTAGCCGCTTTCGACTTCGGGAGGATCGCTCAAAAAGGACGCCTGGAGCTTAACTTTTCCTGGGAGGATTCGCCGGCGTTTTCCCTGTCCCCTTTGTTTTTGGAAAGCCCTTGGCCCATGGTGTTGACGGTACGGAAACCGATGGTGGCTGCCGACTTGAAAAGCCTGAGCTGTTCATGGGAGGCGGCTTGGACTTCATGGCCGGGCATGGCCCTAGAAGAGCCTCTGCTCATTAAGGGAGACCTGCATGGGGCTCGATCGACCACGGGCTGGATGGCTCGGCTCACGGGGGAATCCCAAGCATTTCAAGGGCGATGGCCTGGGTTTTCAAACGTTGGTGTGCATGCAGAGCCGCTCTCTTTTGTCGTCGAAATAAACCACGAAGACGTCGAGACAAAGCTGCATGCTGTTATCAGTGCACCGAAGCTTACCTTGACCAGGGACTCGGTGCGAGCCGATTTGAAAGGGCTGCGATTGGAATTTCGAGGCTCATTCGATGCCGCTTCACACCATGCACGTGTCGTTTTTAGTGTGGCGGGACTTGAAGGCGATGTTTCGGGGTTTTCCATGACCGGCACCGAGCTCACGGGTCACGTGGATGCGATCTTTCAAGAGACCATGTCCATCAACGCCCTCCTGGACGCGACCCTTCGGGCGAGGTTTCAGGAAACCATAGCCGAGGTTGGGCTGCACTTACCTTTGTCCTGGCCTGATCCTTCATCCAAAGCCGGACGACTGGATCTGACAGCGGCTTGGAAAAACGTGGATCTTGCTAGGATCGACGGGGTTTTGAAGCAGAATAAAGCCGGGTTGGATTTGGACGGCACGATCTTCTTTCCTCTTGTGAAAGGGCGGGGCAGCGTAAAAGCTCATGTCTCTCCTTTGGTTCTTCAAGAAAGCACGCTCCAGATTCGAGCCTTCCAAAAAATTTCTCTACCCGCAGATCTGGCTCGCCTTTTCCCGGGTTTTAAAAACATGATCGGAACCGCTGTCATCGATCTTCAGGCGAACCTTCACGCGCCTCGAGGAGTTCCCGAAATCCCCTTGCGTTTCCATCTTCAGGATGTAAACGTGCGTCATCCTTCATCCCAAACGACCCTTATTGGAGGCACATTGACTCTGAATTTTGACGATCTGCTGACTTTTCGATCCAAACCGAACCAGGAGCTGGGCTTTAGCCGGCTGCAACTGGGAGCTGTGCATCTGGAGCGGGCGGACATCCGATACCAGGTGGAAGGGAAAGAAAGACTTTTTGTGGAAGGGGGGCGTCTTGAATGGGCCGGCGGGAGGATTGGAGTCCATGCTTTTCGCATCAACCCAGCAATGCAGGATGTGTCCATAGAACTCTATTGCGACCGAGTGCAGCTTGCCCAAGCTCTCGCTCAACTAGGCGTGCAACAGGTGCAGGGCGACGGCACGGTCAATGGCCGTATTCCTCTCCGCTATCACAAAGGAGCCCTGACCTTTGACAATGGTTTTCTCTACTCCACACCCGGTGAAGGAGGCACTCTGCGTATTGAAAGCGCCGAAATGCTTCTGGCGGGTATTCCGAAGGATTCCTCTCAGTTCGGGCACCTTGATCTGGCCTCCGAAGCCCTGAAGGATTTCAATTACGAGTGGGCGAAAATCCGGCTGAACACCCAGGGTGAACTATTGATTTTGACGCTGGATCTAGACGGCAAACCCAGTCGTGCCTTACCTTTTACCTACAGGCAGGACCTCGGCGGTTTTGGCAGGGTTTCGGCGGACTCCCCGGGATCCGTGTTTCAGGGCATTCGACTGAATGTGAACTTTCGGCTCCCTTTGGACCGGATTCTGCAATACCGCCGCCTATACGAACTCATCAAACAAGGAGGTTGACGTGCCCATTCCCCGAATGTTCATGGCTCTGCTTCTGCTTTTGCCCATGGGATGCAGTACCCGTCACGAAGTTCAAATGGCCCCGGTGGAAGTCAAGCCCATTCATATCACCATCGATGTGAATGTTCGCGTCCAGAAGGATCTGGAAGACTTTTTCGGAGACATTGATCGCGCCAAGGAACAGCTAAAACAATAGGGAGAAACCATGCGCCGAATCACATTGCTTGCCCTTTTCGTGCCGACCCTACTGGGCCTGGTTCTTATGAGCCACAATGGCTGGGCCGATGACATCAAAGCTCGTATGTTGGCTCGTTTACCCATTATCAATCAACTCAAGGCTCAAGGTTTGGTGGGTGAAAACAATAGGGGATTCTTGGAATTCCGGGGTGGCGATAGGCCGCATGCCGATGTGGTTGAAGCCGAGAATCAAGATCGAGCCATGGTGTACTCGACCATTGCGGCGCGCAACAACACCACGCCCGAGATTGTGGGTCGAGCACGGGCTGCGCAAATTGCCGCCAACGAGCCTGCCGGGTATTGGATACAGGATCCTGATGGCACCTGGCACCGCAAATAGACATGGAGCGACCTCACCCTTGTAGCCATCAGGCCCGTACGGGCGGATTCGTGTATCCGCCTGGAAACCAATGAGCCGTAGGGGCGGACCTAGGTGACCGCTCCAAGTCTACCGGCATGGTTTGGAATAAAGGGTTGAGCCAATGGAAATTCTTTTCAAGATTCTATGGGAAAGTTTTCGAATCCTGGCGGCATCCGCCCCTTATGTGCTTTTTGGGCTTGCCGCGGCCGGATGCGTGCGGGCTTTCGTCCCGACGAGTCTGGTGAAACGGCAGCTGGGCGGAAGAGGGTTAGGCCCCATTATCAAGGCTTCGCTCTGGGGGATTCCCCTACCGCTCTGTTCGTGTGGTGTGCTTCCCGTTGCCATCGATCTTCGAAATCAAGGCGTTGGCAAAGGCCCCGCTGCGGCTTTTTTGGTTTCTGTGCCAGAAACAGGTGTGGATTCCATGGCTGTCACCTATGCACTCCTTGGGCCGGTGTTCACGGTGATTCGTCCCGTGGCCGCCTTTCTGACCGCAACGGTGACAGGGGTTCTGGTAAGCTGCGTTCGCGATGTCAAAGATTCCAAGACTTCTGGTTTTTGTCAGTGTTTCACGGATGACTCGAAGGAGCAAGCTCTATCCGTTCGTCCATGGCCTCGACGTCTTGGCGAAGGTTTTCGCTATGCCTTTGTCGACTTGCTCCGGGATATGGGTGGGTGGCTTTTGTTGGGAATTCTTCTTTCCGGTCTCATCGGCGTTCTGGTTCCGGAAGATTTCAGCCGATGGATCTCCGCCGGTGAAGGTCGATCCATGCTGCTCATGCTTATTGCAGGGATTCCCCTTTACATGTGTGCAAGCGCTTCAACTCCTATTGGCGCCGTGCTTATGGCCGACGGTCTTTCTCCAGGCGCAGCCTTGGTCTTTCTCCTTGTAGGTCCTGCCACCAATGCAGCGACTCTGACCGTGCTCAACCGTTTTTGGGGCAAAGCGGCAACGACGGTTTATCTTTTGGGCGTTTCTTCCTGTTCGCTTTTCATGGGATGGCTCACCAACCGATTTTTCGAAGCCTTTGGCATTGGCGTGCATCCACTGGGGAGCTTGCGCGTGGAGTCGGGGATTGATCCCGTGGGTGGCATCTGTGCAGCTGTTTTTGTTGCACTCTGGTTGTGGTCCGTGGTGGCGATACGCTGGTCAGGCCTTCCCCAAAAAAGTCCATCCTTGAGCGGGGTCGAGGATCCATGTCCTTCCAGCACCTGAAGTTCTTCGTGTCGTTGACCGGCAGGGTGCCGGAACGTCTTTATGCGTCAACTTCAAAAGCAAGCCCTATGTCTTTTTTTGGGGCTGCCAGGCCCCGATCAACTATACGGCTATCAAAGCATGCCGAAAGCGCTCCTGGGCCCTCATGGGATCAGGTGCCCCGGGATCATGAGCAAGAAACGAGACTTTGCCCATAAGATTCATCGCAGTTTATCGTTTGTGCAGAAATTTCTTCATACCGGAAGGGAAGAGAAGGCATGAAACTCGAGTTCCGGCTGCAGGTATCCCCTTCGTCCGCATGGATGCCGCGGACTTTAAGCCAGACAATGAAAACAGCCCGGATTTGCCCTCATGTCTCGGTGCCGGTTGGATCTTTGGAGGGCGTGCCAGGACTCTCGAAGCGTTGGAGACCATGCCGAAGCCCGGTAGCTGGGTGATCGTGGAAGAGCCGTACCGGCGACGGGAGCCTTCGGAGGAATATATCGAGGTTTCGGGGGCTCGCGGGGCGATTTTGGAATCCACACCTCGAATGCTGAAGCCGAAGAGTGGCGCGCAATGGAATTAGTGGACAGTCTGGTGAGCGGCAAGGACGACTGGGACCGGTATGAAGACCTCCAGAAGTTTGTCACATCCTTGTGTGTTTACAGCCATTCGGCACCCGATGAAAACCTCGAAATCTTTTTATGCAATGCAAAGAATTAAAACGGCAAGCTACCAAGGGTCACGGACGATATGTTCACCGTGCTGCTGAAACCGACTGCTGGGCGCCTGGAGCCATGTCATGCGACTCTAGACGGCGAAAAGCAATTTTTGGCCAAGAGAGGCCGCTTTGTTCGCTCATGGAAATCTGTCGGCTCTTCCGCCACCAAAAAAAGAGGACTTAGCCTGATGAGCTAAGTCCCTGACTTTTCTGGTGCGCCCGGCAGGATTCGAACCTGCGACCTACGGATTCGTAGTCCGGCACTCTATCCAGCTGAGCTACGGGCGCCCAATCGGCGAAACGCAGGCTTCATACCACTTTGGGCTTTGTGGGGCAAGGGAAAAATCCAGGTTTCATTTTCGTGAAGCCGCCACGTGCAGGCGTTTTGCAGAGTCGTCCAGGCCCCAGCGTTTGAGTTCCGCCAGCATGGCGTGATGGGTGAGATCATGCTGAATGGGCGTAATGGAAATGTAGCCTTCGGCCAAGGCTTGCACGTCGGCATCCGGACTGTTTTCAACCACCTGAACCGATCCCGTCAACCAGTAGTAGACGCGGTTTCGAGGGTCAATGCGGCGTTCATAGCTTTCCTGGTAGATCAGGCGACCTTGATGAGTGATGCGCATACCGCGAATATCTTTGGAAGAAAGGTTGGGCACATTGACATTGAGGCAGACGCCGCGCGGAAGGCCGCGCTTTTCGATAATGGTAAGAAGATGCAGCACCGCTTCGGTGGCTCCTGAAAAGTCCTGCGGTTCAAAGGAATCGATGGAAACCGCTACGGCCGGAAATCCTAGAATGGCTCCTTCGGTGGCGGCCGAAACGGTTCCGGAATAAAGCACGTTGATTCCCACGTTGGCTCCCAGGTTGATCCCAGAAACCACCACATCGGGAAGAGGGCGCATGAGTTCGCAGACGCCCAGTTTGACGCAGTCAGCCGGTGTTCCCGTGCAGGCGTAGCCGAAGAAAGCTCCATTACGCTTGACCGGCTTGACCAGCAGAGGATCCAGAAAGGTGATGGCATGACCGACGGCGCTGCGTTCCGTTTCCGGGGCAATCACATAAACATCGTGGTGACGGCTTAGGGCTTCGTACAGGGCTTCAATACCCTTGGCGAAGATGCCATCGTCGTTCGTCAGAAGGATTCTCATAGGTTTTCTAAGTTCCTTTCAAATGACTTTTAGCCGCGTTGATGCCGGCTTCCAGGGCCGCTTTATTGAGCTCTTCGGTCCCCGAGGGGACTCGAGCCAACACCGCCGCTTCCAGAGAACTCAAGGAAACGCACCGTGTCAGCACGGCCAAGGCTCCTAGAGCGATGATGTTGGCGGTCATTTCTTTCTTTAATTGCGATCGAGCGATCTGGGTAAAGGGAATGGAGATGGCTCGCGTCGTGGGCACCTGTTTCACAAAGGTGCTGTCCACAATCAGAATGCCGTCGGGCTTCAGGTCGAAAAAGTAAGCGTCGCAGGATTTCTGGTTCATGGCCAGAAGCACGTCAGGTTTGATGGCCTTGGGGTAATCGATTTCCTCATCGCTGATGACGACTTCCGACTTGCTGGCCCCACCTCGAGCTTCCGGCCCGTAACTCTGGGTTTGGCAAACGAATTTGCCGTCATAAATGCCGGCGGCTTCAGCCAAAATGATTCCGGCCATGATCAGCCCTTGACCTCCAGACCCGCTTAAACGCACTTCATATCGGTACCCCATCGGTGTTCCTTCCGTTTATAGCGTTCCTTTGATCCTATTTAACGGCGGCCATGCGGCTTCGAGCGGCTTCGCGAATCTTTCGGTATTCTTCCGTGTATATGGGCAGATCTCGATCCACCAAAACACCGATGGTGAATTTTCCTGCCAGTTCTTCTTCGCTCATTTTCGCAGCCTTTTCCACGCGCACCGCATTTTCTTTTTGCCAGCGCAACATGTCTACAGCACCTCCCAATTTGTTGCGCCGCCCATATTGGGTATGGCAATGGCTGATCACTTCCACCACGGAAAACCCTCTCTTGCGAATGGCCTGTTCAATAAGCCGATCCAGCATGGTGGCGTGGTAGACGGTGCCTCGTGCCACCATGCTCGCGCCGGCTGTTACGGCCAGTTCGGCGATGGAAAAAGACTGCTCAATATGTCTGTAGACGGCCGTTGTGGCCAGAGCTCCGTAAGGCGTGGTGGGGGAGTATTGCCCCCCGGTCATGCCGTAGATGTTGTTGTTGACAATAATGGCCGTCAGATTCAGGTTGCGTCGTGCCGCATGAATAAAGTGGTTCCCTCCGATGGCCGTTGCATCCCCGTCTCCCATGATGACAATGACTTGGAGACGTGGATTGGCCAGCTTAACCCCCGTGGCAAAGGTGAGGGCTCGCCCGTGGGTGGTGTGCAACGTGTTGAAGTCCACGTAGACCGGCAACCTTCCTGCACACCCGATGCCGGAAACCAGCACGATATCGTCTTTTTCATACCCCGTCCGATCGATGGCTCGAATCAGCGCTCCCAAGAGGATGCCGTTGCCGCATCCCGGGCACCATACGTGTGGAAATTTCTTGTCGTGACGAAGGTATTTATGAATGAGTTTGGTGACTTCAGCCATGGAATGCCTCACATTCATTCACTTACGGATCCTTGACCGCGCCGGCTCAAATCTTGAGGAGACGCGTCAGGATTTCTTCGGGGGTGATGAGGTTTCCATCGATACGGTTCAGGGTCTCCACGCGGGTCATACCCTGATTGATTCTCTTCACTTCCCGAGACACCTGACCCATGTTCAATTCCGGCACCAGAACGGCTTTCACCCGTTTCAGGTAAGGTTCCAAAATTTGGCGAGGAAAAGGCCACAGGGTAATCAGTTGTACCAGACCCGCCCGCACACCGCGCTTGCGGGCTTCTCTGACAGCTCGACGCGCCGATCGTGCCACCGATCCATAGGCGATCACAAGAATTTCGGCATCTTCGTCCAGTTCCGTTTCCACCATGAGAATATCGAAAAAGTTTTGGGAAATCTTTCGATGAATACGTGTCAAAAAAGGAACGATTTCATCGGCCCTTTGGGTGGGGAATCCACGAACATCGTGAATCAGACCTGTCACGTGGTATCGGTATCCGTCTCCAAAGATGCCCATGGGCGGCACACCGCGACTGTTGTCTTCGTAGGGGATATACCATTCCGGAGGCATATTGGGTCGTATGCGGTCAACCACCTCGATTTCTTCCGGGTGAGGAATTCGAATCTTTTCCCGCGTATGGGCGACCACTTCATCGGAAAGGATAATCACCGGAGTGCGGTATTTTTCCGCAAGATTGAAGGCTTTGACGGTGATGTCAAAGCAGTCCTTTGTGCTGGAAACGGCCAGAACGATAATGGGATGATCCCCGTGGGTGCCCCATCGAGCCTGCATCACATCGCCTTGAGCCACATTCGTGGGCAACCCCGTACTGGGACCTCCGCGCATCACATTGACCACTACACATGGCACTTCGGCCACGCAGGCGAATCCCAAGTTTTCCTGCATCAGGGAAAATCCCGGACCACTGGTGGCCGTCATGGACTTGGCGCCGGCAAGGGAAGCTCCTATGATAGCCCCCATGCTGGCGATTTCGTCCTCCATTTGAATAAAAGTGCCACCCATGGCCGGGAGCTTCACGGACATGACCTCGCTGATTTCTGTTGCCGGAGTGATGGGGTAGCCGGCAAAGAATGTGCACCCGGCAGCCAATGCGCCTTCCACCACGGCTTCATTGCCTTGCAGCAGCACTTGTTTTCCCGAAATATTGGCAACACTCACGATTTTGTCTCCCTAGTCGGCTTCGTCACTGGAGGCCACCTTGCGCGCCCGAACACTGATGGCAAAGTCCGGGCAGTGGATTTCACAAAACCCACAGCCCGTGCAGCGGTCCGCATCCTTGACCACGGGATTGCCGTCTTCGCCCATTTCAATGCATTCTCGAGGACAAAAGGCGGCACAAATGCCGCATCCTTTACACCAGCCCGAAAAAATGGCGATATCGAAATGGCGCTTGGGTTTTTCTCGTTCTTCCGGAGTGGAAGCAGGCATCTCGACGTTTTCCGGTTCTGGAACCTGCAACGTTTCGGGTTCTTCACGGGGTGCCGACTCTTGAACTTTTCGCTTCTTGGATGGTTTAGTCCTTTCCACCATGTCCCCTTATCCTTCACCAAAATGGCCGTTGGCGTTCATCAGAGCCGATCCTATCCCATAGCCGAGCGCCGAAGACTTTTCAACGGCTTTTGGGGCTTTGCAGCCAGGTTTGAGCCAGCGCGCAAAAGTTCTTCGGATCCAGTCCAAGTCGATCTTGCACCAAGTTGAATGTGAAGGTGTCTTCCAAAAGAGCCTTCCATGACTTTCGACCTTCGGCGACTTGCGCCAAAGTATCGGCCAAATACAAAAGAAGCGCCGCCGTCTCTTCGCTTTTTTCAGGGCGATGGTGCCATCGCACCGCCTGGGCGATCATGTCGGGAAGGCTCCAGCGTTGAGCCAAAAGAAATCCCGCCTCGGCATGATCCGTTCCCAACACTTCCCATTCCGCATCCACCAAGGACACACTCTGCGCAAAGATATGTTCTTCCACAGCTCGAGCCGTTCGTGCATTCACCTGGGCCAGGACGAGTTTCCCTATGTCATGCAAAAGTCCCAGGGTCCAGGCCACGCTTTTGCCGATGCCCAAGGAAGTATGCATCGTCAAGTACTGGGCACAATCCGCCACGCGCATCACATGGCGACGGGCTCCTTTGAGCCATAACCCGGCTCCTTCCCCCGAATACCGCGTCATGAGTCCATGGACATAGGCGGCCATGACGATGCCGCATACCGTCTCTAAACCCAGCAAACGCACGGCGTGTTCGATGGAAGCGACTTCTACGGGCAGAGAATAAAAAGGTGAATTGCATAGATGCAGCGTCTGCAGCGTGAGCCCCGGATCTTGAGCCACCACGCCGGCCAACACTTTGGGCTCTGTATCGGGCCTCTGCATCATGTCCATAACGGTGAAAGCCGTGTCCGGAAGCATGGGCACACCGTCAAGAAGTCGTGTCAGGGTTACGGCGTCTAATTGTGTGGCTTCTTGGGTCATATCAATCACCTTTTAGGAATCGGGAACGATCCAGGGCTTGAGGTCCAGGATTGGAGTTCCATCCAGCATATCGATCCCTTTCACGCGAAGTTTTGATCCCTGAATATCTAAGACTTCCACTACGGAAAGCCCGATGGGGTTGGGACGTCGAGGAGAACAGGTGCTGAAGACGCCCATGGGTTGGTTACGATGGGGTGGCTTTTGAATAAGGTCCTGGGTCGAAAAGGGTTGACTTTTATGGAAGTGAAACAAGACAATGATTTTCTGACCGGGTTGAATGTCCCTGAGGCCTTGCTGATAGGTTTCGTCGATACACAGGGTGCCTTCAACGTCGGAGATAGTCCAGTGCCGGGGGACGGAAGCTGCCTGGGTGCGAACGATGCCGATGGGTTTAAAAACGATGTCGGTCATGGATTGGTCAGGTCCTTTTCAAGATCGTCGCGGTGGAGCACCACGTCCCCGAGGGTGCGGAAATGAGGCATGAGAAGCGTCAGGGGATGTTCCGTGAGTTTTCCATCGACGAGGTAGCGGTCGTTGATTTCTGAACACAAGATACGCCCGACAAGCAACGCATAACGCTCGTCGGTCAGTTCCCGTTCCAAAGCAGCTTCGATCCAGCCGATGGCTGCCGCGATGCGAGGTGGTTTCACTCGTTTTGCCGGCATGGTTTCCAGGCCCACTCTTTCCAGTTCATTCACTCCGTAGGGATAGGGTCGGGCCGTGCGCATAGCTTCTCGAAAAGACGGCTTTCCGATAACGTTAACGACGAAATCTCCGGTTTCTCGAATATTACGCAAGGTGTCTCGAGGCAGCGCTGAAGCAACGGCAATCAAGGGCAAGGGCCTCAAGATGGGCATCACACAGCTATAGGGTGCGGCATTGGGTGTGCCTTCCCGGTTCACGGTGGTGAGCACCGTGACGGGTAAAGGAAAAAAACGTTTGAACATTTCCGGAGCCAGTTCCATAAACGGCCTCCTTGGCACGTGCCCAGGCGCAGGGATCTAAGAGCTGACAAGGCTTTTTCCTAATCTTTTTTCTAAGGGGAGGCAAGAATGGATTCCAAGGCTCGAGAGGATCTGCTTGCTGTCTTTCGTGCCGCCCTCGCTGCCGTGGATCCCGAAGAGGCGGTACGGCGACATGTGCACCGACAAGGCACTCGTCTTGTCTTCGATGGTCAGCAATTGGATCTTGAGCGATATCGGCGGGTTTTTGTGCTGGGGGCCGGCAAGGGCACGGCACCCATGGCCAGAGCGCTTGAAGACCTGCTTGAATCTTTTCTCACTCAAGGGGTGATCGTGGTGAAATACGGCCACGGTGTCCCTTTAAAAAAAGTGAGGGTTTTGGAAGCGGCGCATCCCGTTCCAGATGCGGCGGGAGTGAGAGCGACGGAGGAACTGCTGCATTTGGCCGCACAGGCCGGGAAAGACGATTTGATCTTGGCAGTTTTTTCAGGAGGTGGCAGCGCTTTGACACCGGCTCCCGTGCCCCCTGTGACCTTAGAGCACAAACAGAAAACCACGGAATTGCTTTTGGGAGCTGGAGCTACGATTCATGAGATCAATGTAGTGCGGAAACATCTGTCTCGGTTTAAAGGAGGCGGCCTGGCCCGCGCGGCAGCTCCCGCTCGTGTGGTGACCCTTTTGGTGTCGGATGTGATCGGCGATCCCTTGGATGTGATTGCTTCAGGCCCGACGGCTCCGGATCTTTCCACCTACCGGGAAGCTTTTGAGGTCATTGAGCGCTACGATCTCAAAGACAAGATTCCTGCAGAAGTCTTGCATGTTTTACGGGAAGGTCTGGAAGGACGACGTCCGGAAACCCCCAAACCCAACGATCCCATGTTCCAAAAGGTTTCGCATACGGTTGTCGCCAATAATCCGGCGGCCTTGAAGGCGGCCGAAGAAGAAGCCATCCGTAGAGGTTACCGCACCCTAGTGCTGACGTCACGCCTGGAAGGGGAAGCTCGCCATGTGGCCAAAGTCATAGCCGCTTTAGCCAAAGAAGTCGCTTTATTCGGAAGGCCTGTAGCCCCTCCGGCATGTCTTCTTTTCGGCGGAGAAACCACCGTCACCCTCGGCCCGTTCCCAGGAAAAGGAGGCCGTAACCAGGAACTGGCTCTGGCGGCGGCCCTGGCACTGGACGGCTGGCACAAGATAACCCTTCTGAGCGCAGGTACGGACGGCACCGACGGTCCTACGGATGCGGCCGGGGCCTTTGCAGACGGCAGCACGGTGATCCGTTCGGCTCTCATGGGATGGCATGCTTCCAGCTTTTTGGACGCTCACAATGCTTATCCCTTTTTTGAAAGGCTAGGGGACCTGGTGATCACCGGGCCGACACGAACCAATGTTATGGATTTTATCGGAGTGGTGATTTCATGATGAGAGAACGACGCACCAAGATCGTGTGTACCATCGGACCGGCAAGTCAGAGCAAGGACGTGCTTCGAGACCTTGTGCGAGCCGGGATGGATGTGGCGCGTATCAACTTGTCCCATGGTGACTACGAAAGCCATGCGTGGACCATTCAGGCCCTGCGCGACGTGGCGGCGGCGGAAGGGAAGGAAATCGGCATCCTTCAGGATCTTGGGGGGCCAAAGATTCGGCTGGGTGTTCTTCCGGAAGGGGAAAGAGTCCTGACGGTAGGGGAAAAGGTTCGATTGTACCCCGGCGACTCCTCACACGGCGACGACCTGGCCGTGCAGTACCCCTATTTGCTTGAAGATGTGAATGCGGGTGACAGAATTCTTCTGGCCGATGGTCTGGTGGAACTGCAGGTTTTGGACAAGGATGCGCAAGCCTTGGTGTGCCATGTGGTGGTGGGGGGTGTCATCCATTCCCACAAAGGCGTCAATCTGCCTTCCAGCAACTTGCGAATTCCTTCCTTCACCGAAAAGGACAGGCAGGACCTTCTCTTTGGTCTGGAACATGGCGTGGATTTCGTGGGGCTTTCCTTCGTTCGTCACGAAAAGGATGTGACACCCGTTTTGGACATTCTGAAAACGGCCGATCCCAGACCCATGGTCATTGCCAAGATTGAAAAACCTCAAGCGCTGGAACGTCTGGACGCCATTCTGGATAGAGTGGACGGGGTCATGGTGGCTCGAGGGGACCTCGGGGTTGAGACCCCTCTTTATGAAGTGCCGGTAATTCAGAAAAGAATCATTCAAGCCGCACGGGATCGTGCCAAACCTGTCATCACCGCCACGCAGATGCTTCGTTCCATGGTGTCCAGTCCTCGTCCGACACGGGCGGAAACTACCGATGTGGCCAACGCTGTCCTGGACGGCACCGATGCTGTGATGCTTTCGGAAGAAACAGCCATGGGATCCTACCCCGTGGAAGCCGTGCGTATGTTGGATCGTATCGCCGTGGCTGCGGAAAAGTACATGTTTGATACATCCCATCATAACAGGTTCACTTCCGCGACCATTCCGGGAATGGCTGCCGCCATCAGCGAAGCCGTTCTCGGGTTGGCGAACGATCTGCACGCGGCGGCCATCATCGCTTCCACGGCTTCCGGAGAAACGGCACGGCTGGTCAGTCGCCTTCGGCCCAAAAGCCCCATTGTGGGTTTTACCCATGCACCGGCCACGGTGCGTCAATTGTCTCTTTCTTGGGGTGTTTATCCCGTTTTGGTCCCTCGATGCGAGGAGACCGACACTTTGTTTGCCATTGCAAGACGATGGACTTTGGATCAGAAAGTCGCCCGTCCCGGCGACGTGATTGTGCTCACGGCGGGTGTGCCCGTAGGTCGAAGCGGCACCACCAACATGGTGAAAGTGATCGTGCTGTAGGGGAAATGAGCCGGACCAGGCAATGGCCTGTGAGGGGATAGGAGTGAGGCATGCCTCGCCCCTACAAACTTCCAGCAAAGTCACGGTCTTTTTTCTATGTCGGGCAAGCGGCTAGGTTTCTGAGGGTTCCCGATCCGTAGGGGTGGACCTGCGTGTCCGCCCCAAAGCATTGTCGTACCAGAATGGCCTACGGGCGGACACATGAGACTGCCCGAAAGGATTGTAGTGCCAGAATGGCCCAGGGGCGAACACATGGGTCCGCCCCTACGAGGGTGACCGGAAATTTATCCTTGGGAGCGCGGGCATTCCAGCCGAACAGACGGGCGAGACCCACCTTTTCAGCCCTGAGAGGCTTTGGCAAGGATTTCCAGATTCTTTTGCATTCTCTTTTGGTCGGCCTTACGATTGTCCTTGTTGGGTTTGTCTTTTCTTTTGCGAATAAGACGCGTCTTGTGCGTATTGGACGGCATGACTTTCCCCCTTGTTTCGCCCTCATGTCGAGAAGCGTTTTGCACTCGCATGGGCCGGCGGCACCATGGGCCCGGCCGGCCGACTTCAAAAGAAAAGGTTAGCCGTTCGGCTAACCCTTGAAATTCCTGGTGGAGCTGAGGGGAGTCGAACCCCTGACCTCTTGAATGCCATTCAAGCGCTCTCCCAACTGAGCTACAGCCCCAGCGGCATGTGGGCGATCCTATAGCAGCCGGCGCATGCCCCTGTCAACCCCCTTTTGCATGCGCCGAGGAATGGCGGAAGAAGTAGGTTAGGCGTTGAGCATTTCGCCGAGGACTCGACCGTAATCCTGACAGGCCCTCATGCCTTCGGAAGTGTTGACCTTGTGTTCCAGAAGGTTGAAAGACCCAAGACTTGTCATGCGCATCTTGAAGACATGTTCCATGGTGTCGTAGATGTACTTGGGAGCGTCGCCGCTGTGGGTGTAGGATCCAAAAGCGCCGCCAACCTTGCCTTCCAAGCCCGCTTCCTGGGCCATAAACAGAAAGGTTTTCATGCTTTGGGTCATGTCGCGATGGTAGGTGGGAGACCCGAAAATGTAGGCGTCATAGCCCTTGATTTCGTCCGCTTTCTTGATGTCGGAAATTTTCTTAAGTACCGGCTCATGCCCGGCAAAGCGGACGCCTTCAGCAATGTAGTTGGCCATTTTTTCCGTGTGTCCGGTCCGACTCACATACGCGATGAGCACTTTCATCAGGCTTTCCCTCCTTCTTCGGGTTTCTTTTCAAAAGTTTTCTTTTCACCACACTGAGGGCACTTTTGGGGCTTACAACGACTATCCTTTTCAAAACCACACTTGGTGCATTGAAATACCGCCATGGATGACTCCTTACGGCACGGATGGAAAAGGATTCTCAGAACCTATCGGGAAGTTTCCGTTTCGGTCATGCAACAAAAACTCTTTTTGCGCGCTCCACACACCGGGCACTTCCAATCATCGGGAAGTTCCTCAAAGGGAGTTCCTTTGGGAATTTTGCCTCGTTTATCTCCGCGATCAGGATCATAAACGAAACCACACGTCGGTCCCCCACAACGATAACATTCCTCCGGCTTACCCATCGTGCCTTTCCCTCCCTCATTTTACCGTTCAGTTCTCGAAGCGCCGTAGGTTTTAGAAGCATTACAACTGAAACTTATGCGTTATTGGAACGCTGTCAACGGATGTTGAGCAAAAAAACCCGTAGATTTTAATTCCATGGAGAAAAGCCTTTTCGCAAAAGGCAAGAGGGGGATTCAGGTTTGCGCAGCGAGGGTAAGGATCTTAATGTGCCGTGAAGGATCGTTTAGCCTTGATACTGGAGTTGAAAGGTTGTTGTCATGAGCGTCGACCACGGGTGGGATGCGACGGTCGAGAGTCTGGAAATGAAAGGCATACAGCACGTCAAAGGTTCAGTCGTCTTGAAGCATGGGTTCGTAATAGCGGCGAAAGTCTTCGGCATACTGTTCGATCCAGTCGAAAACGGCGTCTTGGCCCAGATCCCTTCCCGCCTTTTCGCTTTCAATCCATTTGTGTTTCTGGATCTCTTGCAATTGAAGCCGAATGTAATCTTCAAAGGTTAAGTGTCTTTTTTGTTCCATAGTTGAGCCTCCACACTTCGGTGTGGCTGTGAAACTCCAAGTTGTCTTCACTGATCGATCCTATTAAAATGCCGTCAAGCGAGAGCGTCAAGCCCTTTAATGAACCGTATTGACCTGCGAAATCGATGGTGGAGGCGGCGGGAATCGAACCCGCGTCCGAAAGCCTTCCGCTTAAGTTTCTACATGCTTAGCCACAGTTTTGAGTTTCGCTTCCGCGGGCTCCCCGTGCGCCGGATCCTCTGGAAGCTAGCCCTGAAGGTTCTCGTTTTCTCGGCCTAGGGCGCGGCCTTGAAAACCAGCCCGAGGAGTCGACGCCCCTTTCGGCCGTACGGGCTTAGGCCGAAGGAACGGCAGCCGGCTTAAGCGGCTGCAGCGTACGCATAGTCGTCTGCGTTTGCTTTAACCCCGACCGGAATACGGGCGGCCAGGACCCCCGGCATGCTTCTTAAGCTTCATGACCTCCGTCGAACCCTTTTCGCCCCCCTAAATGTGCCAGACGGCATTTACCGAAGGGAGTGCAGTGAACCTCTGCAAGTCCGTAATCATTACTACTGATATATAAGCGCATCGGCAAGAGGAGTCAAGCGACAAATGGGTTTCTAAGAGGTTGCGGTCAGGGGTTCTTTCGATTATGAACGGGTCCGTAGGGCCTTTAAGACAAAAAAGCACGAAAAAGAGGCAACGGATATGAGCGGCTATGAAGAGATCATTCGAGAATACTTGAAAAAGGCTTGGGATCGATCCCTAGAATCTCTTGCCAAAGCGGTGCCTGCTGTGCCGGATTCTTCGGGGGCTCTGTCTTTTGAAGCTTTTGGAAAAAGATGCACCATCCAGTGTGAAAGTGTTTTCTTTGATAGTGTCTTGGACGTGGGACCAAGAGCGGTCCTCACCGCCATTTATGCGGCCCATGTTCCTGAACGAACCGCCCCGTTGCATCCTCTTAAAGCTTTCAAGGAAATTCCCAACAGCGGTCCCTACCAGGCCGCTTTTGCGGTTCATGCAGAACAGGTTCTGGTACCCCATGTGCCGAAAATCAAGGCTCGGCTGGATCATCTGATTCCGTTTTTTTCCGGACATCGCAACACGGATGCACCGTCCGGAGATTTTTCTTTCACTCTTTACCCGTTTCCTCGAATCCCGCTTTACTACATCGTTCATGAAGCGGACGATGAGTTTCCCGCGGCGGTCACTTGCCTCTTTGGAGGAGATTGCGCCTCCTTTATGCCTTTGGACGCCTTGGCGGATGTGGCCGAATACACTGCGCAAGAACTTATTGCGGTCTGTCAAACAACCTGAAACCTTAGCGGCTTCCTGGGATGGTATCTGTGAGATTGACACCATGAGCCGCCTTTGCTAGGAGCTTCGTAAAAGCGGCCAAACCAAGGGCGAACACACAGCTCAGCCCCGACAACACATGGCCCCGCACGTCCCTGGTTTGCGCCGACAAATGCCAAAAGGTGAGCGGTTCAGGGCCGGTTTTTGTGAAAGGTCCCCATGCCCTGGCAAGGCCGATGAGGTCTGGCTTCACGTGGCTTAGGCTATAGGGAGCGGTCGTGTTTCATGAGGTGAGGGCAACGATGACCAGGCGCGATTTTTTCAAAGGCATCCTTGGAGCCGGCCTCAGTTCCGGCATGGTTCTAATGCGCTCGAACCCGGTTCTGGCAGCCCCCTATCTTCGAAGGTTTTCCGGTGTTCTAAGCGTCTACAACCTTCATACCGATGAACAACTCACGGTCCGTTACATGAGCCGAAACGGCCGCCTGGATGCTCGGGCCTTACGACGGCTCGACTATCTTTTTCGGTGCCATTTTACCAATACGATTCGCCCTGTGGACCGGTCTTTGTATCTCTTGTTGGATGCGGTGCAGCAGCGCCTCAGAGCGTATCGTCGACCTTATTTTTTGGTTTCAGGGTACAGATCCCCTGTTTACAACGAGTACCTTCGCCAACAGGGCTATTCAGTGGCTGAAAAAAGCTATCATATGAAGGCCATGGCGGCGGATGTCTATATTGAAGGGGTGTCCTTGGACGCTCTTCGATCCGCTGCGGCCGATTTCAGAGCCGGTGGTGTGGGCACTTACAGCGACTTCATCCACCTGGATGTGGGTCCCGTGCGCTACTGGTAGCTTCCAAAGCCAATCTTTCTAGCTTCAAAGCCTCCACCAAGATTTTATCCCGGCCATAAATGTCCTGGCGAAAGTGGACACGACCATCTTCATGGACCCAAACCGTGATGTAGAGCAAATGCACCGTGCATGGCTTGAGCAGCGGAATTATGTGACGTTTACCGCTGTCCATGAGTTTTTGTAAGGATTCACGGGTCCATTTGGGATCGTCTTGAAGGACGAACAAGGCCAGATCCAGGGGTTTTTCCAGGCGAATGCAGCCGTGGCTTAGAGCCCGGTGCGGTCTTTGAAAGAGATGCCGTTCCGGAGTGTCATGCAGGTAAACACTGAATCGGTTGGGAAGCACAAACTTGATACGGCCCAAAGCGTTCCAAGGGCCCGGCAATTGCCGAATTCGGCCGGGGAAATTCTCCGCCCGCACTGTTTGCCAATCAATGCTTGTGGGATCCAGCCGGACCGTTCTATCCCCCGAGGTGGCCAACAGTTCATAGTGATGCCGCTCCAGATAGCTTGGATCCCTTCGTATCTTGGGCAGCATCTCTTCCGTCGCGATACTTTTGGGGACATTCCAATAAGGATTCAGTTCCACGTAACGCATCACTTCACTGAATACGGGCGTGGAAGTGGCACTTTCACCGACGATGACCTTCATTTTTAATACGCTGGCACCGTGTTCGTAGGCTGTCAGGGAATAGTCGGCCGTATTGACCACCACGTAGCGTTGCCCCCAGGTTCGAGGAAGCCATCGGCGACGTTCCAGATTGGCCAGCATTTGCAAGAGTCGGTCTCGGGGTGACACGTTGAGTGCCTGAATGGTTTTCTTTCCCACAACGCCATCGGCACCGAGCCCGTGGCGCTCTTGAAAACGGCGGACGGCTTTGACCAGCTCCGCGTCGTAAATGTCCGAGCTTTTTGACGGCTGAGAGGCATAATCACCCAATAGATAAAGTTGACGGCGCAGGATGGGGACTCGAGGGTCCTTTTCTCCGGGATGAAGGCTGGGGCCTTCAGGCAAGACCGGCCAGGGTCCTTGAGCGGCCATTTTTCTTTGAGTCGGCACGGCGGCTACAAGGCGCCAGTAATCTTCGTCAGGGGGGGCGAAGTGGCGCAGGGTGCGGCGAAGATCATGGTGGTTTAGGAATTCTTCCAGTCCGGCGATCAAGTCTGCCTGGTGAGCATGGGCCATCCATTGAGAATCCAGAGCCGTCGGGTTCACGCGTCCAGAAGAGAGATGGGAAAACAAGACCAAAAAAGCGTCCGTCAGCACCAGGTCCAGATTCGCCAAAAGGCTCGAAGAAAGCTCCCGTTGTTTACGACGTGCGTTCTCGATCACATCAAGAAGCGCCTTAAGACAGGAAAGGTGATAATCATCTGGATTTAAACCGTGATTGGAGGCTTCCTCTTGAAGAAAACGAACGAAATCGCTGGCCCACGAAGAAGGTTTTGAGTCTTCCAGCCATGCCGGTGCATATCCTCGATTCCGGTAAAAAGCGATCATTTCCGGTGCGGACTGAAGCCTTTGACAAGCCGCATAGAGGTTTTCTTCCGCACCTGGGTGGGAAAGGATCCCCTGCAAAGCTTCTTCAACGGAAGCATGCCGGGCCAAGGCATGAGGAGTGAAAAGGAAGGCAAGGCTCGTGCAGACCCCCAAGAAGATCCCAAGCATTTTGGAGAAGACCCGTTTCAGATGGCAGATCCTTTCGAACAACACAGCCGCAACTCTCCCAGATTTTCAATTTGCAGAGCATCGAACCGTGCCGCCTATTTGACACCATCAGCGCCTTTCTGCCAAGAGCGGATCACTGTCTGGAATAAAAAATCCCGGAAGGGCTTAAAAAAATATTTCACATATTCTTGTCGCTCTGGTAAGAAAAAGCCGACGCCATACGGTCGAGGCTTTTTGAGAAAGGACCGTCAAAGGGTTGTGAAGGACTTCAAGAAGAAGAGGGACAGCATAGAATATTTAGCCTTGGTCACCCAGGTGGGGTTGACCATGGCGGGAAGTATCGCATTCTGCTTCATGGTAGGCTATTACCTGGACAAGTGGCTCGGAACGCGCGGCTTGTTTCTTGTCCTTTTCATCTTGTTCGGCATCGTGGGAGGGGCGGTGACGGTGTACCGGCAGATAACGAGGCTTCCCAAGAAATGAGCGCACAGATTCCACCCGAAGGCTTTCAAGCCTATCACAGTTATCAAAGACGTTTGGTGCGAGGAGCCTTTACTGGGGCCGTGATGGTCGGTCTAGTGGTCTATCTGTTGGGTTTTGTCGCTGTAGCCAAGGGTTTGGTTCTGGGGGCACTATTCAGTGTCCTTAATTTTGTGATTATGGCATACATTTTACCGTATCAAGTTGGAACCTTTAAGAACAGAAAAAGAGCGGCGGGTTTGGCCTTTGTGTCGCTGGCGTTTCGGTTCGGTTTGTTGGCGATTCCCTTGATTGTGGGGTTAAAGAGCGACCAGTTTAGATTTTGGGCGGTTGTTGCGGGTTTGTTTACCGTGCAGTTAGCGATCATGGGTGAGCACCTTGTGATCAGGCGTTGGATGGGTGCGCGGTCGACTGAGGAGCCGAGCGCGTAAATCCAGGGCTCGGCAGCAGGAAGCGGAGTGAAGCATGGAAGAATTGACCCACGTATGGGTATGGACTTTGGACGTGGCAGGCTATCACCTCGTGTTCAATGCCACGACCATCGTGATGACGCTCACCGTCATGGGCCTTCTCATCGTCTTTGCTTTCTACGCCACCCGTAAGACTCAGTATGTGCCCAACCCATGCCAGATGGTGGCGGAACTTTTCGTGCAGACATTTTGGAATTTGACCAAAGATGCCTTAGACGAGAAAATGGCCAAAAAGTATTTTCCCCTCATTTGCTCTCTTTTCATGTTCCTTCTTCTTTCCAATTGGATCGGCGTCTTGCCTCACATGGATGAACCGACAAAAGACCTGAACACCACGCTTGGTTTGGGAATAATGGGTTTTATCATTGCCCATTATGCGGGAATCAAGACGAAGGGCTTCTGGCGGTATGCCAAGGAATATTTTGAACCGGTGTTTTTTATGATGCCTCTTAACGTCATCGGCGAGCTGGCCAAGGTGATTTCCATATCTTTCCGTCTTTATGGAAACATCATGGGTGGGTCCATCATCATTCTCGTGGTTTCGCATCTGGTTTACGGCTTGGTCATTCCCCCGTTTCTTTACGGGTTCTTCGGACTTTTTGTGGGGACGGTTCAGGCGTTTGTGTTCACAATGTTAACCCTCGTCTACATTTCGGTGCAGGTAAAGTAGCATGGCCATTGACCAAATCACATGGATTCACGCGGCAAGTTATTTCGGGGCAGGTGTGTCCGTCGGTTTTGGGGCCATTGGCGCCGCTTTGGGTGAAGGCTATACCGCGGGTAAGGCCAACAGCATTTTGAGCTATCGTCCGAGAATGTCCGGGGATATTTTGAAGACGATGCTGACCGGCCAAGCCATTGCGGAAACGGCAGGTATTTTCGCTCTCGTCGTTTCCATGCTGTTGATGTTCGGTGCTTTGGAGGGAAAAACGGTTTTGGCAGCTTGGGCTTATGTGGGTGCGGGCCTATCGGCTGGACTTTCCGCTGTCGGATCCGGCATCGGTGCAGGATATCCGGCCGCGGAGGCCTGTGTAGCAATAGGACGGCAGCCGAGTGCCGGGGGTCAGATTACCTTGAACATGCTGATCGGATCCTCCATCACTCAAACGCCCTGTATCTTTGGCTTGGTCGTCGCCTTTCTTCTCATGTTTTTGGACTTTGGCTCCAAACCCTACTACCCCTATTGGGCGGCCCTAGTCGGCGCCGGATTGTCCACGGGCTTGGCTGCCATTGGACCCGGGATGGGTGGAGGCGTGGTGGGAGCCGGAGCCTGCCGCAGCCTGGCGCGTAATCCAGAAGCACAAAGGTCTATCACCACGGCAATGTTGGTGGGCATGGGAACGACGCAATCCACGGCGATTTACGGTTTTTTGATCAGTCTCATCCTGATTTTCAAAGGGTTTCCGGAAAGCACCAGCTATGTTCCTTCTTTTGCTCTGCTGGGAGCGGGCTTGGCGATGGGGTTTGGAGGGATCGGTCCTGGGATCGGTGAAGGCATCACAGGCTACTATGCTTTGGATCAGATTGGCCGTGTGCCCGAAGAGGCTACTTTGTTAACCCGCACGATGTTGGTTGGACAGGCGGTATCCGAATCGACGGGAATCTATTCGCTCGTCGTGGCGCTTTTACTGATTCTGAACGCTTAAAGAAGCAACGCAGGAAGCAGTCATCAAAGGAGGAGAAGAGCTATGGAATTTACGGGTGCGGATTTGGTGCGTGCGGCAGCCTTGCTTGGAGCGGGACTGGCCATGGGGCTGGGAGCCATCGGACCGGGTGTGGGTGAAGGATATGCCGCGGGAAAAGCTTGTGAGGCCATTGGCCGTCGTCCTGAAGAAGCAGGCCTGCTGACGCGGACCATGCTTGTGGGACAGGCCGTGTCCGAGTCGACCGGTATTTACTCGCTGGTTGTTGCCTTGTTGCTCATGTTCGTGGTGAAGTAAACGGGCCGTAAGGCCGAAGAACGAGTCTGCCATGATCAGCCTGAATGCAACGATCGTCGTTCAAGTGACCTTGTTCCTGGTGCTTCTGTTCATTCTAAACCGCATGATGATCCAGCCGCTTTACCGGCTTGTTTTAGAGCGGGAACGCTCGATTGAAGAAAAAGAAAAAGCGCTGGAATCTGCGGGAGTGGAATTGGAAAAGATGGCGGCGGCTTACAACGCTAGGCTTCAAGCGGCGGAGTGGGAGGCCCGGAAAGCTAGTGAGGCAGCCAAGGCAGAGGCACAGGAAGAAGCCCATCGGACGATGCTGACGACTCAGGAGGAGATCACGGCTTTGCGCCAGAAGGTGCGTGCCGAAGTGGAGGTTGAGCTGGGCAAGGCAAGAAAGAGCCTCCAGAAACTGGCTCGGGCACTCTCTTACGAAATTTCCACGAAGGTCGTGGGGCGTAAAATATAGAGGATCTGGAGTTTGAGCATGGTGCGAGCCTTAGGGATCATGGGGGGGCTGCTGCTGGTCGCCTTTGAAGGGGGTGACTACGCCTTCGGTGCATCGTCGACTGTTTTTGGCATTGAGAGATCCCTATGGGATCTGAGCTGGCGATGGATCAATTTCGGTATACTCGTCTATTTCATTCTTAAGTACCTGAAGGGGCCTGTGGTCAATTTTATTAAAGGGCGCCAACTGGCCATCGCCGGTGTCTTTGACGAGATCGCCGAAAAGGAAAGGGCATTGGAACGCCGTCGTCGTGAGCTGGAAGAGCTTTTGGCCGGGCTGGATGAAAAGATCAAAGCCATCAAGGCCTACTACCACGAGATCGGCCAGGAAGAAAAAAACAAAATTCTTGCCCAAGCTGATCGCACTCGCCGACAGATTCTCGAGGAAGCCAAGCTGGTGGCGGCGCGCGAATTTGAAGACGCCAAAAAGAGGTTTCGAGCTGAAGTGGTGGAAGCAGCCGTAGCGATGGCTGAGGAGCGAATTCGAAAGAAAATGACCAAAAATGATCATCGGCTTCTTTTAGAAAATTACATCCTGCTTATCCAAAAAGCGCAAGGTTCGGCCGAAACGGCGGAACCCTAGGAACTGTTCAAGACCGAGTCTTCCCTGGAAACGAGGGGAAGTTCCCGTATCATGAGCCGGCCTGAGGCGGGGCGTTTGAGAACCAAGCCTCGTTTTGGGCTTGAAGGGGGCGGCTCGCGCCCCTCTTCACCCGCCCTGCCGACTGTGTTCCGCTTCGCCTGAGTTTTGCCTCCGTGGCTGAAGAACTGTATCCACGAAGGCGCACCGTGGTTGGTGGTGGCTTCGTGGGCTTTCCCCTTTCGCCCCGTCGACCTTGGCGGTCGACGATGTTTTGCCGCGCTGTGCCTAAAACCAAACGAGCCGGATGGGGACTTAGGTGTTGCGGCGTCAGCGACCCTCTCGACGGAATGGGATTCTGGGCCGTGTTAAGGATGCAGCCCAGGAGTCGGCGGTGCGCACCTGCACGCCGCGGTCCAAAACGACCCAAGGCGCTGTTCAAGGTCTTGGAAAGGCTTTCCAGGAGTTTCTTGCCCAAACCAAAAGGCTCGCCCGACCGCGCCGGAACCAACATGAAGCTTTCACGGCTTCATGCACGCATTGCCGACATCCTAAAAACGTGCCCCACAAGTTCCCCTGCGCCATAACACGTTGGCCTCATACCATCTGTATCGTCGACCCAACCATACCTGGCAGGGTCAAGAATCGGCATCTGACGCGTACCATTGCATACATGGGCTTTGCCGAGCGCCGTCGGAAACTGGAACACAAAGCCCAACGTCCTAGCATGGTGGTGGTTGTGGTCTATCGTTGGTTTCCACGCAGCCGGATCCCTTCAGTATGCTGTGCAGTTCAGGACCTGCCCGGAGTCCGGCCCCGCGCCCGATGACGACCTTAACGGAGCGATCGATCTAAAAGGCATAACCGTAAGTTCCCCGGTGGCAGTCTGTGAAGAGTCAGGCTCCGGCTCGAGACGTGAGACCGGAGGGAACCCGGCCTCGATGAAGCCCGAAACCGGCCCTGACCGAGTTCGGTTATATCTGATCAGGTCTGGATAACTTTCAGAGAACGGTCGACAGGTGGCAAGATGGGTGGCTCGAACGGTGTTTCGCCCATGGGCTGGGCATGAGGATGCGCTGCGATGGTTTCATAGCGGCGTAGTAGCCGATCTTCTCCCTAAAGAGAGCTTTTGTGGCATCGAGGTTTTGTTTGATTTTGTGAAATGAACAAGGGTTGCTAAAGAAAAACCAGGGGGGATCCAGAAGGTGAGGAACCCGATCGCCATCTAGCCCGCACTCGCAGCCAAGGGTTGACGCGGTAACGCCGATAGGCTTTCCTAAGGGCCAAAGCCGCCGCACGCCAAGCTTCTTCACCGGCTTGAAGGCTCTGTTCAAAAAGGTGAAAATCCGACCAGCGAATGTAAGATACCCTCGGCCGAACGACGATATCCGCGTTTTGCAGCCTCAGCTTGTTCAAAGCGATCCGGGAAGCCTCGCTGCTTCTGAGGGCATATTCCAGAGCGCAGCTGGGAAGGGGCTGAATGTCGGCCACTTCCGAAGAGGTGTCCACAGCGACCACGAAACGAGCGCCGAGGCATCGCGCAGGAACGCACGGCACATTATCGATCCATCCGCCATCCACCAATAACCTGCCCTGATAGCGCACGGGAGGACCCATGCCCGGAATGGAAGCACTGGCCCCTAATGCTTTGAGCAAAGACCCGGTGGTCAAGACCACTTCTTCTCCCGTAAGAATATCCAGAGCGACGGCACCGAATGGAACAGGCAGATCCTCGATGCGTATGTCGGGAACAATTTCCCCAAGAAGCTTCCAGTAATCATCTTCAGGGACCAGGCTGGTTCGAGTGACGAGACGTGTGTAAAGATAACCTTTTCGAATTTGTTGCCCGAAACGGTCAAAGAGTGACGATGCGGAAGACGAGCCGCTGTTTTCATCTACGGCCAAAGAGAGGGTTTCTCGAAAAACAGGGCTGCTGACGAAGGAGCGAATCTTTTCTTCGACAATTTCCGCCGATCCATGATGGGCATACAAGGCACCGATGACGGCTCCCATGCTGGTTCCCAGAATCATGTGCACGGGAAAAATGTCGTTATTGAGATTGCGAAGCACACCTAAATGAGCGATACCCCTGGCAGCGCCTCCGCTAAGGACCAAAGCGGTTTTCAGCATACCACCTCCATTCTCGTACGTGCCGTGCTCATGCAGAGCGACCGTCGGGTATGAGCGAAAAGGGAATAACTTGACAAAAGTGGTCGTGCCAATAGAACTCTTGAAGCCTTTCTCTTTTCCCTTAATCGACTTTGACGAGATTCTGCAAGGAGATTGATCGGCCATGACTTCAGCGGAACATGTTTACATCGACTGCGGAACACATCGGTTGGAAGCAAGGGTGCAATGGAGGTCCTTGGAACATGGGGCTTTGTTGTGCCATCCTCATCCTCTGTACGGTGGGTCCATGGAAAACAATGTGGTTTTGGCTTTGGAGTCAACGTACGGAGCCCGTGGCTGGACCACCCTGAGGTTCAATTTCCGAGGGGTTGAAGGAAGCACGGGAACTTACGGAGACGGGGATGGGGAGGTTCAGGACATTGTGTTTGTGCATCGATGGTTGCATGAGCGTGGCGTGCAAGGCCTTCACCTTGCCGGATATTCCTTTGGGGCCTGGGTAGCCGTCAGAGCGTGTGCTCAAGGCATTGACCCGCAAACGCTGGCCCTGGTCTCCCCACCTGTGGATTTCTTGGACTTTACCGATCTTCTTCTTCCACCGTGCCCGACCTGGATCCTGGTCGGGGACGGCGATGCCTTTGCCAAGGTGGAGCGAGTCAGGGCATGGGTTGAAAGTCAGAAATCGCCTGAAAGGCTTCTGCATTTGGACCTGTGCCCTCATGCCGATCATTTCTACTGGGGCCGAGAACAGGAAATTCGGCGTTTCTTGGGAAACTTTCTGGATTCTGTGACGGGATCGGCAAAGAACGCATGAATCAGGGCGTTCAGCGCCTCACGGCATTCAAAGTGAATGGCATGCCCGGCAGCTTCCAGTTCCACAAGCAGAGCGTTAGGGAGAAGTTCAAAAAGGACATGGGCATTGGCGGCCGGAACAAGAAGATCTTCTGTGCCGGTCACCACAAGGGTAGGGATCCTCAGTTGGGTCAGACGACCGGAGGCGTCGAAGTTTTGAATGGCGGTCAGTTGACCGAAAAAAGCTTCTTCGCTCTGAAAGGGCGCGTTGATTTGCACGCGCCTGTATTCTTCGATCACTTCTCGGTGATGCGCAAAGGCGTCGGCGCTGAAAAAAAAAGGAAGATTTTTGGTTACGACCTCTTCCTGAGTTAGCCCTTTATTATCCATGAAGCGCGCAAGAACTTCGGAAGACGGAGACACTCTCCGGGGCCCTCCGGCATGGGTGCATCCAAGCACGAGCGCTTCAAACCGGTCCGGGTCCAAGAGGGCTGTTTCCTGAGCGATCATACCTCCCATGGACAACCCGACCATGAAACATCGGTGAACCTTGAGATGATCCAACAAGGCCAGGGTATCCTGAGCAAAGTCCAGCATGGTGTATGGCCCTGGGGGGATAAAGGATCGGCCGGCACCTCGATTGTCAAAGACGATGGTGCGGTAATGTCGGCTGAAAAAGGGAATTTGTCCGTACCAGGACCAGGTTCCACCGCCAAGACCACTGACCAAAACGAGGTTCGGACCGTTTCCGTGGATTTCGTAGTAAAGCTCCAGCGAAGATGTCACGAACATGGGCATTGTGTTTTTTCCTTCTTTTGAGCTAACCGTTCAGCATCTTTTGACGATTCAATTGGCGTTTGCGGATTCGGGACCCTTTGGTGTATGTAACTTGCATTTTGGACGTTCCCATGCAAAAGCGAAATGGGGGGCACCATGAACGAAATGCTGCATGCCGACCGGTTTTCTCATGTTTCTCGTTTTCAGACAACCCGTTCATTGGACTTTCATATGGAGGAGAAGCCTATGACGGCGCGGTTCACCCTGCTCAAGGATCAGATCGTTATCGATCGGCTCACAGGTCTCATGTGGCAGCGGGAGGGTTCCTCGGACAGACTCATGTGGCCTGAGGGCTTCGCCTATATTGAGCAGCTCAATCGAACCGGCTGGGGAGGCTTCGACGACTGGCGTTATCCCACTCAAGAAGAACTGGCCACCCTACTGACGACCGAAGAAAATCCTTCCACCGGGCTCTACATAGATCCCATCTTTGGAGAACAACGCTGCGTATGGAGTAGCACAGAAGTGGGCCACCACAAGTCCGTGTATGCCGATTTCTACTACGGCGAGATGTATGTGGTGGAACAAAAGTACGCCAACCATTTCGTGCGGGCTGTGCGAGGAAGTCGGGCTTAGCCTTAAGAGGAAGTAGGAGCTCGATTGCAAAGGTTTCAGGAGACTGAAGCACCGCTGGAGGTGGCTTTGGTGGAGCCGGAGATTCCTCCAAACACGGGCAATGTGGCTCGTACCTGTGCCGCCGTGCTTACCCCGCTTCACCTGGTCGAACCCCTGGGCTTTCGCCTCACGGACCGGCATTTGAAACGCGCCGGTCTCGATTACTGGCCGTACGTTCAAGTGATCCTTCATCGATCTTTGCAACATTTTCTTCGCTACATGGAAGGTCGAAGGCTTCTTTTTTTCTCTAAAAAAGGGTCTGTGGATTACGACCGATTTGCCTATGAACCTGGCGATTGTCTCGTTTTCGGCTCTGAAACCAGAGGGCTTCCCGCATGGCTTCTGGAAGCCCATGCGGACAGGGTCTTGAAAATTCCCATGGAAAGTTCCTATGTGCGCAGTCTCAACCTTTCGACAGCGGTAGGCATCGCCCTCTTTGAAGCACGCAGGCAATTAAGACGGCAGTCGGCCGTAAGCCGAGCCCAGGCGGTGATTCCCCTGTAAAAAGGGCCTACCCCTGAATAGGCTTTGCCCATCCAAAACGCAAAGGGAATCCATGGAGACGCTGTCCAAAGAAGGCCTTGTGTTGAGGATGACCGAGCTCTGTCCCGAGATCCGGGAAATGGAACTCTATGCTGTCGTGGTGGGTCGAGGGACCCATTACTGAGTGATTTTTTTTGAGAGCAGGGCCTGCTCGACGAAGGATCCTCCCCTAAGTTCCTTCACGATTCGCACATCTTCCGCGCACGATGTGTCCCTGTGGGAACGCGATCTCAGGCGCGCCGTTCGAGAAGCGGAAAGAAAGCTTGGCGAAGGCAAGCGCGCGACATCCTCGACTTCATCGTTGCCATTGTGTCGGACATCCGGAGTGAAAAAAAGTGGCGGAAATCGAGTGGAAAGGCATCATCTGGAAAGCTGCTTACGGTGATCTGCCCATCAAGGATCTCCTGACCATTCTCAAAGGGCACGGTCCCATGGAAGTGCTTCGGTTTCGAAAACCGGGAGCCTTTTGGGGAGAGTTGAGCGTGTCCTTGAGCCCTCAAGGCACCAAAGAGATCACCATTTACCATCTGGAAGTGGAAGGAGCGAGACGGCGCGGCAAGGGCCGTCAGGCCCTCCTTTATTTGAAGAGTATTTTCCGTGGGGAAGTGTTCGTGGAAGACCCTGGCCGTGTCATTCGTGTGACCAATGCCGATCAGGCCAGCTTGCCTTTTTGGATCAAGATGTATCTGGAAGGAATCATCGACGCTTTGGAGAGCGAGCATGTGAGCCTCTCCCATGAGACGCCTCGAGAAGAAGTGGAGCGGTTATTGAAGCAGATGACGGAGGGTCCTGTTGAGGCCCACGACGATAGCAAGCATGAGGGCCAGGGAAAAAGTTCGACCGCTTGAAGAAGCGGCTAGCCTAAGTCGAGTCCTAAGGGAGCAAGGGCGGCGTCTTGTTTTTACCAACGGATGCTTTGATTTGCTGCATGTGGGACACTTGCGTTACCTGGAAGAAGCCCGTTCCCTGGGGGATTATCTCATCGTGGGTGTCAACACCGACGATTCGGTTCGCCGTATCAAGGGCCCGCAAAGGCCTTTGGTGCATGAAAGGGCTCGAGCGGAATTGGTGGCGGGATTGCATTGCGTGGATTGCGTGGTGCTGTTTGATGATCCGGATCCCCTGGCACTGATTCAAAGTGTGGAGCCGCATGTGTTGGTGAAAGGAGCCGACTGGCCTTTGAACCAGATTGTCGGTGCTGACTGGGTGACACGTCGAGGTGGAAGCGTAGTACGCATTCCCGTGGTCGAAGGCTTTTCCACCACTAGTCTTATCGAAAAGATTCTGCGTCACCATGGATTTACACCGTGACCGAACCTATCAAGGGAAATCTTTCGCGGCCGATGTGCCGAATCCTTCCAAGACCAAAACTTCCATGAATGTTTCCTCCATGATTCGAGCGGAAAACCTGTCCCGTGTTTATCGCCTAGGTCCCGTGGGGGTGGCCGGACTGAACGGTGTGAGCTTTGAAGTGCTTTCCGGGGAATTTGTCCTTCTCAAAGGCGATAGCGGTTCCGGAAAGAGTACCCTTCTGGCGTTGCTCGGCGGTCTGGATCGGCCTACCTCAGGTCGGTTGCACGTGGCAGGGTATGATGTGGCCGCCCTGACCGAGCGTGAACTGACCCGATACCGTCGCCGAGTGGTCGGAATCGTTTTCCAAAACTTTCATCTGTTGCCCACCTTAACGGTTCTAGAAAATGTGTGTCTTCCAGCGCTCTTGGCAGGAACCTCTTACGAATCCGCCAGATCCAAAGCTTTGCATTGGCTTGAATGGCTGGATATGCTGGACCGTCTTCATCATGTGCCGGGAGAACTCTCGGGCGGGGAAGCTCAGCGCACCGCCATCGCTCGAGCCTTGGTCAACGACCCCCACCTCATCCTTGCCGACGAACCGACCGGAAATCTAGACACTGCCAACGGTGTTCGAGTCATCGACATCCTTGAGTCTCTCCATCGAGAATACGGACGCACCATCGTTATGGCCACGCACAGCAGCATCGCCGATGAAGTGGCCACGCGCCGTTTGTGTCTTCGAGACGGCATCATTGTGGAAGATCGATGTCTGTCTTCTTAGGGCTGCGAATCTACGCCTGGTTTTCTCTTCGCCATGCTCGTAGGCATGTGTGGCGCACGCTCGCCGTGATTCTAGGGTTAAGTCTTGGGTCAGGCGTCTTTGTCGCCGTGCGGCTTGCAACGACCACATCCGTGCGTTCCTTTGTCCAGAGTATGGACGCTTTGTCGGGAAGTGCGGATTTTGTGGTGACACGCCCGGGTGGAATCCCACCGCATTCCTTGGTTCTTGACCTGCTATCTCGGCCTCATATCAAGACGGTGTCCCCACTGCTTGTATTGACGGTTCGCGCCGAACCCTTATCCAGAGAGGGAGGTGGCACCGTGCTGCGTTGGGTGGGTGTGGATCCTGTTTTAGACCGCCCGCTAAGACCTTGGGCGGTGCAGCAGCTTGAAAAATCCGAAGGGCTTCACAATTGGATGCGCCTCATCGGTGAACCTGACACGGTTTTCATGGGATCATCGGCGGCTCACTCTTTAGGTGTGCAACCCGGATCAGACATCAGAGTCTTTTATCAGAACCGTCAGAAAACCCTCAGGGTTTTGGGCATTCTCAGAGACGAAGGTCTAGGATTGGCGGAAGGAGGTTGGATTCTTCTCTCGGATTTGGCCACCATTCAAGAGTTCTTGGGGCGTGGTGACATTGTGGATCGTGTGGAAGGTGCTTTCCAAGAGGGACAAAAGGAGAGAGGGTTACGTGAACTGGAAGACACCCTGGCCTCCACTTATTCCCTTTATCAACCTCAAGAACGTGAAAGATCATCTCGATCCATGGTGGCCGCCTATGAGCAAAACCTTTCGGTGCTCAGTTTTGTGTCTCTTTTTGTGGGCATGTTTCTTGTCTACAGCCTTACAGCCTTTAACAGTGTTTCTCGGCGCCGAGAGATCGCCGTCATGCGATCCATAGGGGCTTCCACTCGCTTCGTTTTTGGCCTCTTTGTCATGGACGGCTTGGTCTTTGGGCTTCTCGCCTGGTTGGTCGGAATACCCATAAGCTTATTGTTTACCAGGGATTTATTGAAAGCAGTCAGCGAGACGGTCACCGTGCTTTTTGCAAGGGTGGATGTGCGGACGGTTGCCGTGAGCGCCTGGGATGTGCTGGTTTCCGTTATCTTGACATCCGGTGTGGCAGCCTTGGCTGCCTTACAGCCCGCTCATAGTGTCATGGCGGTTTCTGCCACGGAAGCCATTCGTCCTCGAAGCTCTGCTTCGTACGGGGAGGCAAGAACGCGGCGCCAAACATTCTGGGGCCTGGCTCTTTTGGCAGGAATCCTTCCCTTGTCGTTGCTTCCGCCCGTGAAAGGGATTCCGGTCGCAGGTTACGCAGCGGTTTTTTTCCTTTTTTGCGGGTTTTCTCTTTTAGCTCCAGGCATGTTGCAGCGATTGACCACCCTGCCTTTGTCTTTGGTGCGCCGTGTGGCCGGCGAACCCTGTGTGCTGGCCTTGAAACATCTGGAAAAGGCGGGAGCACGTGTCGCTGTTTCTGTAGGCGCTCTTATTACCGCTGTTGGGCTTTTTACGGCTCTGGTGGTCATGATTTCCAGCTTTCGAAAAACCGTGGAAGCCTGGGTGATTCAGACGGTGAGCGGGGATCTTTTTGTCCGTCCCGTGATGGCGGACATGAATGGTTATCGGGATCCACTTCCGGAGTCTGTGGTCCAGTTCGTCAAAGATGTTCCCGAAACCGCTGTGGTGCCGTATCGAAGAATAAATATGACCTACCGCGGCGTCGACTGCGCTCTCGAAGGAATCGATTTGGACGGGCTGAGAAAGCACGGCGGATTTCTTTTCCTTAAGGGCGAAGAAGAGCAGGCCTACAAGGCCATGAAATCTGGAGAGGGTGTCATCGTGAGTGAGGTGTTCGCCAATCGAACAGGGCTTAGGCTTGGGGATTCCATGGAGTTTACGGTCTCAGGGGTTCCCATGACGTTCCAAGTTGTCGGGATTTACAGGGATTATAGGACGCAGGGCGCTGTCATCTATGTGGACTTAAACGTACTGCAAAAGCGGACGAAAGACAGGTCCTGGAGTGGGGCGCGGTTGTTTTTCTCGGGATCGGAAGAAACCAGACAACGACGGGCTTTAGAGGTTCGAGGACAACTGCTTGAGCGTTTTGGATCTCGTGATGCTTTGGACGTTTTAGTTGGCAGCACGCTTCGGCGGGAAATTCTTCAGGTTTTTGATCAGACCTTCGCTGTGACCTCGGTGCTTCTGATCATGGCTTTAATGATCGCCGGTTTGGGCATGATGACCACCCTGACCATTATGGTCCTGGAACGGATGGTATCGCTGAACACACTCAAGGCCGTAGGGGCTTCCACAGGCCAAGTGCGTCGCATGCTTTTGTGGGAAGCCCTCTTCATGGTCGTTGTCGGGCTTGTCTTAGGCGCCACTTGCGGGTTTGCCTTATCCGTGATCCTCATCGAAGTGATCAACGCCCAGTCTTTCGGCTGGACGTTTCTTTACCACGTGCCTTGGCATCAGTTGGCTGCGGCGTTTCCTCTCATTGCCGTCGCTTCCCTGGCCGCTACCCTTCCGGCGCAACGCCTGGCTTTCCGTTATAGTCCGGCCGTGCTTCTTCGCGAAGATGAACCTTGAGAACCCTATAGCGGAATTTCACGAGGCGGCCCCTTCAAAAACGTGCCGGCATTCGTGGGTTTTCTTTTCAGCAAAAAAAAAGCCGTGGGTTTTGAGGGTATGAAGAATGGCGTCCACGGCCTCATCATGGCTGAGGCCATCCAAAAGAAGGTGAGCTTGCGCATGGTGTGCATAAAGGGGTTTGCGTTCCTGGTAGAGTGCTTCCAAGGTCTGCCCTGGGGCTCGAAGCACACCTCGAGCGTCCAGGTCGCCCAAACGCTGTTCCAAGAAAGGTAATGAAAGGTCAAGCCACAGAATAAATCCATGGGCTTTGAGGTGTTCCATTGCCTCTGAACTGTAGACCACACTGCCTCCCGTGGCGATCACCGTGCCGGTAACCCCTAGAGAACAAACGGTGGCTTGTTCGATGGCACGAAAACCCGAGAGGCCCTTTTCAAGAATGATTTCCTGTAACCTTTTTCCGTGGGCGGCTTGTATGAGCAGATCGGTGTCCACGAAAGGGGCTGCCAGCTGCTTGGCTACAAGAACACCCAAAGTGCTTTTCCCCACACCGGGCATACCGATGAGCACAAGATTGGGGGCTTGGGGTTTAAGGAGAAAAAGGGCATCTTTCCGTATGGTGCCCGAATCGGGTGAAGCAGACATCATAGGGATTCCTCGAAATGCAGAATCGAAAGGTACGGCCGAACAGTTTGGTATATAGCTTCTCTAAGACCGTGAACGTCCTGAAGAATTGAAAGAATATGCCTTTGAAACTTGGGAGGTTCCATGAAAAAGAGCTGCATGTGGGCCTCACAAAAAAACCAGGTGCAAACATAGGGTCGAAGATACCGGGGCAGGGCGCAGCCGCTGGGAAGCCAATAACGGCAGGGGTCTCCCTTGTGCAGGCGGGTCTGTCCTATCGGCAGCGCCAGTTCCAAGCCCATAAGGTAGGCCATATCGGTGATGTTGTAGGCCACGCGCGCCGCCGTGCAGCAGACGTCTTCGCACTGAGGGCACGTGTCGGCACAGTAACGGGTCATCAAAGGATCCAAAGCTTCAATACCCTGACGTGTGCGAAGGGCCAAGGATCGAAGAATGCTGCGAGTTTCGGAGGAAAGATAGGCATCCAGGTCCTGAAAAAACCGCCGCCACAGAGCTTCGGACATGATGCTCCACGACGGCGGAATAAGCTCTCGTCGAGTCATGAGGCTATGTGACAAAATCGTGCTGCACAGCTCGTACCACCAAAACGGGGCACGGGGCTCGAAGGACCACGTTGTTGGCCACACTGCCGATGAGGGTGCTCATGAGAGCGGATCGGCCGTGGGTGCCCACAACGATCATGTCAATGTTATTTTCCTTGGCGTAGTTAATGATCTCTTCCGCCGGACGGCCCTTACGGATTTCAAAGTGGATTTCAGAAATTCCTTCTCTCCATTCCAAAGGCAACAGCTGATGGAGTTCCTCTTCTCGATCTTGGACCATCTTGCGCATGGCCTCTACGAAATCCCCTTTGTAACCTTTTACACTCAGCTCATGGACGGCATCGATGATCCTCTGATTAATCACGTGGATCAACGTCAAAGACGCTTGCCGATCCCGGGCGATTTCCACACCGTAGCGAATGGCTTTTTGAGAAAATTCGGAAAAGTCTACGGGAACCAGAATCTTCTTCAATTGGATCATGGCAATCTCCTCGTCTTCGATGGTTCTCTCATCTCCAGGGAAAGGACAGGGCAATCCGCACACCGCGGGTTTTTACGACAATAAAGATGGCCGACCCGCACCAGCAGAGCATGAAATTCCTGAAAAAGATACACATTGGGGGGAAGAGCGTCCATAAAATACTGGCGTAAGGCCTCGTAGCCGATGTTGCTAGGCACAAGGCCGTGCCTGGATAGGATACGGCGTGTATAGGCATCCACCACAAAGCTGGGCTGATGCGCGGCGTAAAGGATGATGCTGTCGGCGGTTTCAGGTCCGATGCCGGCAATGGATAAAAGTTCTTTTCTCAGTGTTTCCAAGTTTTGTTGAAGAAAAGCGGACAAGTTTCCTTCGTGATGATGGTGCACATGTCGGCAGAACTCCAGGACATAGCGGGTTTTCTGGTTGAAGAAACCCGAAGGCCGTAAGCACTCGCGTAAAGTATCGGAATCAGTGTTGAGAATCTTTGAAAGGTCCAGCAGGTCTCTGGCTTTAAGGCGTTTGATGGCGAGGGTGACGTTGTTCCAGGAGGTGTTTTGCGTCAGGATAGCGCCGATGATGACTTCAAACGGCGTATCGGCGGGCCACCAGCCCTGAGGGCCGAAGGCGGCCAAAAGAGTTTCGAAAAGATGGTGAAGAATAACGGAAGGCTCGGCCTCCATTACGGCAAATGCACTCCGTGAATGCGCGCACCGCATGCCGTACAGGCTCCTTTGGAAATTCCCTGAGGCTTTATGGAAAAGCCGTAGCGTTTCATGACGACGGCGCCACATTGTGGACAGTAAGTGTTTTCGCCTTCGTCTCCAGGCACATTGCCTGTGTACACGTAACGCAGTCCTGCTTTCAATCCGATCTCGCGAGCTTGCCGCACTGTAGCCACAGGTGTGGGTGGTCGATCGGTCAAGCGGTATGTGGGATGAAAACGACTCACATGCCATGGAGTCTCCGGTCCCAAAGACACGAGAAATTCGGCCAGTTCCTTGAGTTCCTGAGGGTCATCGTTGAGACCCGGGATGAGGAGCGTCGTCACTTCGAGCCAAATTCCCAAACGTTTCATGCCCTGCAAAGTTTCCAGCACCGGATCGAGGCGGGCGCCGCACATTTCCTTGTAAAAACGGTCTCGAAAAGCTTTGAGGTCCACATTGGCGGCGTCAAGAAAGGTTTCGGCAGCTACCTGCAGGGCTTCCGGAGTCATGTAGCCGTTGGAGACGAAGACGTTTTTCAGGCCGGCTCTTCTCGCCTCGATCCCCACATCCATGGCAAATTCCATGAAGATTGTGGGTTCCGTATAGGTGTAGCTGATACTGGCGCATCGTGTTCTTAAAGCATCTTGGACCACGGAGCTCGGAGTGGATTCCCTGCCGTAGACGGCCCCATGGTCTCTAGGAGCCTGAGAAATATCCGCATTTTGACAAAAGAGGCACCGGAAATTGCATCCCACCGTAGCGATGGAATAACTGAAAGTTCCCGGAAGAAAATGAAAGAGGGGTTTTTTTTCTATAGGATCCACATTGGCTGCGATCAACTTGCCGTAAACCATAGAATAAAGACGGCCCTCAAGGTTACGGCGAACACCGCACAATCCGGTTTTTTCCGGCTTGATCAGGCAGCCGTGCGCGCACAGGCGGCAACGCACGGCGTTCTTTTCTTCCTGAGTATAAAAACGCGCTTCATGCATGGCCGCTTCCTTCATCGAGGGATCTTGTTACGGCCCTGGAACGCCGAGAAGACACCACGGACCCTTGGCACGGAACACCCGTCGATGGGGAACACCCATTTCGGCCATGAAGACGCCAGCAAGATCGAGGGGTTCCCGCCGGTCCGGCACCTACGACGCGTTCCATAAGCGGATCCTGAACCGGCCTATGCACGGGACGAAGGTCCACACGCATGGCCAAAAAGTGTCCGAAAGGCTGGTATTGGAAAAGCGGGTGGTCTTCCACTATCTCCAGATGTGTGGCAAGCCATAATGGAAAAACCAGGCAGGTTCTCCACTGGCAGACCGCGGAGCCATAAAGCACGTCTTCCAGAAGATGTTTCAGGGAAAGCACCGATTGAAAGACTGCGTGACGGTAAAGCGAAGGCTTCCACAGAAATTCCATGCGGCGATAACAACCGGTCAGAGACCATTTGTTTAAAGTACCGATAAGCACATGCCGCCGTGCCACTCGGCACGCCTCGGCCAAAGCTGCTCGAGGGTTTTCAACAAATTCCAGCGTGGTGATCAGAGTCACCGTATCGAACTCATTGTCACTGAAGGGCAGATCTTCGGCAAATCCGTGATGAATAAGGATACGCTGAGGAAGTTTTCTCTGGGCATAGCGGACCAATTCCCACGATGGTTCGACGCCCGTGACGGCATGCCCAAGTTGAGCGAGCCACTGAAGGGTCCAGCCTGTGCCGCAACCCACATCCAGAACACGTTGCGGACTCGTTGGATTCCAGAGGCGTTGGAGCAGATTTCGTTCCAAGCGCAAAACGGTGCGTCCGGGCTCGGTTTCAGCCCATCTTTCCATGCGCAGGGCATCTTCGAGGCGAAAAATGTATCCCACAACCACCTCTTCCCAACATGCCGAATGCATGATTCACGGTTTCACGATTGACGACCTTACGATTTCAAGTCATTCCGAAAAAACGGCTCCCGTAGCGCCGCTGGTAACCATTTTGGCATATCGTGCCAGATATCCATGCTGGACGCGTGGCGGCCTGGGGCGCCATGCCGCTCGACGTGCTTCCAAGGTGGCTTCGTCTACGAGAAGATTAAGTTTCTTGGCTGGAATATCGATAGAAATAAGATCCCCTTCTTCCACCAAGGCAATGGGCCCCCCGGCCGCTGCTTCCGGACTGATGTGTCCGATGGCGGCTCCTTGGGTTCCGCCACTGAAGCGGCCGTCGGTGATAAGCGCCACTTCCTTGCCCAAATTCATGCCGATGATGGCTGCCGTCGGTGTAAGCATTTCCTGCATGCCGGGACCGCCTTTGGGTCCTTCGTATCGGATGACCACCACGTCTCCTGGTTGAATGGCACCACCCAAGATGGCATCAGCGGCCTCTTTTTCACTTTCAAAAACACGGGCACGTCCAGTTCTGTTCAACATTTCTGGAGCTACGGCACTTTGTTTCACAACCGCTCCTTCAGGTGCCAGATTGCCATAGAGAATAGCGATCCCACCTTGCGAATGATAAGGATTATCCACAGGGCGAATCACGGAATGGTCCACATGTTTTACGGATTCGAGGTTTTTGCCTACGGTATTTCCTGTCACGGTTCGTGCGTCCAGATGAACGGCGCCGATCTTGGCCAGTTCCTTCATAACTCCTTGAACACCACCCGCTGCATGAAGATCTTCCAAGAAATGAGGGCCTCCGGGTCGTAGAGAACAAAGATGCGGTGTCCTGGCGCTGATGCTGTTGAAAAGATCTAGATTCAACTTGTAGCCGGCTTCATGGGCGATGGCCGGCACATGCAGCACCGTGTTGGTGGAACACCCCAGGGCCATGTCCACAGCGATAGCATTTTCAAAGGATTCCATGGTGATCAGGTCTCGAGGTTTTACGTTGTGACGGACCAGGTCCATGATACGCATACCGGCCATTTTGGCCAAGCGATAACGGGCGGCTGAAACAGCGGGAATGGTCCCGTTACCGGGAAGAGCCAGTCCCAGAGCCTCGCTCAAACAGTTCATGGAATTGGCGGTGAACATGCCTGCGCAAGACCCACAACCTGGGCAGGCGTTGTCTTCAAGTTCATCCAGATCCTCTTCGCCGATGATGCCAGCTTTCAATGCACCAACACCTTCAAAGACCGATATCAGATCCACGGGCTTTGCTCCGACTCGACCCGCCAACATGGGCCCGCCGCTTACCACGATGCAAGGAATGTTCAAACGAAAGGCCGCCATGATCATGCCTGGAATAATCTTGTCGCAGTTGGGAATAAGCACCAAGCCGTCAAAAGGATGGGCCATGGCCATCACTTCCACACTGTCTGCAATGAGTTCCCGGCTTGCCAGGCTGTAGCGCATGCCGTCGTGGTTCATGGCGATACCGTCGCAGATGCCGATGGTGGAAAATTCGACAGGGGTGCCTCCAGCCATGCGCACGCCAGCCTTTACGGCTTGGGCGATCTTGTCCAAGTGTATGTGCCCAGGAATGATTTCATTGAAGGAATTGACGATGCCGATCAAAGGCCGATCGATTTCTTCACGAGTGTAGCCCATGGCCTTAAAAAGGGATCGATGGGGAGCTTTTTCCGGTCCTTTTTTCATAAGATCGCTACGCATGGCCGTTTTTCCTCCGTCAGGGTCAGGGCCTTTGGGGTGTCGTTTTTTATTGAGGGATAAATCGCTTCAATTCCGATCAAAGCGTTTGCGGCGTTGTATTACCAAAGACTGAAGGTTACTGTAGCGCCCTGATGCTTTGCAAGGAAAAAGGCTTCCTTTCGTCTTCCTCATAGCTCCGGGTCGCAACGGCTTTCCGCTCCATTTCACCCAACGGCCAAACTTCAGTAAGCGCCGGATCCATATGTCCACTCCGAAATCACCCTGTTCCACAACCTATCATGTGAAACACTCAAGCGTACCCCAACAGTGAACACATCGAACCGCTGGGTCTTTTCGGGGAGTAAGTATTCACCTGGGGACGCGGGCATCCTGCCCTCATGATGAACGTTCCGCCCGTATCATGAGCGGGGTGGGAATCGAGCTCTCTAGAAAGCCTTGGTCTTTTTTCAATGTCGGGTAAAGTTTTAAGTTTGTTCCGGTACCTTCTCTGTAGAGGCGGACCTGCGTGTCCGCTCCAAAGGATTGTCGTTCCTGAATGGCCTGGGGGCGGACACATGGGGCCGCCCCTACGGATTGTGTGCTTTGGCTCCTGCTTCTTGCCGAAAGCCCCTCGAGTTTACCCGCAGATTTGCAGAGGATCCTTTCGCCTTGAGACCCCTCGCCGGTGTTTGGTATGGCCCAATCGGCACAATCCCTTGTAGGGGCGTACCGGTGTCTGCGCCCCATATTCCCTTACCGACGACGGTCTTTCGTGGCGGACACATGTGTCCGCTCCTCAGAGCTACGAGCGTGACCGAGAATTTATCCTTGGGAGCGGGGGCATTCCGCACACGTAAACGGCAGGTCAAAGGCCCGAGCTGCCAGGAAAACAAAAGCCTTGCGGCATAGAAGCCAGGCGGCGCCTCGCTCCTATGTTCAAACAGCAAGACACCTTGGAATTGTGAGTTGTCGGGACGGTCCCAGCCGTCCTTCCATGCACTCAATGCCGGCGGATCAGCCGGGCACCTGCACGGAACTCTCGACATTTAAAAAAAACGTGAAAAAATGCAGGTTCGCATGCAATTGAGGCGACCTTATCGTTTTAGGGTAATGTGAAGGGGTGAGGCTCGCATGCGAACGGGCGGGCTTGGAACAACAAACGGAGATAAGTTATGTGCGGCATAGGTGCCATTTTTCGCTACAAAAACAATGGTGTTATAAGCGATGCAGAACAATGGTTGGCAAAGGTAAACGCTCGTCAAAGGTCACGGGGGCCAGACGGAGAAGGGGTGTGGGTTTCCGAAGATCGTACGGTGGGTCTCGCCCATAGACGTCTGGCCATCATCGACCTCTCTCCGGCGGGCCGGCAGCCCATGGCATCTGAAGACGGTCAGATTCAGATAACCTTTAACGGTGAGATCTATAATTACAAGGACTTGCGCGCCGCCTTGGAAGCTCAAGGAGCTCGGTTTCGATCTCAAAGCGACACGGAAGTTCTTATCCATCTCTATCAACGTTATGGCGTGTCCATGGTTGAGCATCTACGCGGGATGTATGCGTTTGCTTTGTGGGATGGCAAGAAGGGGGGGCTTTTGCTCGCTCGAGACCCCTTCGGCATTAAACCCCTTTACTATGCAGACGATGCCGGCACTTTGAAGGTGGCAAGCCAAGTCAAGGCTCTTCTGGCTGCGGGTGTTTCCGATACGTCTCCCGAACCGGCCGGTCATGCAGGCTTTTTCCTTTGGGGTTGGGTGCCCGAACCTTTCACTTTGTACCGAGGCATTCGATGCCTTCCTCCCGGTTCCACACTCTGGGTTTCCAGAGGAGGTCCCGTACCTGAGGCAAGAGTCCATTGCGATGTTGCCAAGGAAATCGCAAGCAGGGCGACTGCGGAACCGATTTTGGACCGCCGAAAAGTGGAGGAAGTTCTCGGAGAAGCTTTGGAAGAAACCATGCGCTACCACATGGTCTCCGATGTGCCGGTGGGCATGTTTCTCTCAGCCGGCCTGGATTCCACATCCCTTGCCGCCCTGGCTTCACGCCGTTCGCCGATACCTCTACGCACCTTCACTCTAGGATTTGATGAATTTCGAGGGAGATTGGACGACGAGACGCCTTTTGCCGAAATGGTCGCTCAGATGCTGGGTACGTGCCACGAAACAGGGTGGGTGTCCAAAAAAGATCTCATGGACAACCTGGATCACTTTTTTGACGCCATGGACCAGCCGACCATCGACGGCATCAATACCTATTTGGTAAGTAAGGGGGCCGCAGAAAAGGGTATCAAAGTGGCCCTCTCAGGCTTGGGCGGTGACGAACTCTTTGGGGGCTATCCTTCCTTTCGGCATGTCCCTTTGATCGTCAAATTGGCCAAACCCTTTGGGGCCTTCGGGGCTCTAGTGCGAGCCTTGGTGGAACCCGCGCTCGGTCGTGTGGTGTCACCCAAGTATGCAGGCTTGTTGGAATATGGTGGAAGTTTTGGCGGAGCCTACCTGCTGCGACGTGCCGTTTATATGCCTTGGGAGCTTTCTCGGTTCATGGATTCGGACATGGCCAGAGAAGGATGGCAAACACTTCAAGTCACGGTCGCCTTAAACCGAACCGTTGAAAAGACTCAGGATCCTTTCCGCGCCGTCTCCGCTTTGGAAGTCACCCAGTACATGCGCAATATGCTGCTTCGGGATACCGACTGGGCAGGTATGGCCCATAGCCTGGAAATACGTGTTCCTCTTGTGGATGTGGTCTTTTTGAAAACCGTCGTGGGTCTGCTGCGCGCCAATTCATGGAATTACAAGCACCTTCTAGCCCATTGCGCCTGGAACGGAAATCCTCCCGAAGCCTTGACGCATCGTGCCAAGACAGGATTTTCCGTCCCTATTTCCGAATGGCTCATCCCCAACTCTCGCACCGTTGGCAGCTGGCGTCGCGCTTGGCTCAAAGAAGTCTACAAGACTTTTTTGGCGCAGCACAGCTTCTGAAGCGGTGCGTGAATCGGTGGGCAACCATGGCTTGACAATGTCCTTCATCATGATGTAGCAGATGCATTGCTAAGTCACTTTGTCGAGTCCACCCACGAAGGAGGAAGGCATCGTGGAGGTAGAAAACGGAAAGGCTCTTTATCCTATTGGAATTGTGGCCGAACTACTCAACATACACCCAAGAACACTAAGAATTTACGAGCAGGAAGGCCTCATAAAGCCGGCACGGCGAGGCGGTAAACGTTTTTATTCCAACAATGACCTGCAGTGGCTCAAATGCCTGCGTCGTTTGCTTACTGAAGACGGTTTGAACATTGCCGGGATTAAAAAGCTTCTCACCGTGGCCCCATGCTGGGAAATTCGAGGTTGCGAGGAATCCGTACGCAAGAGCTGCCCGGCGATTCTGAATTTTCCTGTGCCCTGCTGGGATTTGGTACCTCGTGCCTGCAAGGAAAAAGGGCAATTGTGCACCGAGTGCGAAGTCTATCTCAAAAAGAAGAATCACGTCATGATGCGGCGCTGCCATGAAGGAGAAGCGCAGGATTCCAAGGCATGAAAGCCTCTCACGTGACCGGTACGCTTTTTGGGCCGGTGCCGTCCCGCCGACTTGGGCGTTCCCTGGGCATCGATGTGATTCCTCCCAAGACCTGCACGTTGGACTGCCTTTATTGTGAATCCGGCCCTACGACACATCTGAGTCTTCACCGAAAGGCTTTTATACCCCCGGATGACGTGTTAGCCCAATTGCAGCACTTTTTACAAAAGCATTCAAAGGCCGTGGATGCCCTGACTTTTTCTTCGGCCGGTGAACCCACGCTCTATGAGCCTTTAGGCGAACTGATTTCCGCCATCAAAGCCGCATACAGCTATATTCCTTTGGTGGTTCTGACCAACGGAACCCTTCTGTGGCAGGAAGAAGTCCGCAGAGGCCTTCTGAAAGCTGACCGGGTCGTGCCGTCTTTGGACGCCGCTCACTCGGAGGTTTTCGCAAGGCTTAATCGTCCGCATCCGCATTTGTCTCTGGATCTCCTTGTGGAAGGTTTGGAATCCTTTCGTCGAGAATACCGGGGTGCTTATCATTTGGAAATCCTTTTGGTGAGGGGCATCAATGACAGTCCGGCCCATCTGCGTGACCTGGCGGCTTTGGTGCGACGTATCGGCCCGGATCGAGTGGAATTGAACACGGTGGTGCGTCCTCCGGCCCAACCCGGTCTTGATGGTTTGACGGCCGAAGCCATGAAAGAAGCGGCGGCCTTTTTTACATCATGCCCTGTGGATGTTTTGGGTGCCTATGAAGCCAGGGGGAACATCGGGGACGATGAAAGCCTGGAAGAGCGTATCGTGCAGCTGGTACGACGCAGGCCATGCTCCATGGAGGAAATGGCGGACGCTCTGGGAGTTCCCTTGGACACCCTGAAACACGTGGTCCAAACCCTTTGTGAAGGCGGCCGCTTGGAGCTTCGCAAGTTTGAGGCTCGGGATTTTGTGGTGCCGGCAGAAGGCACGCCCTCATAGGTATTTCCTTGGCGATTTTTGACTCAAGGTTTCTCGATGTCTTTGCGATGGTAGCGGTGATTTCGGGAAACCCTGAGAGGCTTTTCCTGAAGAGCGTCTTCGAGTATGCTGCGGTGGATGTCCGTACAGGGTAAGAATTTTAAAACAAACCCTGCTGTTTGAAGGACGGTGTGCCGACCGTTCGTGCCAAAACGGTCTTGAAGCCCATGATCTCAGACCAGGATGGAGGGTGCCGTCGTGGCGTTCGATGTCGGTGTGGATGTGGGATCGGTCAGTGTCAACGTGGTGGTGATCGATGACCACGAAAAGATCGTTTGGGAAGCACCGTATGTGAGGCACTTCGGCCAAGTCGTTTATGAAGTGCGGCGGGTTTTGGAAGAAGTGTTTGCGAGGTTCGGCGCGCCTTTGGTGCGGTCCGTCACTTTTACGGGAGTCCATGGAGAGAGGCTGGCGGAAATCCTGAACGCCCCTTTTGAAGTGGAAACCATCGCTCAAGTTACGGGTGCTATCCATGTGGTTCCCGACGTTCGCAGCATTATCAGTATCGGCGGACAAGACGCTTCCCTTTTTCAGGTAAGCCATAGGAACGGATCCTGGCACTTGGACGCTTTCAACATGAACGGTCCATGCGCTTCGGGGACGGGTTCCTTTATGGATCAACAAAGTGCCCGATTGGCCTCTTCCATCTATGGGGCCGAATTTGAAATGACCCAGGAAAAGATGCAGAAGACTCTGCAAGATTTCATTTCCCTGGGCCTGCAACACAGTTCTCCGGCGCCGGTGGCCTGCCGTTGCACGGTTTTCACCAAATCCGACATGATCCATCTGCAAAACAAGGGGGAACCTCTGCCCAACATCATCGCCGGGCTTCACTACGGCAATGCGGCCAACTATGTGAGCACCATCGTGGCGGCTCGCAAGTTGGAAGAGCCGGTGATCTTTATCGGGGGCATGGCCTCCAACCCACTGCAGGTGGAAGCATTTCGCCAGTATTATCCGAATCTGCAAGTACCTGCTCATCATACCTCCCTAGGGGCTTTAGGGGCGGCCTTGCAGAGCCGGCGTGCCGGGCGTTGTCATCGAGTGGATCTGAATAGGTTGTCGGAAAACGTGGAGGTTTCCGGGGAAGAGTTTCCTCGAGCGCCTCGATTGGAACTGCGCTGGACGGTCTTTGACGTGGACGAGACTTTCCCTCCCTGGGAAGGGTGGGAGGAAAAGAATCCTGTGCCCGTTTACTTGGGAGTGGACATTGGGTCCACCACAACCAAATATGCCTTGATCGATGAATGGGGAAGGATTCGCCACAAGCGTTATGTCCAAACGCAGGGAAAGCCTATCGAGGTCACGCAAAACCTGTTGCGTACGATGCTTTCGCAAGTAGGGTCGCGCGTGCGCATCAAAGCTGTGGCTACCACCGGCTCCGGTCGTAACGTGGTGGGCGATTTCCTTCACGCCGATCTTATCCTGGACGAAATCACGGCCCACGCCAAAGGGGCGGTGGCGGTGGACGCTACCGTGGACACCATTTTTGAAATCGGTGGGCAGGATTCCAAATATATTCGGCTTGAAGACACCCATCCTCTGGACTTTGACATGAACAAGGTGTGTGCGGCAGGGACGGGGAGTTTTCTTCATGAATTGGCGAACAAACTCAAAATTAACATTGTGGGTGAATTTCAGGACTTGGCCCTGACATCCGAAAACCCCGTGAGCTTGGCGGAACGCTGTACGGTGTTCATGGAATCGGATCTCTTCAGCTATCTGCAAAAAGGGGCGCGCCGTGAGGACCTCATTGCGGGCTTGTGCTACGCCGTGGTTCATAACTACCTTAACCGGGTTGTGGGCAAAAGGCCTATTGGCAAAAAGATTATGTTTCTTGGAGGTCCTTCCCTGAACAAGGCTGTGGTGGCTGCGTTTGAAAGGGTTTTGCAGCGGCCTCTGGTGGTCCCGCCTCACCGCGAGGTCATGGGGGCTTATGGAGCGGCTTTGGCGGTCAAGGAAGCTTTTGAAAGGGGAGAGCTTTCTGAAAAGCAAAGAGATTTTGAGGCATTGGCTCAAGCCACGGTTCACTTTACGGAATCCGTGTGTCGAGCGGACAGACACTGCCATAACGAGTGCAAGCTGAAGATTTATGATTTTGTAGGTCGAAAGAGTGTCTGGGGAGGGGATTGCGGACGTTTTGAAGTGAGCCATTATCGTGGGCCGTCTGCGGAAAACACATTTGAAGCCCGTCAACGGCTGTTTTGGGAGATGATTCGGGAATACGCTCACGTTTTGGGGGAACCTGCCGAAGCCTCGTTAAACGAGGAGGAGCGACCTGTGGTGGGGGTTCCTATGGGCTTGCATGCCTTGGAATGGGGACCCTTTTGGGTGCGCCTTTTAGCGGCTCTTGGATGTCGAGTGTTGGTGAGCCCCAAGACCGACAACCGCATTGCCCTGAAAGGCGTGGAATCCATGACGGCGGAGACCTGTTTTCCCGTGAAAGTCTTTCACGGACACGTGGATGTTCTGCTGGATCATGTGGATTATGTCTTCTTGCCCAATGTCATCAGTATGCCCGTTCCCGAATCTCAGGAAGCCGGCATGTTCTGCCCTTTGGTGCAAAGCTCGCAATACGTGGTGCGGGCGGCCTTGAACATTTCAGATGACCGCTTGATTCGGCCGACTCTTTTCATGAAGCAGGGTCCCGATGCCCTGGTCTCTTCGGTGTATGCATCCTTGCCAAGGTCTTGGAAGATCCATCGGGATCGTGTGGCGGCTGCGGTGCGTGCGGCTTGGGGCTATCAGCAATGGTTTCGAAAACGTGTCCATGACGTGGGGCGTGCCATCCTTTCTCGAGTCCCGGCCTTGGAACCTGTCTGGATCGTCACAGGTCGTCCTTACAATCTTTATGACGAGCGCCTGAACCTGAAGCTTGGAAGACACCTAGCCAGACTGGGTATCTGGGCGATTCCGGCGGATGTTTTGGATGTGGATCCAGAGGATCTGAGCGATTTCCCTCGCATGTACTGGGGGCTTGGCGCTCGTATTCTAAAAAGTGCCAAGAGAATCGCCCGCACACCTCATTGGTTTGGAGTTCACTTGAGCAATTTCAGTTGTGGGCCGGATTCTTTTGTAGAACATTTCTACCGGCATATTTTGGAACGCAAACCAGCTTTGATTCTGGAACTGGATGAGCATAGCGCCGTGGCGGGTCTTCTGACGCGCGTGGAAGCTTTTCGAAACGTGGTCAAAAACGTTCACGAAAGCTCGCTGGGTTCGACGGATTGGAACGATCTGGCCGGAAAATTGAGCAATTAAGGGATGGGTTCGAAAGGTTCCATGCAAGCATCGCACAGGGTTTTGGATCGATTGCACGAGGGTGTGGACCGTTTTGACGTTACCGGTCGTGTTCTGCTGCTGCCTCAAATGACCCCTTTCGGCACACGCCTTCTGGCGGCAAGCTTTCGCGCCTTTGGTGTGCCGGCCGTGGTGATGGAAACCTACAAGGGATTGGCGTTGGGAAAGGAGTTTACTTCCGGCAAGGAATGCTTTCCCTGCCAGGTGACCCTGGGAGATATTCTTTACTTTTTGCAAGAAGAAAAACGTCGTTTGGGTAAGGACTTTGATCCGGAACGTTACGTCTATTTTCTCCCGGAATCGGATGGTCCATGTCGTTTCGGCATGTACAACAAGTTTCAGAGAATCGTTTTGGATCAGTTTCCGGAATACCGTGGTATTCCAATCACTTATCTTTCAACGGCGGATGCCTATTCTGTGGCCGGCTTACTGCCCAAGAAAAAGGCGCGCTATTTTCGTCGCGTTGCTTATGTGGCGTCGGTGATTGCCGACGTTTTGGACCGCATCGTGTGGCGGGTTCGTCCCTATGAAGTACGGCCGGGCTTGACGGACGCCTTTATGGAAGAGGCTCTTGAGGCCATGGAGAAGGCTGTGGTCACTCACGGGCCACGAAGGGATTTTGCGCGGCTTTATGATTTGGTGGAAGATGTGGCTGAAACGGCGGCCACGTTTATCGATGACAGAAAACCTCGCAGGCCCAAGATCGGTATTGTCGGTGAGATTTACTTGAGGAGTCATCCGGACTCTAACCAGAACATTATTCGCCAGATCGAAGCTTATGGCGGCGAAGTGGTGGACGCTTCCATTGCGGAATGGATCAATTTTGTAAGTTATGAACGGCTGCGCAAGGCCAAGAAACGGTGTGCCGACGCGTGGCGTCAAGGTCGAAAGGCCCAAGCCATTCGAGCGGCGAAGGCCGTCATCCATCAGGGCATAGAAAACCGATACCAAGCCTGGCGGCAACATCAAGTGTACGCCCGCGTTTTGCGTCATCTGGATATTCAACCGGACCATAGTGTGAAGCACATTGAGAGTTTTTTAGAAAATGACCGTCTGTTCAGCTTTGAGATCGGCACGGAGGCCGCCTTGAGTATCGGAGGGGCTTTGGCTTACGTGGAAGAAGGTTTTGACGGCATCGTCAATGTGTTCCCCTTTACCTGTATGCCCAGCACCATCTGTTCGGCCGTTCTTAAACCTATGCTTTTGGAAAAGCGTATTCCCTATGTGGACGCTCCCTACGACGGGACCTCTCAACCCAACCGCCACGTGATTCTCAAAACATTCATCTATCAAGCCCAGCAGCGTCAGAAGACGCGCACCTCTTATCGCGGAAACCTATGACCACACAGCATTTACTCATCAACGCTCACGATCCCGAAGAAGTTCGCATTGCCCTTGTGGAAGGTCAATCCCTGGAAGGATTTTTCATTGAAACGGCTACTCGAGGCAAGGTGGTCGGCAATATTTACAAGGGCATCGTCGTCAACGTGCAACCGTCTTTGCAGGCGGCCTTTGTGGACTATGGAGGAGAACGCAACGGATTTCTTCCTTTGAGCGAAATCCATCCGGATTATTATGCGGTTGAAGTTGAAGGGCCGCCCAAGATTCAGGATGTGATTCGACAAGGCCAAGAAGTCTTGGTCCAGGTGACCAAAGAAGAGGTGGGGAATAAAGGGGCTGCCCTCACAACCTATGTGTCTCTGGCAGGTCGCTACCTGGTGCTGGCTCCAGGCCAGAATCAAAGAGGGGTGTCTCGAAAGATCGAAGACGAAACCCAGCGGGAAAGACTGAAGCAGATCGTCCAGGAACTGGAAGTTCCGGAAGAGATGGGCCTCATTGTGCGTACGGCGGCCGAAAACCGTACGAAACGAGAAATTCAAAAGGATCTTCGCTACCTTGTTCGTATCTGGGAAGGGATTCTCAAACAGGTCAAGGAAACCGAAGCCCCTGCCTTGATTTATCGGGAAAGGGATTTGGCCGTTCGTGTGGTGCGGGACTATTTTCACCCGGGAATGAAATCCATCTTGGTGGATCATCCCGAGGTGCACCGGCAGGTCAAGGAATTCATTCGTATCATCAGCCCAAAGCATCAGCGCTTGGTGAAGCTTTACAAAGGGGACGCCCCCCTTTTCAATAAGTTTCATTTGGAAGAACAGATCGACCAGCTGTTTCAAAAAAGGGTGCCGCTTAAATCCGGGGGTTATCTGGTCATCGACAGCACAGAAGCCTTGGTGGCCATCGATGTCAATACCGGCAAGGCGACTCGAGAAACGGTTCAGGAAGACAACATTTACCGAGTCAATATGGAAGCGGCGGAAGAAATTCCACGTCAATTACGCTTGCGGGATTTGGGGGGACTGGTGGTGGTGGATTTCATCGACATGCGTCAGACCCAGCATATCCGCAACGTGGAACGACGATTGCGTGAGGAAGTCAAAAAAGACAAAGCCAAGGTCAAAGTGGGCAAGATTTCGTCTTTCGGACTTCTGGAAATTTCACGGGAACATCTCGGCTTAAGTATTCAGCTCGGGTCCTATCGAGCTTGTCCTTTGTGCTCGGGAACCGGCATGGTGCGTTCTACGGAGACTTCCGCCGTATGGTACCTTCGAAAAATCTGGAACGGGCTTCTTAGGGAAGACGTGATCGCAGTGCGCGCTTCTCTCCCCGCCGACGTGGCCCATTACCTTCTGAACCGTAAAAGAAAAGACCTGACAGCCTTGGAAGAACATTTTAAAAAGGAAATCGTCATCGAGGCTTCGGCCCATCCAGCTCCTGACGAAGGTCGCCTGGAATTCGTGACCGCCGAACCCATTCCGCTTACACAATGACGTATTTCTTGATGATCTTGACGACCTGATCCGCATCATCGGCCAGCATGACCAGCTCGGGGTCTTCTGAAGAAATGAGGCCTCGAGGCAGCAGGGTATGCCGCATCCAGTGAAGCAGGGGCCCCCAATAATCGCTGCCCACGAGAATGATGGGAAAAGGTTTGATGCGCCGTGTCTGAATCAAGGTGAGAGCTTCAAAGACTTCGTCCAGGGTTCCGTAGCCTCCCGGCATGGCCACGTAAGCCTGAGCATATTTGACAAACATGACCTTGCGCACAAAGAAGTACTTGAAGTTGATCCTCACATCGGCATAAGGGTTAGGTTTTTGTTCCATGGGTAATTCGATATTAAGTCCCACGGAATGCGCACCACCTTCCTTGGCCCCCTTGTTGCCGGCTTCCATCACTCCAGGACCACCCCCGGTGATAATGTTGTAACCGTTCTGCGCCAATTTTTTGGCGATTTCCACGGTCAATTCATACGTGGGATCCCCCGGACCCACTCGGGCCGACCCAAAGATAGAGACGGCCGGATAGATATCCCCTAGAATTTCAAAGCCTTCCACAAACTCCGCCAGGATTTTGAAAAGACGCCAAGAATCCTGAATGGTCATGGCATCAATCACGTATTGACGTTCTTTCATGGTCGCCGACGGCTCCTTTCTTTAGGGATTATTTCGAGGACAACAACATGAAAAGTTTATCACAGCCTTGAGAAGGTCTAAAAGGAAATCCGTGAGTTTTTTCTCATGAGCAAATGCGTTTGTTTGTTGAAAAGCTTTATCAAATCCGCTATCAAGCGCTGTGCGTCGGCCGCTGTAAATTGAGGAGGCTTTTAAAATGAGTGAGAAGGCCTTTCACGGGACGTGGTCGAAAGGGTGTCGGTTCATAAAGAAGGCTGTTCGCCATGAAAAAAGGTTTTTTCCTATCGAGGGATGTGGAGGCGATGTGATATGGAGATGAAAGAGTTTGTCAAGGCGGCTTTGAAAAAAGTCAACCGCAAGCTTGCGGACGGGATTTTGGATAAGCATGAGGAAGGTTATGCCGATCCTGAAGAGATGCTTCTGGATTGGATCTGGATTGAGCTCAAGGAAGAGGCGCCCGACAAGGATGCCGTAATCGCCATGGATTTGGATGACTTGTATGAAGTTATCGAAAGCGATGCCCGCATCTATGAAGATTATCGCATCTTGTTGGAATCGATTCGTTCCGAAGCCGGCTAGGGGGGCACAGCCTGAGACTGCTACGGGCGCTCCTTGGGAGCGCTTTTTTTATTTGCTTTCACATTTTCGAGGTGGGGTGAGCGGGAGAGGACGCCATGCAAGGACTGGTGATCAACAAAAGCTGCGAACGACGGCTCTTGCAGGGGCATCGCTGGGTTTTCAGCAATGAAGTGGAAAGTCCTCTGAAAATGTTTACACCGGGGGAGTGGGTGCAGGTGGTGTCCACATCGGGCCGGCATTGGGGCACAGGTTATGTGAATCCCCATTGCCTGATCGCCTGTCGCCTTGTGGGTCCATCGAACATGGTGCCGTCGCCGGATTTTTTTGCCGAAAGACTTCAAAAAGCTGTGGCTTTTCGAGAGAAACTTTACCCAGGGCGACGGGTTTACCGGGCGGTTTATGGAGAATCCGACGGGCTTCCGGGACTTGTGGTGGATCGCTATGATTCGGCATGGGTGATGCAAGTGACCACGGCGGGGATGGCGGCCGTGGAATCGATGGTCTGTGAGGCGCTCATGCGTCTGTTTCAGCCCCACGCCGTGGTGGCTCGAAACGATGTCTCAGCCCGCGCTTTGGAGGGCTTGCCTCTGGAAAAAAGGATTCTTCAGGGAACCCTGGACCATTCGTTTTCCGTTTCTGTGCACGGCTTGACGGTTCAGGTGGATCTTTTGGAAGGGCAAAAGACCGGTCTCTTCTTGGATCAGCGGGACAATCGAGAGGCTCTTCGTCGCTATGTTGTGGGAGCCGAGGTGCTGGATTTGTTTTGTTATCAGGGGCTATGGAGCCTGGTGGCGGCGCAGGCCGGAGCCGTGCGGGTCCTGGGTGTGGATGCGTCGCAGGATGCGGTAAAAAGAGCGGCCAAGGATGCCGAGGTGAATCAATTGAAGGACCGATGTCATTTTCAGGTCAGTGATGTTCTTGATTTTCTGAAACGGACACCAAGGGAAAGCTACGACGTGATCATCATGGACCCTCCGGCTTTCGCCAAGACCAAGAAAGCGCTTCCCAATGCCGTCAGGGGATATACGGACCTCAATCGTCGTGCCATGCTGGCTTTGCGTCGAGGGGGCCTTTTGGTCACATGTTCGTGTTCGTTTCACCTTCGAGAGGAAGCTTTTTACGAGATGCTGCTTCGAGCCGGTCAAGCGGCGGGGAGATCCTTAAGGCTTTTGGAAGCACGCGGTCAGGCTTTGGATCATCCGGTTCTCTTAGGTATGCCGGAAACGAGGTACCTTAAATGCGCCTTTCTTGAAGTGCTCTGAAGGTTTCACAGGTCTTTACAACAGATGATAAGGTGCATTAACAAGGCACAAAGTCGGGAAGATTTCATGGGGAGGTAGGTTCATGAAAAGCCAGGAGCGAGGGGAAATGCGGGTTGTCATAAGGGTGCTTATGGTGGCTTTTGCGGTGCTTTGGTTTGTGTCGTCGGCACCGGCTCAAACCAAGCCCACGGACGTCATCAAGAACGCGACCGAACGGGCGCTTCATGTGTTGCATACATGCGGAACGGACAGTCCGGAACACATCAAGGCAAGACGTGAAGCCGTTCGGTCCATTGCCATGGAATATGTGGATTTTGAAGAGGCGGCGAAACGCTCTTTGGGCCGACACTGGAGAAGTCTAAATCCCGAACAGCGAACGGAATTTGTCAGCCTTTTTAAGGATCTTTTGTACTTTACCTATATTGGAAAGGTGGACACTTATACGTGCGGGGAAGATGAGGTTGTGCGCTACGAGGAAGAGCGTGTGGAAGGCCGCTTTGCTCTTGTCAAGACGCGGGTGCGGTACCAGAATCAGGATGTGGTCGTTGAATACCGCATGATTCAAAGCGGCGACCGATGGATGGTTTACGACGTGGTCATTGAAGGCATCAGCTACGTAAGTAACTACCGGTCGCAATTCGAAAGTTTTCTGGTGAATCGATCGGTGAACGATCTTTTGGACTCCCTCAAACAAAAAGTGGCCGAGTTAGAGAAAAATGACCGCTTTGGGAGCTGAAGGACATCGTCGACGTCTTCGAGAACGCTTCTTGACGGGAGGTTTGGACGCCTTTCACGACCATGAAGTCTTGGAGCTCTTGCTGACCTATGCCATTCCCAGACGCGATGTAAAACCGACGGCCAAAGCGCTGCTCGAGCATTTTCATTCCCTTTCCGCCGTTTTGGATGCCTCGCCAAAAGAACTCACCGCCGTCTCCGGCATCGGGATCCATTCGGCCATGCTCCTGGCCTTGATCCCACGGCTTGTGGAGCGCTACCGAAAGGATCGCTGGCGATCGGTAAAGACCCTTAGTTCGACCCAGGAGGCAGTGGAATACCTCAAGGGACATTTTGAAGCGGAACGCGTCGAGGTGTTTTGCCTGTTGGCTCTCAACAGCCAGAACGGGCTCATCGCTGTGGAACGCATTCAGGAAGGAACCGTGAATCGCACGGCCGTCTTTCCCAGGCTGGTGGTGGAAGCCGCTTTGAAGCATCGAGCGACGGCCGTCATTTTCGCACACAACCATCCCAGCGGGGACCCGGAACCTTCCGCCGCGGACCGGCAACTGACCTTGAAGCTCAAACGCCTGCTGCAAGATCTGGATATCACCGTGCACGACCACATCATCCTGGCGGGAGACCGCTATTATTCCTTTGCAGAAAAAGGGGAGATAGGCTGATGGAAAGGATGATGCCTGCTGTGCTCGTTGAGGAAACCGGAGAGCCCGGGAGCTGGAATACCTTGAGCTTGGGCCATGTCCCCATGCCTGAGCCGAAGGCCGGTGAAGTGTTGGTGCAGGTGGAAGCCTTTTCCGTGAATCGAGCGGATCTGTTGCAGCGTCGCGGATTGTATCCTCCGCCACCCGGGGCTTCTTCGATCCTCGGTCTGGATTTGGCCGGGTATGTGGTGCGTCGGGGTTCCGAGGATGTTCCCTGGGCGGAAGGGGATCGGGTTTTTGGGATTGTGGCTGGAGGCGGCTATGCTCGGTATGCGGCTGTACCTGCCGATCATTTACTTCCGGTGCCGGAAAATCTTTCCTTTGTGGAGGCAGCGGCGGCGGCCGAAGTTTTCGTGGTGGCGCATACCAACATTTTTGACGAAGCCAAGGCGAAGCCCGGAGAAACGCTTTTAGTGCACGGCGGCGGAAGCGGTGTGGGGACGGCTGCCATTCAGTTGGCCAAAGTCTATGGGCTCCATGTGGCGACCACCTGCGGTAGTGACTGGAAAGCTGAAAAATGTCGTTGGCTTGGAGCTGACCTGGTTATTCAGTACACACGCGAAGATTTCGCGGAAGCCGTGCTTTCCTGGACTCAGGGCCGAGGTGTGGATGTCGTTTTGGATTTCATCGGAGCTCCCTATCTGGAAAAACATTTAAAGATCCTGGCTTCCAAAGGCCGCCTTGTGCTCATCGGGCTTATGGGAGGACACCACGCGACGTGTTCCTTGGCTCCACTCTTGACCAAAAGAATTCGAATCATCGGTTCCGTGCTGCGGAGCCGATCCCACGCGGAAAAAACGGCCGTCATTCAGCGATGCCGAGAAGAGATTTTGCCCCTTCTGGAAAAGGGGACGGTTCGTCCCATCGTGGATAAGATTTTTGCAGTGCAGGACGTGGAGGCGGCTCACCTTTACGTCCGTGAAGGAAAACATTTCGGCAAAGTGGTTGTGCGATGGAAAGAATGACCGGCCCTCAGATTATGCCTAAAACTCAGGAGTTCGAACACACCGTGGACAATGGAAACCAGGGACTCTGGATCGCCTTCGAAGGGGTTCACCTGGTGCGATCTCGCCGATCCATTCTTACCGATATCACTTGGCGATTGAATCCTGCAGAACACTGGGTGGTCCTGGGGGCCAATGGGTCGGGAAAAACCTCGCTCCTTTTGCTGCTCGCGGGCTATCTATGGCCCACCCGAGGATCCATCACAGTGCTGGGACGCCGGTTCGGTTCCGTCGATCTTCGAGAATTACGTAAGGAAATCGGGTGGGTGGGATCTTTCCTGCAAGAACACGTCCCGCCGCATCAAAAACCCCTGGACCTGATTATCGGCGGGAAGTTCGCTTCCATCGGCGTTTTCGAAAAACCTTCCTCACAAGACGAGCGTAAGGCCGAAAGACTTGCCGAAGTCATGGGCTGTGCCTCGGTTCTTCATAGCCCTTACGGCGTGCTTTCTCAGGGGGAAAAACAAAGGGTGCTCATCGCCCGTGCCCTGATGGCTGGTCCGAGGCTTCTCATCTTGGACGAACCCTGTTCCGGGCTGGATATGGTCGCTCGAGAACAACTCCTGGAAACCCTGGACCGCATGGGCCGGGACCCTCAAGGACCCACCCTCGTTTTGGTCACCCATCATCTGGAAGAAATCATGCCCGTTTTCTCTCATGTGTTGGTTTTGCAAAATGGGCGTTGTGTGGCCAGCGGCCCAAAAGAGCAGGTGCTTTCCGGTTCCGTCTTGTCCTCGGCTTTTCAAGTCCCTATCGAAGTGCACGTACACCACGGGCGTTATTGGACCCGCATGGGCTTTCTTGATACCCCTGCCCCTCCTTTATCCTCGCAGCCATGAAGACATCCCCGGTTGGGGCCGTCTTGTGACGGCAAGGCGGTAAGTGCGGGCGGATACACATGTCCACTCGCTACTCATAAACCTTTTCTTCCACGTCGTCGGCGCCGGGGGCGTCTCGTTCCACATCACGCGTCAGGCGTGCTTCTTTCATGGCCCAGTATTCCTTGTACCATTCATGGGCGATAATGGTGGCCATGATTTCGTTGGTTCCGGTCCATATGGACGCCAGCCGCAGATCCCGATAAATACGTTCCACAGGAAAAACCGTGGTGTACCCGATGCCACCCATCACCTGCATGGCGTTATGGACCACCTTTTGGCAGGATTCGGTCACAAACTTTTTCGTTTCCGAAATAAGACGTCGCAACGTGGCCGAGGGTGCTTTGCGGTCCACAGCTTGGGCCGTGGCATGCACCATGGCGCGGGATGCGTCCAAAAGCATCACGGCTTCGGCCACCTGGAAACTGACCCCTTGGAACTCATGAATAGGTCTTCCGAAAGCTTTGCGACGCGTCGAATACCCGGTGGCCACTTCAAGAGCCGGCCGTGCCGCTCCAATGGTCATGGCGGCTGTGCCCAAACGCTCGGGAATCATCATGGTCTTGAAGACTTCAAAACCTCCATGGAGGTGCCCCAAAATGTTTTCCTTTGGAACCTTCACGTCCTTAAAAACCAAGCGGCTGGTGCCGCCGCCGCGGCAGCCCATGAGCCCGTAGTGATAGGCGGTTTCCACGCCGGGACCTCGATCCACGATAAAACAAGTGATTCCTTCGTGGGGTTTGGCCTTGGGATCTGTGCGAGCGTATACCAAAAAATAATCGGCACCTTCGCCGCCGACAATGAAACGCTTTTGACCGTTGAGGATGAAATAATCTCCCTTGTCCACCGCGGTGGTGGTGGTACCGAAAAAGTCGGATCCGCCTCGAGGTTCCGTCAGGCATTCGGCGGCAAAGATTTCTCCTTTGAGCAGAGGCGCGACATAGCGTTCCTTTTGGGTGTCTGTGCCGTGAAGAACAATGGCGTCACAAACCAATTCGGCGCCAACCCCGAAGGTACACGCAAAAATATAGCCCAGCGCGCCGACCTCCTCCATGGCCACGCAGGTGCTCACCCAATCCATGTCACGGCCGCCCCATCGCTTGGGGTAACGGCACCCTAAAAGGTTTCTGCGCCCGGCTTCCTGAAGGAATTCTTTGGGAAAACGGATCTTGTCCGCATCCATGTCCAGAATCATTTGGCGAGGCACGGATTTGACAAAATCCCGCACTTCGTCGCGCCATCGAAGCGTCTTCTCATCCAGCAGACACTCAAACATGATTTCTCCTTCGGTTCTAGAACATTTCCCGCAGCTTGTACTTCATCACTTTACCCGTGGGCGTGTGGGGCAAGGCCTCCACGAAATGAAAGATTCTCGGAATCTTGTACTTGGCAAGCCGACTCTGAAGAAACGCCGTAAGCTCTTCAGCGTTGGGTTGCGAACCTGGGGCTGGAACGATCACCGCGGTAACCGTTTCCCCCCAGTCGGGATGGGCCGTGCCGATCACCGCCGCCTGTGCGACCTGGGGATGTTCCGCAAGGGCGTCTTCTACTTCTTTGGAGTAAACGTTTTCTCCACCGGTGATGATCATGTCCTTGAGGCGATCGACGATAAAGAGGTATCCATCTTCGTCGATGCGAGCCACATCGCCGGTGCGATACCAGCCGTTATGAAAGGCTTTTATCGTGGCTTCAGGATCGTTGAAATAGCCCTTCATCATGGAGTCGGCTTTGATCCAGATTTCGCCGGTCTCCCCGAAACGAGCCTCCTCTGTTTCCGATTTCATGACCACAAGATCTGTTCCGGGCAGGCCTTTATTCCCGATGGATCCCGCTTTATGGGCGTGGGCTTCGGGTGGAAGCATCGTTCCTGTAGGTCCGGCTTCAGTCATACCGTAGACCTGATAGAAGCGGTCGCTCTTGTATCGTTTTTGAAGAATTCGAACGGTCTCGGGCGCAATGGGCCCTCCACCGTAGACCCAAGCTCGCATGGAGGAGAGATCAAAATCGTCAAAATTAGGAACCATCTGAAGGGGAAGAAGATAGGAAACAGGCGCTCCGAAATAGACGGTGCACCGATCATTTTGAACGGTTTGAAGGAAATGGAGAGGGTGGTATTCACGAAGAAGGATTGTGGTCGCACCAACGTAAAAAGCGCCTAGGAACCAGTTGTTAAGCGGCGAAGAGTGCCAGATGGGCATGGCCATGAGCAAGCGATCCTTCTCGTCCATCTTCAAGGCCAAAGCGCCGGTTATGGCGGCCATGACCACACTGCGATGGGTCAGGACACAGCCCTTGGGTTTTCCGGTCGTCCCGCTTGTATAGAGAATTTCAGCCGTATCGTCGTCCTCCACGGGTACAGGTGTCAAAGCCGGCGCATCGGTCAGTAAATCTTCGAGGAATGGTCTTTGAGGGACTGGAGTGTCCATGGACACGGCGGGGATGGGCAAGGAGAGGGCTTCCGCGACGTGCGCCAAAGCGCCGTCAAAGAGGAAGAGACGGGCCTTGCTGTGTTCCAGAATGTATTGAACCTCTGGAGGTGCCAGCTTGTGATTGACGGGAACCACTGCAACGCCAGCTTTTTGAAGGCCAAAAAACACGACGACAAAGTGGGGTGTGTTCTGACTCATCACGGCGGCTGTGTCTCCGGGACGAAGCCCATATGCCTGAAAGACGGCTGCCGCCCTTTCTGCTTTCTCCTTGAGTTCGGAAAAGCTCATGGCTTGCCCCTGAGAACGGATCGCTTCTTTGTTGGCGAATTTTCTGGCGTTCCGATCCAACATTTCTCTTAGATTCATAGTTTTGTTTCCTCCCCGCCCTTGTCCTCTCTTGTCAGTTCTTCTAGGCGTTTTTCGAGTTTCTTCTGTACGGCCAAGAGGTCCTGTTCGAGAATAATGAGGTCTTTCATGCGGTCCCGAATTTCATTCAGTTTTTTGCGGCCGTAATCGAGGCTCTTTCGAATCTGGGCCGCTTCGTCCATGTCCGTATCGGCTAAGCCGATCATTTCGGCGATTTCATCCAGGGAAAATCCAAAACGTTTTCCTCGAAGAATAAGTTTGAGGCGCGCACGGTCCTTGAGCGTATAGACGCGCTGATTGCCCGGAGTGCGCCGAGGGGTGATGAGGCCTTTTTCCTCGTAAAAACGGATGGTTCTAGGGCTTATGTCCAGTTGAGCGGCCAATTCGGAAATGGTGAAAAACCTTTCTGATTTCTGGTTGTCCTTGGCCATAGATTTCCCTCCGTTTACACTTTACGTTAACTGGAAGTATGGACTTTGGTCAAGTTTCTTTTTACGGATTTTCCATTGTCTTCGAAAGAGTTCGAAGAACGGGAAAAACTCTACTGAACCAAGGTGCTGCGAGCGTGTTCAAGAGCGGAGTTTTCCTTCGAAGCGCGGGTGCGCCGCCCACGCAAACGGCGGGCAGAAAACCCGCACCCTCCGTGAATGGGCCGGTTTCGTTTTTGTAGGGCCGAGGCGCGGCCTCGCCCCTACCACGAAATGCCATGAAAGACCCTGGTACTGAGAGTTTTCGGACAGGCTACTAAAGGGCCTTCGTCCCGTCTCATCCCTTATTTGAAAAGAAGATGGCCTTTTTTCGGGAAAGAAAGCCACCTTTAAGGGCACTGAGCAAAGAGGAGATCATGGCTCTCTTTTTCCTTGACGCCCTTAGACTTTTGGGGCATGGAACCGAACGAGCGCTCAGTTAGCGAAAAGAAAGATTGAGACGAAAGACACGTACAGTGGTTTGCCGAAAGAAAACGGCCCAAAGGAGGTGAGGATCGCAAGAGTCGGTGAAAGAATGTGTCGGTTAAAACCCCCTGAAAAACCCGCCTTGAAAACGTCGGAGGTGCGCTCATGGCCTTGAACATCATCAAAGGGTTTCCTGCAACATCCAACGACGCTTATCCCTTGAACCTGATCACCTTTTTAAAGCATGCTGCGAGAAATTATCCCGAAACGGAAGTCGTCTCCAGGAACCTGGACGGAACGTTGCACCGAAGCACCTACGGCGAGGTGGACCGGCGCGTGCGACGTCTCGCCAAGGCCTTAACCAAGCTCGGAGTGGCTCCAGGGGACCGTGTGGGAGCCTTGGACTGGAACACCCATCGTTTCATGGAACTTTATTTTGCCGTTTCCGGAATCGGGGCGGTGCTTTTGGAACTTAATCCCCGCATTTCGGCTGCCGAGCGCACTTATGTGATCAACCACAGCGAAGCGCGATTCGTGGTGGTGGCCGCATCCTTGAGACCCCTCATGGAACCTCTGGCCGCCGAATGCCCGACGGTGCAAGGACTGATCGTTTTGGACGATGTGGGCAAAGGGGTGGGTGAAAGCGCCTTTCCCGCGGCTTACGACTATGAAACCCTTATCGCCGAAAGCGACGAAGACTTTGAATTTCCCTGGATTGATGAAACCTCCGCCTGCACGGCCTGTTACACCTCGGGAACCACGGGAAAGCCTAAAGGTGTCTACAATTCCCATCGAGCCATGTACCTGCACACTTTGGCTATTGCCCAGGCGCTGCACATGACTCAAAACGATGTTATTATGCAACTTGTGCCCATGTTCCACGCTCAAGGCTGGGGAATGTTCTTCTGCGGGCCCATGCTTGGAGCCAAACTTGTGTTTCCGGGCCGCTATACCATGGAAGACCCATCACCTTTGGTCGACTTGCTGGTGGATCAAAAAGTGACCGTCACCTGCGGCGCTCCGGCCATTTTTCTGCCTATGCTGCACCATATTAAAAACCTGCCCGCCAAGCCGGACCTTACGGGGTTACGTATGATCAGTGGAGCCACGGAACCTCCCCTGGCCCTGATGAAAGGCTTCTTCGAGTTGGGTGGGGCTCAGGTCATTCACGCCTACGGGGCTACGGAAACGGCTCCTCTCGTCACCATTAACCATCTTAAGCCTTCGCTTAAGGATTTGTCGGAAGAAGAGCGGTGGGAGCTTCGAAAAAAGCAGGGGCTTCCCGTGGTGGGACTGGACGTGGCGATCTTGGGTCCGGACGGCAAGACTCTTCCGCGAGATGGCAAGAGTGTGGGAGAGGTGCTCATTCGAGGCCCTTGGATCACGCGGACCTATTACAACGATCCCCGAAGCGCCGAATCTTTTACGGAAGACGGCTATTGGCGAAGCGGGGACGCGGGCACCATCGATCCCAACGGGTACCTTAAAATCACCGACCGTTTCAAGGACCTCATCAAGAGCGGCGGAGAATGGATTTCTTCCATCGATCTGGAAAACGCCATCATGGCTCATCCCGATGTGTTGGAGGCGGCGGTCATCGGGATTCCCCATCCTAAATGGGAGGAACGCCCTTTGGCCCTGGTGGTGGTGAAGGAGGCGGCCAGGGGTTCGGTGACCAAAGAAGCCATTTTGGATTTCATTCGGCCGCATTTCGCCAAATGGCAGCTTCCGGACGACGTTCTATTTGTGGAATCCATTCCCAAGACAAGTGTGGGGAAATTTGCTAAACGCGTCGCTCGAGAACAGTATGCCGGTCATTACGGAGCGTGAAAGTCGAGCGGTTTTTAGCCGGTAAATTTCAACCATAAAATTCAAGCGTCCATAGGATGAAGGAGCCCTCATGCCTGAATTTCTGGAGGTCCTAAACCACGGTTCGATTCGGGAAGTGGTCATGAATCGTCCCAAGCAATTGAACGCCTTAAATTTGGGGCTCATGACCGAATTGGCCGATGCCATGACCGATGCTGCGGTGGAACCATCCGTACGCGGCGTTTTGTTGACCGGGCGAGGGCGGGCTTTTTGTGCCGGAGGCGACTTAAAATGGGCTTTGGAATTTAACAATGATCCCGGTACCTCTTTGCACGTTCTGGCCGGGCAATTGAATCGATTGGCGGTCCAAATTCGAACTATGCCCAAGCCTGTGGTGGCCGCTGTGCATGGGGCGGCGGCCGGTGCCGGGTTCATGTTGGCTTTGGCGTGCGACTTTCGCGTCATTGAGGAGTCGGCCTTTTTCCAGCAAGCTTACACATCCAATGGACTGTGTATCGACGGTGGAGGAACCTTTTCTCTACCGCGCCTCGTGGGATTGGCTCGAGCCCTGGAGATTGCCGTTTTTGACGAACGTATTCCGGCGGGAAAGGCTTTGGAATGGGGGTTGGTGACTCGCCTTGTGCCCGACGGCACGGCTCGAGAGGAAAGCCTCAAAATGCTGCAGGATCTTGTCTGCAGATCCCTCCATTCTTTTGCCTGTGTCAAGGAACTGTTGAACGGATCGTTTCAGAGGTCTTTTGAGGAGCAGGCGGAATGGGAGCGCCGCTTCCTGGTGGCCTGTGCCCGACACGCCGACGGCCGAGAGGGGCTCCAGGCTTTTGTGGAAAAGAGGCCACCCCGTTTCGTCTAGAAACTTTCCATGGAAATTCGTACGAAAAACGACGATGCCGGTTGCACCGAAGACCGTCTCAAAAGAGGGGCGAGCACCCTCCGCCCCTAAGAGCCTGAGATTCGGTCTTTTTCTGGGAGTGCAGGTCTCGGGCCCGCTCTTTGTGCAGGCGGGACGCCCGCGCTTGCAGCGAAACATCCATTGTCAGACAAGCTCCTAAAGCACTCAGGGGGCGTGTTCCGCGCGGCAAGTGCCATGTGAAGTCCTTGGATCGCGCCCCAAGGCCGCTCGTGAAGAAAGAGGAGAATGCCGATGAAAGTCATAAGGCCGCTCACCGAGGATGCCAAAAAACACTTTCACCAGTTCGACCGGGAAAGCATCGCCTTTTTGCGATCGCGCTACAACAGAATCACGCGTTGGGTAATCGCGGACATCGTGCGGCGCAGCGCTTATCGGTATCCAGATAAGCCCGCTTTGATTTTCGGCGACCAAACCCTGACCTACGCGCAACTGGAAGAGGCCACAAACCGTGTGGCTCAAGGGCTTTTGGCCCTGGGATTGAAGCGCTTTGACCGCGTCGCCATTTTGGCGCACAACACCGTTCATCATGTGCTCACATGGCTCGGCACGGCCAAGGCTGGAGGCATTTACTTGGCCATCAACTATTTGCTTCGAGGCAAGGATATCGCCTATTGCATCAACCATTCGGAAGCCAGGTTTTTTATCGTGGAAGACGCACTGGCTGAGCTTGTGGACGGAGTTCTGGAGGAGATGCCAACGGTGTCCCATCGGATCTGGTCCAACCAGGGAGCGGGTCGTGCCGCTCCGCAAGGCTGGCTGGATTTCGACTCTTGGGCGGAAGCCCAGTCGGCTGAAGAGCCCGAGGTGGAGCTGCACATTGAAGATCCTGTGCAAATGACCTACACAAGCGGGACTGAATCCCTGCCCAAGGGTGTGGTGCTCACCAACCAGTCCCTTATGGCCCAATACATGGGTTGCATCGTGGATGGGGAATACAGTCCTCAGGACGTGAACCTCAATGCACTGCCCATCTTTCACTGTGCGCAGCGCGATGTGTTTCTGACCCCCTTTTTCTGGCTTGGGGCCACCAATGTGTTGCTCCCCACGGCCGATATACCGACCATTTTACAGAAGATCGAAGAACATCGCGCCACGGTCTTTTTCGCACCTCCCACCGTATGGATCGGGCTGTTGCGTCATCCTGACTTTGACAAAAGGGATCTGTCCTCGGTTCAGAAGGGATATTATGGGGCGTCCATCATGCCTGTGGAGGTGTTAAAGGAAATTCAGCGTCGGCTTCCGTCATGCCAAAGGCTCTATAATTACTACGGCCAAACAGAACTTTCACCGTATCACACGATTCTCAAACCCGCCGACCAGCTGACCAAACCGGGATCAGCCGGTATGGGCGGTCTGAACATGGAAACAGCCCTCTTGGACGATCTCTGTCGTCCGATTGTCGGTCCCGGAATTCCCGGCGAAATTTGCGGCCGCGGTCCTCATGTCATGCTCATGTATTTCAAAGATCCGGACAAGACCGAAGAAGCCATGGCCGGCGGGTGGTTTCACTCAGGAGATGTGGGCGTCTACGATCAAGACCGTTACATCACCGTGGTGGACCGCAAAAAGGACATGGTGAAAACAGGCGGCGAAAACGTCTCCACTCGTGAAGTGGAAGAAGTCATTTACAAGAATCCGCGTGTTTCGGAAGTGGCCGTTATCGGTGTGCCGCACCCCAAATGGATTGAGGCGGTGACCGCCATCGTGGTGCCCAAGGCCGGGGAAACTATTACGGAAGAAGAGATTGTCGCCCTATGCAAAAAGGAGCTGGCAGGTTTTAAGGTGCCCAAGGCCGTGGTTGTGGTGGAGGCTTTACCCAAAACACCTACAGGAAAGATTCTCAAAAGGGATCTTCGGCGCCACTACCAGAGTCTGTTTTCCTAAGGTGTTGCTTTAGAGGGTGCGGCCCCAGCGCAGTGTGTGCATGGGAAGGGCGATGCCAAAGGGTTCCATGAGCCATTCGGAACTGAGGCGCCTTAGGGGCACATAGGCCAGCCTTTTTCCTCGAAAGGCCAATCGGCCTTGGCGGATTTTGGGAAGGAGTTCTTCTTTGGAAGGGCTAAAGGCACCTAAAAGAATCGGGCATGCTTGAAAGGCTTCCACGGAAGGAAGGGTTACGGGGTAGAGGGCCTTAAAAGGGACCGCTTGTTCGGTCACGGTGTCGGGCTGATGGACCGTGGCGGCTCGGGCCGCACGAAGGAAAAATTGAGGAGCGATTTTGAAGGCCGGGATCCAGAAATGAAATGGGGTCTCGGCCTTTTTGGTCATACGGATGATGGGAGCTCGGGTCAAGGTGAGGAAATCATCAAAGGTTTCCAGAGGAAATCCTTGGGCAGCCACATCAAGGACCCAAAAAGGGGCCCAGACGGTTTCCTGAGTGCCCCCGGGAATCCAAGCCACTTCCAGCGAGTGCCATTCACATTCGGTCATTTCCCAAAATTCCGAACAGGTTTGACAGCGAAGGACCAAAGCGTCCCGTTCTCCTTCCATGTCGCCGCCGCATCGAGGGCACAAAGTAGGAAGAAAATGCAGCCGGGACTCAGGGTTCGTGCCCTCCACGGCACGGGAAAGTTCTTCCGGCCATGGTTTTAAGGCCCGGCCGGTCACGGCGTCGTGCATCTTTCCTTGCTGCTTGAAAAAGGGAGCATAGATGAGACTCACACTTTCGCCGATAAAGGCGTGATAGGTCATTTGTGACGCAGGTTCTTTGAGTCTGCTTTTGAGGCCGAGGCCCATGGACTTGAGAAATCCTTTCCAGGAAACCTGAGGTTGAAGAAATGTTCCGGGAATCATCGGCGTATAGAAGGACATGGGCACGGCTTGAGGCCGAAGGCCAAGGGATGAAGGAATACCGCACACTGTCGCGGCAGCGGTGTTCACATCGAGAATGTGATGGTGAAGTTTCTGAGTGTCCAAGACAAACGTGAAACCTCGAAACCGCCAATAGGGAAGATAAGTCAGAGGGTGAAGAGGCTTAACGTTTTTGGCCGGAAGCACATAGGTGAAATGCGGTGTCGCTTGAAAGGCGAGCCGAACGCGACAGAAAGGGCACTGAAAGATTCTGTCTGTATCTTCCAGGGTCACAGAGCCGCCGCATTGAGGGCAGGGATGATGTATGTGGGTTTTAAAGCCTTTCACCGCACTGATCGCAAAAAACAGCTTGGGGAAGGTTGGACGCTCCGCAGTGTCGGCATTTCTTTTCCAAGACCTCTTTGGACACCGCATTCCCGCACCGTGGGCAATAGCGGGCGGTAGGAGACAGGTTCTTGCTGCAGTAAGGGCACTGATTGAAAACCACCAGCTGATGTCCGCAGTGAGGGCAAAACTGAGCGTTTTCAGGAACAGAACTGTGGCAGTCCGGGCATTGAGGTCCCGGGGCGCTGTGGCGGTCTGAGGGTTTGTGTTCTCGAAAGGCTTCGGCCATGAGGCCTGGAATCATGAAAGCCAAACCGATTCCAGCCGCTTCGCCGCCTGTTCCCGGGTTTTCCGCAGCTTTTTCCATGGCCGAGGCGGCCTTAAGTTTCAAAAGTTTGTTTAAGTCCTCAAAGGCACCCAGCTTGCTTCGATCGTCGATGGCCCGTTGGACTTCTTCGGGAGGGGTGATGGCATTGATGTAGAGATGCGTGAGGGCCATGCCGAAATGAGAGGCATCTTCTGCGAGGCGTGCCTTGAGCTTTTCTGCCCAAGCGTCGTAGCGGCCGGGTAGATCGAGAAGGCTTGTGAGTTCTTCACCCATAAGGTCGTTCAGTCGAGACACGATAACGCGGCTCAGGTATTCTTCCACATCTTCCGTGGTGAATCGACCTAGGGTGCCTACGAGTCGGTTGATGAACAAAACCGGCTGCACAATACGCACATTGACCACACCGTGGGCTCGAAGACGAACCAGCCCCAAAGCGGCATCTCGAAAGGCTACAGGATCTCGAGTGCCCCATTTGAGGTTGGTAAAGGTCTTGGTGTTGACGAAATAGACTTCCGCTCGAAGCGGGCTGGTGAAAGCCCAAGGAAGACTCAAAAGCTTGGTTAAAATGGGAATGTTGGCGGTTTTGAGTGTGTGACGGCCGGGACCGAAAGCCGCTACGGCTTTCCCTTGGTAAAAAAGGACCGCCACTTGACTTTCGCGCACGGTCAACTGGGCCCCGAACTTGATTTCTCCCGATCCTTCCTCAGGGATGCGATGAAGCATGTCTTTGCCTGAAGGATCAAACCACTCGATGGCTTCCAAAAAAACCACATTGTTCGTTCCCATGAAGCATCCTTTCATGTGTGAGCCAGCCTTACGGGATAATCAACGGCAAAATATGAAAGAGACTTTAAGAAAAAACGGCAACTCTGCCGTTCCGGCCGGAGACTTAACTGAGAACGGATGTAGCAAGCCCCCCGGCGCTCCCTAACCATGGACCGGGCAAGGCCATGAAAAGGTGAGGATTTATTCAAGCCGGAGGAAACTCAGGTCTAACGACCAAAATCAGCGACGGGCCATGGCAGGTCTGCAGGAGTGATCTGTTATCTGCAGGTATTCTTTCCTTTTTCAAACTTATAGGAGCTTCTTAACCGGAATTTGTGACAGACTCGGGCTGACGACGCCGGCAAGACGTTCGAAAACTCGGTAGTGTCAAGCATTTTGTGTAAAATTTCCGCCTTTCAACCATTGCCGTTTAAAATTTTATACAAAACTTTTTACATCACCGAGCAGATTCCACTTCGTTGTGTATGATGGCGGATTCCGGCTTCGCCTTCATCCGCCCTACGGGGGTGTTTCTGGCGGGTGGTGGCGGATTCCGGCTTCGCCTTCATCAGCCCTACAGCCTACAGCCGTGTTCGCCACCATCCTACCCAACCCCGAACCTCGTAGGGCGCATGGAGGCGAAGCCGGAATGCGCCACCCATCCCGTACGGCACCTGCTGCATAGGGCGCATGAAGCGTAGGGCGCATGAAACGAAGCGAAATGCGCCGCCCAGAATGCACCGCTCGGAAAGCCCCACACAAAATGCCCCACCCGAATCCGCCAATTGAGAATGGAGTCGTTGCGTCATGTGTCAAGGCACAAGATGATCGGGTGGCGGTTGAGCCAGGTGGTGGGGGGAGTGGTTTTGTCTGATAACGCTCGGTATTTGATAATGGCGGATTCCGGCTTCGCCTTCATCCGCCCTACGGGTTGCGGGTGCGGGTTGGAGGGGAAATGGCTGATTTTTGCATCCACAGTGGCACGAGTTCGGGCGATCTTGTCAGCGAGAGAAACAGGTGGTAAGGTTTTGAAAAATCACACCAAAAGAAGGAGCCTGTTCCATGAGCCTCCCCGGATCGTCTCTGAGCGAAAGGGAAGTGAAGGATTGGATCGCGCAGAGTGTGGAACAGCTTTTTCGAGAAAAGGTAGATGAACTTTTCTCGGAAAAACTCGCAGCGTTTGTGAAAGAAAACGAACAGCGCGCCCGGGAACTTTCCCTGATGGAAAGGGTGGTTCGGGTCGAGGAAGAGCTGCGAGCCTTCAGGGAAATTCAAATTGCTCATTTTCACGCTTCAGAAAAGCGTTTTGAAGCGATGGAAAAGCGCTTTGAGTCGCTGCAGCGGGAAATGATCGCCCGGTTTGAAGCTGTTGATAAGCGATTTGAAGCCATGGAGAAGCGTTTTGAAGCCATGGAGAAGCGTTTTGAAGCCATGGATAAGCGCTTTGAGGCACTTCAGCGGGAAATCGCCACCCGCTTTGAGGCTGTTGATAAGCGCTTTGAAGCTATGGATAAGCGTTTTGAGGCAGTTCAGCGGGAAATCGCGACCCTCTTTGAGGTTGTTGATAAGCGCTTTGAAGCTCTGCAGCGTGAAATCAGCGCTCGTTTTGAAACGCTGCAACGTGAAACCAATGCTCGTTTTGAAGCTCTACAACGTGAAACCAACGCTCGTTTTGAGGCGCTGCAACGTGAAACCAGCGCTCGCTTTCAGGCCATGGACAAGCGGTTTTCCCAGCTTCAATGGACCATTGGCTTGGGTTTCGGGCTCATGGCGGCGCTCATGGGGACGTTGCGCTTTTTGGGGTAAGCGGAAGCGGATTCCGTTTCGTTGTGTATGGTGGCGGATTGCGCTTCGCTTCATCCGCCCTACGGGGGTACTGGGGATGATGGCGGATTGCGCTTCGCTTCATCCGCCCTACGGGGGTACTGGGGATGATGGCGGATTGCGCTTCGCTTCATCCGCCCTACGGGTTACGGGGGGGTGGTTGGGATAACCGGGCGCTGCTTCAGATAGATCACTTGTGCTTGCAGGAGCCGGTCGACGTTGTTCTTGACCGCCGTGCTGTTGCAGATCAGCGCATCTCAGGGTTGCACCGGGGCGAGGATGGATCCGGCCGGCGCATCCATTGCCCCGGCGCTGCAGGTGGTCTGAAAAGTTGGGTTCAGAAGGAACTCGGGCTCATTCTAAGTTCTTGGAACAGTTCCAAGGACTTTGTCCGAAAAGCCCCTAGACCAAGGTCTTTCATGGCATCTCAAGGGGAGGGGCGAGGCGGCGCCTCGGTCCTACAAACCTGACACTGTGTCCCTTCCTTCGGGCACGGGCTTTGATCTCGCCGGGTATGCGGGCGGAATACCTCCGTTCTCAGCGAAAAATGGGATTTCAGCGAAGATCTTAGCCAGGTCTTCTAGCTGCGGAACGAACCATGCTGAGGGAAGACTTCGACTTTGGGTACAAAGGTCAGCGATCGGTGAGGATTGTGAAAGGCAAGAATTCGAAAAAAGCAGGACGTTCCGGTGGTGTGAACTTTGTCGATTAAAGGTGTTAGACAAAGAGATCCGGGCGGTAACGGTGCATGAGAAGAAGTTCTACGTGCCAGCCCGCCATGATTTCGGCTCCCACCACCTGAAGAATGGCCTTCATGGTTGTGGGTCCGAGCTTTCTTTGAATGTCCTGACAGAAGTAGTTGAGGCAAAAATGGTTCTTGGCCGTAAGAAGGCAGCCTTTATCGCCGAGAAAGAGACACTGGTCCTCGTGGGCATGACGCGTGGGAAGCCGGCAACCCAACAATCGATTGATGAGAAGATGCACCACCGTATAGTTCCATTCCATGTCCGGAAAACAGCACCCTCCAAAAACATGCGCCGCACAGACGCCGCACGCTTCAAAGATGCCTGCATCGGCAAAAGCCGCTCGCGTTCTTTGAATGGCCGCCCTGTAGGCTTCCAGCGCTCGAGCTATAGGCTCATCGGTAAGGATTTCCTCCCCCAGAGCCTCGTAGAGGCGACAGGCCTGCTGCACATGCGAAGCCGTTTCCTGAACCATGGAGAGTTTTCGCATCTCCATTGAGAACCCCTTAGTGCCCATAAGCGATACCATACTTTCCTATTCTACCCCCGACCCGTTCATTCTCCCAAGCCCTAACTTTTTCTTGACATCCACCTTCATGTCTGTCAGGAACTGAACGAGCGCTCGGTTAGAACGTGGCCCAAAAGGGTTTCTTGCACTCGAAACCAAGGAGGAGGTTTTCATGGTCGGCATTGTTGCTTACGGGGCGTTTCTACCCAGGTATCGCTTGGAGAGGAAAACGATCGCCAAAGCCATGGCCTGGATCAATCCCAGCCTATGGGCTCTAGGGGGTGGGGAAAAGGCCGTGGCGGGTGCGGACGAAGACGCCATCACATTGGCGGCTGCGGCGGCGCGAAACGCCTGCCGGTTTCACCCCGATCCCGCCTGCACCGCTCTTTTTGCCGCATCGTCCACATTCCCCTACGCGGAACGTCAGAACGCCGCCATTGTACGGGAGGCTTTAAGCCTCTCGGAAACATCCACCGTTTTGGATGTGACGGGATCGACCCGAGCCGGCACATCGGCTGTATTTGCAGCGGCCGCCCATGTGGCGAGCGGGGCTTCGATGCGAGCGATGGCTGTGGCGGCCGATGCACGGCGTGCCAAAATGGGCGGTCCCGAAGAATTCCTCTTCGGAGACGGTGCAGCGGCCCTCCTGATGGGATCCGATGGTGTTCTCGCCGAACTGGTGGGGTCCTTATCCATAAGTGTCGATTTTCCAGGGCCGGTTCGAGAAAACGAGAAGAAAATAGCGCGATCCTGGGAAGAACGTTGGATTCGGGACGAGGGCTATGTGTCGCTCATTCCTCGAGCCGTCAAAGATTATCTCGCTCGGGAAAAGCTCTCACCAGAGGCTTTTTCTACGGTCATTTACCCTTGCCCGTATCCCAGGGAACACGGCTTGATTGCCGCCAAGCTGGGACTTCCTGCCGAAAAGGTGGCCGATTCTCTTGCGGCTCAGGTGGGAGATACTGGAACGGCTCATCCCCTCCTCATGCTGTGCCGCGTTTTGGAATCGGCTTCCCCGGGAGAGCACATCCTGGTGGTTGGATACGGAAGTGGCGTGGATGTGCTCCACTTTCGGGTCACCGAAGCCGCCGCTTCTTTCAAACCTGCCTGGACATTCGAATCCCTTTTGGCCCGCAGATCCCTGCTCGATTCTTACGAAAAAGCTTTAGCCTTTCGTGAAATGGTCCCCGTGGAAACAGGGCTTCGAGGCGAATTTCAGGCGGAAACACCCCTCTCGGTGCAGTGGCGGTATCGGCGGACCATTTTGGGATTGGAGGGATCTCGGTGTCGTCGGTGCGGCACGCCCCAGTTTCCACCCCAGCGCATCTGTGCCATCGGAGAATGCCAGGCGGTGGATGAGATGGAACCTTACCTTTTTTCCGATAAACCCGGTCGCATCTTCAGCTACACGGGAGACAACCTGGCTTTCTGCCTGGATCCGCCGCAGATCTACGGTATCGTGGACTTTGAAGGGGGAGGGCGCATGATGCTGGATTTCACTGATTGCGCCTTGGAGTCCCTTCATGTGGATCAGCCGGTGGAACTGCATCTTCGACGCAAATACCATGACCCTCAGCGCGGCCTTCACACCTATTTCTGGAAGGCCGTTCCTGTGGCATCGGCGCGTAAGTAAAGAAGGGGGAGAACCATGGCGACAGGAATCAAAGACAAAGTGGCGATTATCGGCATGGGGTGCACTCGGTTCGGAGAACGCTGGAACGATGGAGCCGAAGACCTCATGGTGGAAGCCTTCTCGGAAGCGTTGCAGGATGCGGGCATAGAGAAGAAGGAGATTGAAGCGGCTTGGCTGGGCACCTGTTTCGATGAGGTGAATGTGGGCAAAAGCGCCATTCCCTTGGCGCAGGCGCTGAAACTTCCAAGCATTCCCGTCACCCGTGTAGAAAACTTTTGCGCCACGGGCACTGAAGCCTTTCGTGGAGCCTGCTACGCTGTGGCTTCGGGAGCCTGCCGCATCGCCTTGGCCCTTGGGGTGGAAAAGCTGAAAGATACGGGGTACGGAGGTCTTCCCGGCTTCGACACGGCCATGGGCACTTTGAACCGTTTCATTCTTCCTAACTTTACGGCGCCCGGCGGCTTTGCGCTCATGGCCACACGCTACTTCGCCAAGTACGGCATTTCGCCGGAAGAAGGCAAAATGGCCTTGGCAAGGATTTCCTCTAAGAGTCATCGTTGCGGGGCGTTAAATCCCAAGGCACACCTGCGTAAAGAGGTTTCTCCGGAACAGGTGGTCAAAGCCCCCATCATCGCCTGGCCTTTGGGCTTGTTCGATTGCTGCGGTGTCAGTGATGGAGCGGCCGCTGCCATTGTGACCACGCCGGATGTGGCCCGTGGTTTAGGAAAAACCCCTGTGCTCGTCAAAGCGCTCCAAATCGCCGCCACCTCCGGCGAAGAGATGCTGACGACACGCTGGGACGGCACCTACCTTAAAACCACCACCGAAGCGGCCAAAAGGGCGTATCTGGAAGCCGGGATCACGAGACCTCGCGAGGAATTGAGCGTCCTTGAAGTGCACGACTGCTTTTCCATTACCGAACTGGTCACCTATGAAGACCTGCAGATTTCCGAACGAGGTCGTGCCATTCGGGACATTAACGACGGCTTTTTTGAACTGGAAGGAAAGATTCCGTGCCAATCCGATGGAGGACTCAAATGTTTCGGGCATCCCATCGGAGCGTCCGGCATACGGATGATCTATGAGGTTTACAACCAGCTGTTGCATCGGGCCGGCCCGCGCCAGATTGCGAATCCCCGCTTGGGTCTCACCCATAACCTGGGCGGTATTCCATCGTTCAGTGTGTGCAGTGTCGGTATCTTCGGCCTTTAAACCACTTGGTCAAAAAGGAGAGCCTCTTGATTCTCGCCTCACCCGAACGCATCAAGGAATACACCCGCAAAGGTTGTTGGGGCAGCCGAACCCTTTTGGATGATTTCAAGCAGCATGCCCGTGATATGCCGGAGGCAACGGCCATCATCGATCCTCTGAACAAAGAAGCGCTCCTGGGAACAAGGCCCGAACGTATCCCATACGCTGACTTCGATCGAGCGGTGGAGGCGACGGCGTCCGCCCTTCGCTCCGAAGGTATCGACAAAGACGATATTGTGTTGGTGCAATTACCCAATTGCTGGGAACTGGCCATGCTTTACCTGGCTATTGCTCGAGCGGGTGGTGTTATTTCTCCCATGCCCATGCAGTGGCGCTCCAAAGAAGTCGCCTACGTGGCGGAACTCACGGAAGCCAAGGCCATCATCACCGTGGAACAGTTTCACGGTTTTGAGCATCGAGCCATGGCCGAAGAAGTGGCCCAAAAGGTTCCGACCCTCAAAAAAGTTTATACCTATGACGACGTAAGGCGGATGATTCAGGAAAAGCCGGATCCGAGCCTCAATCTTGTTCGTGTGGATGCCGACGACATTTTTACCATCTGCTGGACTTCAGGCACGGAGGCTCAACCCAAAGGATGCCCCTTGAGCCATAACAACTGGAGGTGTCAGGCAGCCATTGCTTTGGCAAGCGGCATGCAACCCGGCGATATCATGCTCACCGCCGGTCCCTTGGTCAACATGGCTTCCATAGGCACTGTCTATGTACCCTGGCTACGTTTCGGCGGAACCGTGGTCTTGCACCATCCCTTTGATCCTCAGCTTTTGCTTAAACAAATGGTTCAGGAACGAATTCAGTACACACTTTTGGTGCCGGCCGTGGTGAATCTTATCTTGAAACATCCTGCGGCTCAGGGAGTGGGTTTAAGTTCGGTGCGCGTGATCACCGTGGGATCGGCTCCTCCTTCTTTGTGGTCCATGGAAGAATTCAAGAGACGCTGGAATGTGGACATTGGAAACATCTGGGGCCAGAACGAAGGCACGGCGTTGGTTTCCGGAGTGCAAGAAGTGCCGGACATGGCGGTTCGTGTGGATCACCTGCCGCGTTACGGAGTCCCCGGCGTCGAATGGGCGACCCCTATGGCCAAATTCGTCCAAACCAAGGTGGTGGGTCCCGACGGGACAGAACTCACAGAAAACGGGGCCGTTGGGGAGCTGCTCTACCGGGGTCCCAACGTGATTCCCGGATATTTCAAACGACCCGATCTCAATGCTCACGCTTTTGACACCGAAGGTTATTTTCGCACAGGCGATCTCTTTCAAATTTCCGGCGATCGTTACCTGAAGTTCTTTGAACGGGCAAAGGACATCATCATTCGAGGAGGCTACAACATCAGCGCTCAGGAAGTGGAAAATGTTCTTTTGGCTCACCCGGCCGTTCAGGACGTGGCCGCGGTCGGCATGCCCGACGAGAACCTTGGGGAAAGAACCTGCGTCTACGTGGTCCCTAAACCCGGACAGACGATCACTCTGGAAGATCTGACTCGCTACATGAAAGAACAAGGCGTGGCCACCTACAAACTGCCGGAACACCTGGAAGTCGTGGAGGCCATTCCTCGAAATCCCGTAGGGAAAATCCTCAAGAAAGAGCTGCGCAAGGATATACGAAAGAAACTAGGCATGTAAGCGGATTTCGCGATTCCATGGAGCAAGACGAAAGCGAACAAACCAAGAGCGATCATGGATGGAGAACACTGGAAGGGAAGCAGGAGGGAGAATCCATGGAAAAAATGCTGGAAGGGAGAGTGTGTTTGATTACGGGAGCCGGCCGTGGCATTGGTCGAGCGGCGGCATTGCTTTTTGCGTCGGAGGGAGCCAAAGTGGTCGTGAGCGATCTGGATGCGGAGCCGGCTCAGGAAGTGGTTCGAGAAATTCAAAGTCGAGGTGGGCAAGCCGTCGCCGTCGTCGGTGATGTAACCGCCGACGGCTTTGCAGAAAAGTTCGTGCAGGCCGCTGTGGATGCCTTTGGGCCGGACATCCATGTGATCGTCAACAATGCAGGCTATACCTGGGATGCCGTGGTCCATAAAATGACCGATGAGCAGTGGGAAGCCATGCTCAAGGTGCATTGCACGGCTCCTTTTCGCATTGTGAGGGCCGCAGCGCCATACATTCGAGAAAACGCCAAAAGGGAAGCGGAACAAGGCCGTGTGGTCATGCGAAAGATCATCAACGTGAGTTCGGTTGCGGGTACGGACGGCAACGCCGGTCAGGCCAACTATTCCACAGCCAAATCTGGGATTTTGGGTTTCACCAAAACCTTGGCCAAGGAATGGGGACGACTCAATGTGAACGTGAACGCCGTGGCCTATGGCTGGATTGAAACACGACTCACCCAACCCAAGGCCGAAGATACAGTGCTGGAAAAAAATGGCAAAAAGATCGCCATCGGAGTGCCCAAAAACCAGCTGGAAGCTTTCCGTATGATGATCCCTCTGGGGCGCCCGGGAACTCCCGAAGAGGCCGCTCGAGTCATGCTGTTTCTGGCCTCACCCCTTTCCGACTATGTCTCCGGGCAGGTGATTAAGGTGACAGGTGGCTGGTAGAGGTGTGAACTCGTAAACTCGTAAATCGTAACTCATTAGGTCCTTAAGTCGCCCGCTGGAATAAGGAATGCCCTGGCTGAACTGTAGGGCGGACCGATGTGTCGCTCGAAAAAACGGGCGGCATGTTGGGAACGGCCAGCCTTGGAAGGTGACAGGGCGAAGTCGAGAAATCGTAAATCGTGAATGGGGAAATCGTAAGGTGAGGGGTGGATTTGGGAATGGCCTGGCTGGACTGTAGGGGGGACCGATGTGTCCGCCCCAAAAGGCCCCGGGTTTGTTACGGAATAACCGTGGCGGTTTGGCGTCTGATTCGGTTTTTGATCCGGCGATCGAAATGATTTTTGGGATGAACAGCCCGTATTCCGGGCGTCGGCGAACAAGGATTTTTCCCAGGAGGTGATCCATGATTGATGTCAGTCAAGTGGGGCTGAGCCTTGGTCCTTTTGAACATTCCATGCATTGGCGAAATATCATTCTTTACCATTTGGGCATCGGCTTTGGCGCATCGGATTTGGACTATGTGTATGAACGCACTCCAGGAGGCCTCAAGGTCTGCCCGTCTTATGCGGTCATTCCTGTTTTTCATCCTTTTTTTGAAGTTTTGGATCGGCTGAAAATTGATCTCAAAACAGTCCTTCACGGTGAAGAAGCCATTCGGCTGCACCGACCTCTGCCTTCCTCGGGCAAGCTTCTAAGTACCGTAAAGGTGAGCGGCATCTATGACAAGAAAAAGGCTGCCCTGGTGGTTCTGGAAACGCTCACCAAGGACGAAGAAGGCACGATGATCAGTGAGACGAGGATGAGCCTTTTCTGTCGTGGGCTTGGTGGCTGGGGCGGCGATCCCGGGCCCAAGGCGGAGGCCATTGCGGTGCCGAAAGATAAGAGTCCGGACTTTGATATTTCCTACAAAACTTCGCCGAACCAGGCGGCAATCTATCGTCTTTCAGGGGATGTGAATCCCTTGCATATCGATCCTAAAGCTGCGGAAGCGGCCGGCTTTCCCAAACCGATTCTCCATGGACTATGTACTTTCGGTTTTGCCACTCGAGCGATCCTTGAAGGCGCCTGCAGCGGAGATCCGGCCCGTTTCAAATCCTTTCAGGTGCGGTTCGCCGACGTGGTTTATCCCGGAGACACCATCACAACACGTGGATGGTCTCTGGGCGATGGACGCTATGTGATTGAAGCGGCCACGGAACGTGCCGTGGTTCTTTCCCATGCGCTGGCCGAAGTGGGCTGAGTTTTCTTGTTAGGCTGCTTTCAGGGTGTCCGACAATAAAGGAAGCTCACGGTTTTCCTGGAAGCAGGGGCCTCCGATCCGCACCACAGCCGGGCTGGGGAGGCCGGCGCTCCCAGCTAAATGGCCGTTCTGAGGCAAACACAGTGGGATTCGTGCGTTGACGAACGCGCCTTGGGTGCGGCATAAGAGGCGCGAACGGATCACCCGGGAAATCCCCCTCGGTGACCGCAAGGGAAGGGAGAAGGCATGGAGGGACTGTATCGCGAAGAGCACCACATCTTTCGTGAATCCTTTCGAAGATTTGTGGAACGGGAAGTGGCGCCGCACATAGAGCGTTGGGAAGAGGAGGGCATGGTTTCCCGGGATGTGTGGCGGGCCATGGGAAAGGCCGGATTTTTGTGCCCGTGGCTTCCCGAAGAATACGGTGGAAGTGAAGCGGATTTTCTCTATTCGGTGATTATCACCGAGGAGTTGGCCAAAGCGGGGGCCGTAAGTTTGATGGCGCCGTTGCACAGTGACATCGTAGCTCCCTATATCGCCGCCCTAGGTACTCAAGAACAAAAGAAACGATGGCTTCCAGGGGCGGCTCAAGGAGAAATCGTCTTGGCTGTGGCCATGACCGAACCCGATGCGGGATCCGATCTGGCCTCCATTCGCACTCGAGCCGAAAAGGTTGGGAATCATTGGGTCATTAACGGCCAGAAGACCTTTATTTCCAATGGCATTCTGGCGGACCTGGTCATTGTGGCGTGCCGTACAGGAGCTGTGGATTCCGGTGCCAAAGGCATCAGCCTCATTTGTGTGGAACGTGAAGCCCCCGGTTTTCAGCGAGGCCGAAAGCTCAAAAAAATGGGTCTGCACGCTCAGGATACGGCGGAACTCATCTTTGACGATTGCCGCGTGCCTGCGGAAAATCTTCTGGGAACGCTCAACCGCGGCTTTTACCACATGATGGATCACCTGCAGCAGGAGCGTCTTATGGCCTGCATTATGGGCCAGGCCATGGCGGAAGCCATGCTCGCCATGACCGTGGAATACGCTCGAGGGCGCAAGGCCTTTGGACGTCCCATAGCGTCCTTTCAGCACAACGCTTTCACCATCGTGGATATGGCCACAGAAGTGAAGCTTGGGCGTACCTTTTTGGAACGTCTCATCGCCGACCACATGGCCGGAAAGGATATCGTGACGGACGTCTCCATGGGAAAAGCCTGGATCGGGGAAATGGCCAACCGAGTGGCCTACCGATGTGTCCAGCTCCACGGTGGATACGGGTACATGGAAGAATATCCTATAAGTCGATTTTATCGCGATGTGCGGCCGATTCCGATCTTTGCGGGAACGACCGAAGTGATGAAACTCATTGTGGCCAAGCGCATGCAACTCATTTGAGGACCCAAAGGAGGGGAAGATGAACTTCGATCTGCCTGAAGAACTTAAAATCTTGAAGGAAGAAGCTTACAAATTCGCCGTTCGAGAATTTACTCCGGTATCCAAGGAATGTGACCGGGAAGAAAAGTTTCCACGTGAAGTTTGGAAAAAAGCCTGCGAATATGGATTCATCGGGGCATGGATACCAGAAGAATATGGGGGTGCGGGGGCAGGGTTTCTGGCCAACACGATTATCACCGAACAATTCAGTCGCATCGATATGGGCATCGGCCTGATCACCGCCGCTTGTTTTGGGTCGGAAAACATCTACCTTTACGGTTCCGAAGAACAGAAGAAAACCTATCTTCCCAAGTTGGCTTCAGGTGAGATTATTTTCGCCGGCGCTTATACGGAACCCAATGCGGGAACAGATGTGGCGGGTATTCGTACCAGAGCCGTTCGTGAAGGAGACCACTACATTTTGAACGGTCAAAAGATGTTTATCACCAACGGAACGGTCTGCGATTATTTTTGCGTCTTTTGTGTCACAAATCCGGACGCTCCACGCCACAAGCGCTTCAGCCTGCTCATTGTGGATGCCAAGTCTCCCGGCATCACGCGCAATAAGATTCACGGCAAGATGGGTATTCGCGCCAGCGACACGGCGGAAATCAGCTTTGAAGATGTGAAGGTTCCCGTGGAAAACCTGGTGGGGCAGGAAGGCAACGGCTTCTATCAGCTCATGGACTTTTTCAACACCACGCGCGCCATGGTGGCCGGCCAAGGGGTAGGGCTTGCCCAAGGGGCTTTGGACAAGGCCGCGCAGTACGTGCAAGAACGAACGGCTTTTGGGCAGCCTTTGGCCAATTTTCAAGGGGTTCAGTTCCAGCTTGCTGAAATGGCCACACGCATCGAGCTGGCTCGACAACTGACCTACAAAGCAGCTTGGATGGTGGACCAGGGACGAATCGACCCGAAATTAAGCGCTATGGCCAAGTATTACGCCGGTGAAACCGCTGTGTGGGTGGCGGACAAGGCATTGCAGCTCCATGGCGGTTACGGCTATATTGATGAATACGATGTGCAGCGCTTTTACCGGGACGCTAAGATCCTGGAAATTTACGAAGGCACGAAAGAAGCGGAAAAAATGACCATCGCCAAGATCGTGCTCAAGGAATACGCAAAAGGTTAAGAACTCTTTCAGGAAAGGCTTTGCGTGAAGGAAGACAGGAAAGATACGGCGGCCGAGATCCTCAAGGCCGCCCGCCAGCTTTTTTACGAAAAAGGCTACGAGGCGGCCAGTACTCGACAAATTTCCGCTCGCGTCGGCATCAGTAAGGCCGCCTTGTACCATCATTTTCGAAACAAGGAAGAGATTCTTTTTCGTATTTGCACGGAGGCCGCCGATGAGCTGGTGGAAAACATGCGTCGAGCCATTGCCCGCAATGTTGCTTCCGACAAATCTTTGAAGGAACAATTAACCGATATCCTTATAGAATATTCAAAAACCTACCTTAAAAACGAGAACTTCAACAAAATCCTGTTTCACGATATGGAATATCTGCCGGAAGACAAAAAGCGGATCATCCTGGATAAGGAAAAAGAAAATGTGCATCAGTTGCGGGCGTTTCTCGTGTCTTTGATGGATCAGGGAATCGTTCGGCGCATCAACCCCACCGTCATGACCTTTTCTCTCATCAGCTCCCTGCACTGGCTCTACTTTTGGTTTAACCCTGAGGGGCCGTTGTCTTTGGAAGAAGTTGTCCAGGAAATCGCCGATCTCTTTCTTCACGGCATGCTTGTGTCGTGACGCAGCCTTTTAAAAGGAACTCGTCTTTCCGAAACAAGAGAAATCGGTCGTATGAGCAGAAAGTCGGCTTGTGCACGCATGGATGCAAGCCCATTTATCAGTACCTTTTACGGCCGAGAAGCTGTCGAAGGGACCTGCGCCGTAAAGGCAAGGGTCTGCGTGTGCGGGATCACGGTGTAGTCTGGAAGGAAGGCCGGGATGAGAAAAGACTGCCCCTTGTGGTAGGGGATAGAGCCGGTGGCATTGTTTGCGTTCCAGACAATTTCACCACGTCCTTGGATAATGAAAAGGATTTCCGGGCCTTCCGGTCGTTGCATGGGGATCTTCGTCCGCGCCTTTAGGATCCAGCGGTGGATTTCAAAGGCTTCGCAGGGAACCTTGTAGGCTGTATGCGAGCCCTGGCTTGGTGTCATGATAAGGGGTTTGTAAGGTTCAAAGTGTAACACCTGGAGCATGGCGTTGAAGTCCTTGTGTTTAGGGGTGAGTCCTAGGCGAATCACATTGTCTGAATTGGTCATGCATTCCACAATGTTTCCAGCAAGATAGGCGTGGGGAAGACCTGGTGCCAAAAAAATAGCTTGGCCTGGCAAAAGTTCCACGGGATTCAGGAAGAGCAGCACGAGAAGTCCGACGTCGGCGGGGCCGTATTTTGCCATAAGTTCCTGAAAAAGGTCGGCCATGGTTCCGAAAGGTTCTGGAGCCTCTCGGATTCGTTTGGCGGTTGCCGTAACGGTGAAAGCCAGGGCGTCTTTATTCTTTTGGGCTTTTTTGAGCAGGCGAGAGAAGGCTTTTTTGAGGAAACCCGAACCTCGGTCCGAATGAAGAGAATCGGCCTCTAAAAAGGTGGCGACTTCAGAGAAGACTCGAAAAACTTCATACCAGCCTTCAACAGGTTTGAATCCCAAAAGAGCTTTAAAACGTGAAAGTGCTACCGCGATTTCCGGCTTGGGATTGGGATCCGGGTAGTGAAGAGGGTCCTGTAAATGAAGAAGCCGAGCTTGTGTCGCGTCTGGATGCGCTTGAATGGAAAGAGGTTCCGCCGCAGAAAGGATTTTGAAAAGAAAAGGCCAAGAGCCGCCGAAGTCTTGTGTCACTCGAGACCCCATGATTTCCAGAGGCCACCGGGTAATGGCTTCCGGTAAAGGCATTTTCGATCCGTCGGGAAATTCCAAGAACGATGGATCCGATGGGTGGGCTCCGACCCACAGTTCGGCATAGGGCCGTTTTTCAAGAGAAGTTACTTTCAAAAGCCGGGCAATAAAGGCCGATGGGCCTCGTTCTCCCCACTCGTAATGACGTACAGGGTTCTTCAGGCGATAAGGACATTGGATTAGACGCGCGGATGCTGTCATGAAACCTCCTCTCTTGAGTGGCTGGCACGGCCTAGGAACGCATTCTTTTTATCACTTTCCCATTGACCGCCTCTAGGGGCTTCGCTAGGGTGAGTCTGTATTCCCAAGATTCTCACAAATACGTGATGACGGGATCATAATTTGAGTTGCCTTTGGGATCATTTCGATGCCTTGAAGTATGAGGTGGTCAAGACGGGCCGGTTGGGGACCGGAATCTTGAAAGGAATTCGACGAAAACTGGTGGGGCCGTGACAACAATTAAGTGTTGTGATTCAGATCTTGAGCTTTAATTCTAACGTGGCGATCAAGGCCAATCACAAGGCGTCCATGGCTGCCTGCGTTGAAGTCATGTGGCTGGACTCCACCCTGAAGTAAAAAATCTATGCAACGGCACCTTTTGTTTTAGGCGGCTTTCGTACCAGACGAAAAGCTCTTGGTTTTTCGGCGAACGGGAACGATCCCAGCACCAATTCTCTGGATATAGACAACGACCTTAAAAAGAACGCCTTCGGCTACGGGTTCAGACTTGGGCGGCACCTGAAACCTATGGATTGGTTGGCTGTGGGAGCGTTTTATCCCAGCAAAGTGAAACAACACCTCGATGGTGAGGCAGAATTCACAAAGTTTGCGGCTTCAACATCGAGGCTTTTTCTACCCGCCGCTTCCCCCTGATTTAAGGGCACCGGAGCCGAAGCCTGGGTTGGCCTTCCGGACGTGCTCTTTTGGGGTGTGGGCCCTTCACCCCAATGGATTGACTTTTAGTGGAATTGGGTGCCATTCGAATGGATGGATCAGTTATTGCGAAGTCACAATCAATGATGAGGATGCTGTTCGTGGCGCCTAACCAGTGCCACCAAGAACAAAAACTGGAAAGATCTCCGGCCAATCACTATCGGGGCTGAACATAAAGTGAAGGACCGGATGGATCTGGAGGTAAATGACCTTCTTAATGAATCATCTTTTCCCGGTTTGACAGCGGACTCTCTGGACCAGCCGATAGTCGAGTCATGTTTCGCGTCGGTGTCGGTGTCCGCTGGAACGCCTGAGCCATGGATCTTGGTATACAGACTCTAATGATCGAAGAAGGTATGGAGGGTTTCCGACTTGCGAACGGAGTATACCCAGTTTGAGTCTAAAAACGGGGAGGCGCATCCCAACGGGGTTAATCTTTCTTACAGGTTTTGGAGCGGTTCTTGGAAGTGTTAGGAATGGTTGTGCGAGGTCTGAGGTCACCGATGGTTCTATCGGCCGCTGAGATTTAAATTGGAGAACGCACGGTGGTGTGCGCTCCGAAATCTGCCAAAGGGCATGGTTGTTTGGGGCGGATATAGGGGGCCGCCCCAATATGTTTCTTGGTTGAAGAGGGGTGATCACGAGGAGGAGCCATGAGCGACAACGTACATGCTCAATTCGTTCGTCCAGAAGACAGTCTGTTGTTCCTGGTGGATTTGCAGAAAGTGATGCTGGATCTCTGTGTTCACAAAGAAGACGTGGTCCGAAACGTCACGGCTCTGCTGGACATGGCCGCCGTACTGCATGTTCCCGTGCTTTTCTCTCAGCACAACGCCGAAAAGCTTGGGCCGTTCCTTCCAGAACTGACGTCCAAGGTTTCTGACCCCCTCATCCTGGATAAGTTGGAATTCAGCTGTTTTGAAAACGAGGCCATGGCTCAGACAGTTGCCGCATGCGGACGTAAGACCCTGATTCTTGCCGGTATTGAAACGCATGTGTGTATCTTTCATACGGGAGCGCACGGGGTGCGTCTAGGATATACGGTTCATGTGGTCAGTGACGCCGTCACCAGCCGCAGCGAACACAACCGTTCCATCGGGTTACAACGGTTGGACAAAGCCGGAGCTGTCATCACCAGTACGGAAATGATCACCTTTGAATGGCTGAATCGAGCCGGAACACCCCAATTTCGACAGGCTCTGCCCATTCTAAAAAGGTTTTGAAAGCCAGATCCAGAAGCAAAGCGCTGCTAGGGATGCCAGGGTGATAGGGATCCCGTATCGTGCATGTTCCTTGAAAGAGATGGTCACGCCAAGGACGGCGGCTTCTTCGATCACGATAAGGTTGGCGATGCTGCCGATGGTCACCAGGTTTCCCGCGTAGGTGCTGGAGGCGGCGAGAATGTACCAAAGCTCGTCGGCATGTGCCGGAAGGAATTTGGAAAGAAGCATGACCGCCGGCACATTGCTCGTCAGGTTGGAAAGGAGCGCGGAGATCAAAGTGAGCAGGTATGGGTTTGTGATGTGCACCGTGTGATGGTTCAAACTGTCCATGAGCATGCGGGGAAGCCCCGCTTTCTCCACGGCACCGACGAGAATGAAAAGGCTGCAAAAGAGAGTGATGAGATGCCAGTCCACGAGCCCAAGGATGGATCGGGTTTTCATTCTGCGGCTGCAGAGGAGGCATCCCGCCACGGCCAGAGCCGTCACATGTCTTGGAACAGGCGAGAAGAAAAGAACAATGAGCAGCGTTGTGTAGAAAAGACCCTTGCGAGCCTGATGGCCGTCAAAGGAAGGCCAGGCTTCTTTTAGAGCCTCTTGAGGAAGAGGTTCTTTCAAAACGGTTCGGTTGCGGGACAAAAGAACGATCAATCCGTACGCGGCCGACAACGAAATCCCCACGACGGGTATATTCCAGAGAAAAAAGTTCAGAAAGTCCAGTTGACCCACTTGTCCAATAAGCATGTTCTGTGGATTCCCGATGATGGTGGTCGCAGAACCGATATTGCTGGCAACGGCAACAGCGATGAGAAAGGGGACCGGGTTGAGAGACTTTCGAGCCAGGGTCACGGTAAGCACCGGAGTGAAAGCCAAACAAACGATGTCATTGGCCAGAACGGCGGAAAAAACGGCCGTGATCAGCATAAGCGACAAAAGAAAACGTTTGGGATGATCCAACCAACCGGCGATTCGAAGAGCCGTCCAGGTATAAAAGCCGGCAAGACGGAATTGAGCGGAAAGAACCATCAGGCCGTAGAGGAGAAGAATGGTAGGAATGTCAATAGCATCCATCGCTTCGTTCGTGTTCATGGCGCCGATGGCCACCATGGCCATGGCCCCCAAGAGGGCAATACCCGTTCGATCCAAAGCCAGACCGGGAATCCTTCCCAAAGCCACTCCGATGTAAGCTATCAAGAACAAGCCAATAACGGTTGTTTGCACAGTTCTTATTCCCTTCAACCGACCTTGCCGCATATCTTGCGGCCCCCTTACGCCTCAGAACCGGTCATGTATACACCGACGTGCTTGTGCGGCCAATGCAGAACCGAAATCAGCCAGGAGGCGTTGCCAGGAGTTATGTTCCTGCAGGTTCCTTCAAGATCCTGCGACTTTTGAGAATTCAGTCCTGATCGTGGCTGTGTTGAAGGTTCTGGGGCTCCAAGGTTAATAGAGACGTTTGGGAGAGACTTAGAGAAGCTTAGGGTTGAATAAAACCTTAACGGGCTATCCTAATAACGCACTTTCTAGAACCGTATTAAGCCATTACGGCTGGTCAGCCATAGTTAGAGGGAAACCCTAGGAGTAAGTCTCGAGCGGGAAACCTTCATGGATTCCCCGCCCGATTTTAGAGTGAATGCACTACCTTACGGTAACGAAGATTGGGTTTGAATAGAACCAGAGGTCTTGCCAGGCCATAGCCGGGTGGTGTAAAAAGTTTTGTGTAAAGGTTGTAGGATACGCTTTTGTTTGAAGCGTATTGAGAGTGTACGGGCCGTCAGGAACCCGCAAATCCACCACAGTTCCAGGATACGCTTTTGCTGGGGCGTATTGAAAGCACTACCGAGTGAAAAAAGTTGCAGAATACGCTTTTGTTTGAAGCGTATTGAAAGTTGGTTATTTACATCGTAGGTTACAACGTTAAATAATGTTGCAGGACACGCTTTTGATTGGAGCGTATCGAGAGCACAGCCACATGCATGCAGTCCTCCGCACAACATCGTTGGAGGATACGCTTTTGCTAGGAGCGTATTGAAAGTCTGCAAGAATGGGGTTCAGAATCACGATACATTTACAAACCCACCGCGGGAAGACCCGTCTCCTTTAGGGGACGGGATCAGAGCGGCGGTCGGGTTGAAAAGGGAAAATAGGTTGTTTTTTCTGTCTGAGTGTAGGCTTGTGCAAGTATCTCCAAGGACCGCGGCTTAGAAAAAGCCCTGCCCCTGGAGTAGTCGGGACGGAAGTGACGGTGCCCTCCGGGAGACCCTCCGGTAACGGGTCAAAAAGGGTCGTTTGTACCGGTGTTACCTGGCGGGTGCATGCAGCCGTCGCCAGGAAGCCCCACCCCTTTAGGGGTGGGGAGGAAGTCACAGATTGTCTCACATTGTTGTCTCATATCGGTTAACATGGAGGCGAATTTGGTGATGAGTCAAAACGAAACTTTAGCCTTGCCGCTCTTCGTAAGCGAATCCCAAAGTCTCTATCGTTCCAAGATACCGATTGGCTATACAAGAACCTGCGCATGCCCACCCAATCACATAAATTGTTTGACCGCAAAGCAGTGGATCAAGTGTCAGCTTGGGGTGTGGCAGTTCGTTTATGAGGGCAGGGACATTAGAGACAAAAACGTCCATCCCGCTACTTTCCCAATTGCCCTTTCGAAAAGAGTGATCGGTCTCTTTACGCACCAAGGCGAACTTGTCCTTGACCCATTCGTGGGAAGTGGTACGACACTGGTAGCAGCGCGAGATCTAAATCGAAATGCGATCGGGTTTGACCTTCAAGAAAAGTATATTGATCTTTGCGTAAAACGATTGGCTTCTAATAACTTGTTCAACACTGCTCAGCAATTAGCTATTCAAGACGACGCAAGAAATATTCCAGCCTACTTAGACCCTGAAACGGTCAGTTTAATTTGGACTTCTCCTCCTTATGCTAACCTGTTGAATAGAAAGCGTCTCAACAAGTCTAGACGTGACAGACGCAATGAACAGTTAGGAAGAATCGAGCAATACTCACAAGACCCGCGCGATTTGGGCACTATGCCGCTTGAAGAGTACACCAAAGCTATGGGAGACATCTTTGAGGCATTATTGCCCTTGCTAAGACCAAAGGGTCGTTGTGTTATCAACGTCCCTGATATGTGGTGGGAAGATCGGCGTATCACAATTCATGTCGCTCTTATCGAGGAGCTGCGAAAGAGAGGGTATGAGCTCAGGAACATCATCATTTGGGATAGGACCAATATTGTAAACAACGTAGGCATATTCGGATGGCCGAGCAATTACATCACCATGGGCACAACGTTCGAGTATCTCTTGGATTTCTGGAGGCCACCGAGATGAAGCTCTATACCAAAGCTGAGTTGATAGAGGCGATCCGTGAGATTAGCGCAAGCTCCTGGCATAGTAGTGTCAAGAATACCATAGACACCCGTAACGATGGTGCTGTCGGCAATACTTTAGAGAATCTACTTGAGCTTAAGGAAAACAATCTTCCCATTCCCAATATGCAGGAGTGGGAACTCAAAGGTCAGCGCTTGCACACGAGGTCTCTGGTTACACTAAAGCACATAGAGCCTTCTCCCCAAGCTTCCAAGATAGTAACAAATGTTTTGCTACCTCTGTACGGATGGGAACACAAAGAAGCAGGAAGAAAGTACCCAAAAACCGAAAAGAGCTTCAGATCAACGACAAGTGCAGTAAGTTTTACAAACCGAGGATTCCGATTGGTCTTAGATAGAAAGCAAGGAAAGCTTCGTTTTGTGTTTGACGCATCTCAAGTTGATAGGAGCAATCCAGAAATTGCCAACTGGTTAGCATCTGTTAAACAACGGGTGGGTCTTGGCCCTCTTAACCCTGAACCATATTGGGGATTAGATGACTTGAGATATCAAATAGGGGCCAAGGTCAAGAATTGCTTCTACGTGATAGCAGACACTAAAGTCGAACAGAGACATGAGTTCTTTAAGTACATGAAACTTTTAGTTTTGTCTGGCTTTTCTTTTGATGGTTTTCTAAAATGTATTGAAGAAGGCGTAGTTCTGGTGGATTTTGATGCGCGAACGGGGCATAACCACGGAACGAAATTTAGAATCAGACAGAATCACTGGCATAAACTATATACATCAGTTGAGGAAGTTCAATTGTCATGACTAGCACCTTAACAACTCGCTACAGTCGGCCGGCCCGCTCGGTCGCTTCGCTTCCTCGCTTCATGGCGGCCGAGCGCAATGCCGTTAAACAGATCTCATCTTTACCTGTTTCGCCTTTTCCGCCGTTCCCCTGTCAGCGTCGTAGCCGCGACAGGCAGGTCACCGGCCGTCTTTTCCAGCGCCTTGCCAAGCTGTTGCTTGTTCTTGGCAGGCCGATGTGGTACTTCTCCTTGGCGTCGATCAGGGTCAACCCTTGAAGCGCCTTGTAATCGACATCGGGTTCCAACTCGTCGAGCTGGTCGAACACGTTCTGCTTGGTCATGTTGAGGGAGACGCCCTTGGCTTTGGCCATCTCCTACAGCTCGTCCATGGTGAGGTCATGCAGCCCGCCGCTCGGCGCAATTTTCTTGAGCTGGTCCGCCAGTTCCTGTCCCTGCTTGAGGGACGCCTGTTTCTGCGCCAGGAGTTGGGCAGGTGTGGGAAAAAGATGTACCATCCGCCATCGCATGTTTGGAAAAGGGCCTGGAAGCCTGCCTGACTTCTTTCAACTTCCCTGAAGAAGCATGGATTTTGTTGAGAACGACCAACATGATGGAAAGGCTCAACAAGGGATTCCGACGGAGAACAAGACCCATTGAGATCCTGGCACGAGAACGGTCGTGCTCCACTCTACTTGCCTTTATTGCCTTTAAAATGGTAGTCCACTGGAGGTCTAATCCTCGTTCGTGTTCATGGCGCCGATGGCCACCATGGCCATGGCCCCCAAGAGGGCAATACCCGTTCGATCCAAAGCCAGACCGGGAATCCTTCCCAAAGCCACTCCGATGTAAGCTATCAAGAACAAGCCAATAACGGTTGTTTGCACAGTTCTTATTCCCTTCAACCGACCTTGCCGCATATCTTGCGGCCCCCTTACGCCTCAGAACCGGTCATGTATACACCGACGTGCTTGTGCGGCCAATGCAGAACCGAAATCAGCCAGGAGGCGTTGCCAGGAGTTATGTTCCTGCAGGTTCCTTCAAGATCCTGCGACTTTTGAGAATTCAGTCCTGATCGTGGCTGTGTTGAAGGTTCTGGGGCTCCAAGGTTAATAGAGACGTTTGGGAGAGACTTAGAGAAGCTTAGGGTTGAATAAAACCTTAACGGGCTATCCTAATAACGCACTTTCTAGAACCGTATTAAGCCATTACGGCTGGTCAGCCATAGTTAGAGGGAAACCCTAGGAGTAAGTCTCGAGCGGGAAACCTTCATGGATTCCCCGCCCGATTTTAGAGTGAATGCACTACCTTACGGTAACGAAGATTGGGTTTGAATAGAACCAGAGGTCTTGCCAGGCCATATCCGCGTTGTTGGTGCCGGGAGTATTTCTTAACGGGTTCCCCATTTCATCGGTTCCGTAAATCACCTTGCCGTTGGCATCCTGCTTGACCACGTTATAACCGAGGTTGGTGCCGCGGATGCGGAAAAACATGTCCTGCAGAACGTGCGGGACCGTGTACGTCATGGTTGTGTACCCTTCAGCATCGGTCCACCAAGAAGTTGCGTCAAAAACCTTGACGACACGGGCCACCGTTGGGTCTATCGCATTGTACTCCGGATTTGGGGTTACGCCATCCGCAAGAAATTTTGCCGCTCGCGTCGGTCGAACGAAACCCTGGATCAATTGCACATGGTGCACTACCGGAGGAAAGTCAGCGCAGTTAAAGTTCTCAGAGGCGTTAACTCCGGCTTGGCAGTTGTTGGAAGGCGGGGATTTGAACCTGATGAGTATGGTGATTTTTTCCCCTTTGCCCACATACAAGGTTTCACCCATCGTGGCACTGTTCGAGTCGCTTTGGTTTTTTACGGAGTTTCCAGGGAAAATTCTGAAGTCCAGTTCATTGATTAAGTCGCCACTCACGGAGAAAGAATTACCCGATCGTAATGCATCGACAATATCTTGTTCAGTGACAATATTATTTTTCGGACCTTTACTTTTGACTTTTACATAGGTTTTCTGATATTCTCCAGGCCAGAAATCATTGCGTGTATCATGAAAATCCGAATTGGAATAGGTGAAGAAACGACGTCCGTCTGCCAAGAGGTTGTCCCAAAGGCCGCCTACCTGAGCTATGTAAATTCCTGCACCTCCGTAGGTCCCGTTCCCACAGGACGAGTCTCCGAATTCCCCACGCTGCGAAGATTTTTGATGCCCGGGAACTCCCTCGAAGCCGAAGGCCACCGTTGGACCGTTGTCATTCATGTCACGAAAGGCTGCAATCGTGTAACCCTGGTTGTCCACACCGCCACAACCCCGGCGTTCAGGGTGGGCCGGAATCATCCAAGCGCTTGTCGGGTGGTTTGCTTGCATCCACTTGACGGCATCAATGGCCTTTTCGTGAGCAGCGCTCAGTCCAAGTTCAGGGTAAGCGAGCGTGTATTCGCTATCTTGCTTTTTTCCTGTCCATCCCATGATCGTGGCAGTGGTCGTAGTCAAGGTGCCGTCAGTGTCTCTACTGTCAAAACGATATTCAAATTCGGCGATGGGAAGAGCATCTTTCGCGATAATCGCGGTACTGCAGTGTTCATGACCGGGAACATTCCACTCCAAACCGGTTATGGTGATTTTGTCCGGGTAGTTGGCCCGAATCTGCGTCAACCAATCATAGGCTCCCAAATACGAAGCGGCGGTGTACCCGGGAATGTCTGAGGTGGGAATCAACGATTGCCAGCGCCACATATCGGTGGCGCCGGCACCGGCACCATCCCCGAGAATCGGGTTAGGGCTATAGGTGTTCCAGTTCTTTCCGAATCCATCGCGTTTGAATTTGCCGCCGTGTTCGGAATTAGCCTGAAAATCAAGACCGAAACGGTACCCTGTGGGCAAAACGCCTTGTTTGTAACCGGAGGGCAAGGGAAACGGCAATGCACTCATCACGGGTTTTCCCTCTGAATCCAGATCATTCATGGGCCAGCTACCGTCTGTGAAGTAAGTGTGCTGATGAAAATCGCCCGTCAGCCATTTCCCGGGATTTTTTTGAAGGTGGCCGCCGAAAGCGGATGGCATAAGAGCCAGTGTGATGAAAGCCGCTACGAACACGGAAAGGAATTTCTTTCTGAATTCCATGCCTTTACGCCTCCTGAAACAAGTGTTTGTGACTGTGAGACAGTTCCTTTATGGTGCTTATGAGCTTAAGATCCACGAGTCATTCAAGAATCTTTCGTCACCCCCTTTCCTCTGCAGTTACGGGCGTTGGAGCATCGTTTCAGCCATCGTTTCTTGAAGCTTCAGAGTTCTTTTTGGGCTTCCGTCGACGGCCGAAGGCTTCTGGCAAAGCCTGTTAGTTGGTGAAGGTGACGAAGGTGTGACGCCAAAATGGCGTTTCTATAGCGTTTTGGGCATGAAAGGCGGGAACCCGAGAGCTCTGTGAGACACCCAGACCAGCTGGCATAATTAGTTGCGGTAGTAAGAGGGGAGTTTTACGCGTGCAGGTCTAACTGTTTTTTCTTCAATTTTTCAATAAGGGTGGTGCGGTTGAGCCCCAGAAGCTTGGCGGCTTGATTTTTGACACCGCCGGCTTTTCTGAGAGCGTCAAGGATCAGTTTATTTTCCAGATCTTCAAGGACCTGTTTAAGGTCGATGCCTTCTTCGCCAATTTCAATCGAAGGGGTTGTGGGTTTCGGGGCGACTTTTCGAAGGCGTTCCGGTAAATCTTGGAGGTGAATAACGTCATTTTCTGTGAGAATGACCAAGCGTTCAATGAGGTTTTCCAGTTCCCGAACATTTCCCGGCCAATCGTAGGATTCCATACATTCCAGGGCTTCCTTCGCCATTTTCTTCAAGGATAATCCCTTTTTCTGGCAGTGCAGACGAAGAAAATGCTGTACGAGGATGGGGACATCGCCTTCGCGTTGACGCAAGGGCGGGACGTGAATAGGAATCACGTTCAGTCGAAAATAAAGGTCTTCTCGAAAAGCGCCGTTTTTCACGGCGCTTTCCAAATCCTTGTTTGTGGCGGCAATGATACGCACATCGACTTCAATGGTACGAGATCCACCCACTCTCTCGAATTTTCTTTCTTGCAGGAACCGTAACAACTTCACTTGCAGTTTGGGACTCATATCCCCGATTTCGTCCAAAAACACCGTGCCTTGGTGAGCCAATTCAAATCGGCCTTTGCGGTCCCTGAGAGCTCCGGTGAAAGCTCCTTTTTCATGGCCGAAAAGCTCGCTTTCCAGAAGTTCTTCTGGAATGGCCCCACAGTTGATGGGCACCAGAGGTTTATCCCTGCGTTCACTGTTGTAGTGAATGGCATTGGCAATGAGTTCCTTGCCGGTACCGCTTTCTCCTGTGATGAGGACAGTGGTGTCGGTTCTGGCGACACGTTCAATAATGCGGTAGATAGACTGCATCGCCGCACTTTGGCCGATGATTTTGTCAAAGCCGTACCGGGCTTGAAGTTGGGATTTCAAAAGGTCGTTTTCCGAACGCAGAGCAAGAAATTCCCTGGCTCGCTCCAAAACCACCAAAATCTCATCCAACTTGGCCGGTTTGGTGAGGTAGTCAAAAGCTCCACGCTTCATGGCCTCCACGGCCGTTTCAATAGTGGCATAACCGGTCAAAACGATCACGGCCGTTTCGGGATAATTTTCGGCGAAATGGGCGAGGACCTGCATGCCGTCCATACCTGGCATGACCAAGTCCGTGAGAACGATGTCGTAGGTATGTTGCGACGCTTTCTTGACGGCTTCCATGCCGCTGGAAGCCATGTCCACTCGGTAACCTTCTTCCTGGAGTCCTTCCACGATCAATTGCAGGGTTTCCGGAGTGTCATCCACAACGAGGATATCGCTCAGAGGTACCTGTGACTCCATCCGCCGCTCCTTGCCTTCAAAGGCCGTGGTGGGTTGCCGTGAGACCACTGTCTGCAGTGTAAAGGATTTTGTTACGCAGTCAAGACTTTGACGATAGGTTGGGTTTTCGAAATCTTTAGATGAGCAGGAACCGACAGGAACTTTTAGACCTTTTGAAAGGAGCAGAAGCGAACGCACACCATCCGTAGGGGCGGCCCCACGTGTCCGCCCCGAAAGACCATGGTCGGTGGGGGAATATGGGGCGCATACACCGGTGCGCCCCTATAAGGGATAAGACCGGCCGGACCTGCCGGATTCCAGGTTTTCCTTGACTTTGCTGGGACCGTTTTCTACAGGAAACCTTTTATGATTTGAGATTGGAGTCGTGGAAACAGCATGCTATTTTTCCCGCTCACGGGCTCTGGTGAAAAGCCCAGAGAGCGAAGCGGAAGGGTGAGGTGTGGAACGAGTGCAAGCGATTCGCGGAATGAACGACATTTTACCGGATGCCGTTCACTGGTGGCAAAAGGTTGAAACGACGGCTCGGGAAGTCCTGGAGCTTTATGGGTATCGTGAAATACGAACACCCATTGTGGAAAAATTGGAGCTTTTCGCTCGCAGCATCGGGGAAAGCACGGATATTGTGGAAAAGGAAATGTATGCTTTCCAGGACCGCAAAGGCCAATGGTTGGCTCTGCGTCCGGAAGCAACCGCGTCGGTGGTTCGGGCCTTCATCGAGCACAATCTTCAAGCGGATCCATCGGCTCGAAAATTCTACACCATCGGCCCCATGTTTCGCCATGAAAGGCCGCAGAAGGGGCGATACCGACAGTTTCACCAGATTGACGCCGAAGTGTTTGGCATTGACGATCCCTTGTTGGACGCCGAAGTCATGGCCATGTTGTGCGACTTCCTGCAGCGTATCGGCCTCAAGGACATTGGACTTCATGTCAATTCCTTGGGATGTTCCAAATGTCGCCCTTTGTTTCGGGACGACTTAAAAACGTTTCTTCAGGACAGGGCATCACAACTTTGTCCCGATTGTGATCGGCGTCGCCACGTGAACCCTTTGCGGGTCTTTGATTGTAAAGTGGACCGATGCCGTGAGGCTCTCAACGATGCTCCCGAACTTGTGCGGTATTTGTGCGAGGCATGTCGCCGACATTTTGACAAGGTTTTACACTATTTGTCCCATCTTCAGGTATCCTATGCCGTAGATCCACGAATGGTTCGGGGGTTGGATTATTACATGCGCACGACCTTTGAGGTCATCACAGATCGTCTTGGAGCCCAAAACGCCGTGGGAGGCGGCGGGCGCTACGACGGCCTGATGCGTGATCTTGGAGGTCCGGATCTGCCGGGCATCGGGTTTGCCATCGGCATGGAACGCATCATTCTTTTGTTGCAACAGGAGGAAACCCTGGATTTCAAGAAACCCGATGTTTTTATTGCCATTCTTGGGGAGAAACCGGTGACCGAGGCCTTTCGGCTTGCCCAAGATTTGCGCGCGCAGGGTGTTGCCGTGGAATTGGCCCACGGGGGAGGAAGCCTCAAGAGCCAGATGCGTCGAGCTGACAAGCTGGGGGCGGCTTATGTGGTCATTGTCGGTGAAGAGGAGTTGGCAAAGGGTCGAGTGACGGTGCGACACATGGCGGCCAAAGAACAGACGGAAATTGCGCTTGAAAATGTGGTCAGGTTTTTCGGGGCACATCGAACTTTCAAAAACACATGAATTTTCCTTGATGGATGATGTAACGAAGAGTGCATAGGAGCGGGCAGTGGATCAGCAGGCAAAATCTCTAGAAACCCAAAGCTTGGATTTATCGTCGTTGAATGGATGGCGCCGCACCCACGACTGTGGCAGTCTGCGGCTGGATCATACGGGCCTGGAAGTGGTATTGATGGGTTGGGTGCAGAGGCGCCGAGATCATGGCGGCTTGATCTTTGTGGATCTGAGAGACCGCGAAGGCATCACCCAAATAGTCTTTGACCCTCAAGCGGACGTCGTGGCCCATGAGACGGCGCACGACTTACGCAATGAATACGTGATTGCAGTTCGAGGCACAGTGCGCCGGCGTCCTGAAGGGATGGCCAATCCCAAGTTGCTCACAGGGGATATCGAGGTTCTGGTCTCTTGCTTAAAAATTCTCAATGTGGCCAAAACACCTCCGTTTCTTATCGAAGATGACACGGAAGCCAGTGAAAGTGTTCGGTTAAAGTACCGTTACTTGGATTTGCGCCGGCCTTGTATGCAGGCCAATCTGCGCCTGAGACATCGAGCGGCGTTTCTGACGCGAAACTATTTCGCCGAAAGGGGTTTTATCGAAGTGGAAACCCCGGTGCTCACCAAGAGCACACCGGAAGGCGCTCGGGACTACTTGGTGCCGTCTCGTGTCAACCCCGGCAAGTTCTACGCCTTGCCCCAGTCGCCTCAACTTTTCAAACAGCTGCTCATGGTGGCCGGCCTTGAACGCTACATGCAGATTGTGAAATGCTTCAGGGATGAGGATCTTCGAGCGGATCGCCAGCCTGAGTTCACCCAGTTGGACCTGGAGATGAGTTTCATTGAAGAAGAGGACGTCTACGCCCTGATCGAAGGGTGGATTTCCAACTTGTTCAAGAACCTTTTAGGACTGGAGCTTTCCATACCGTTTCCGCGTCTTTCCTACCGCGAGGCTATAGACCGCTATGGAACGGACCGACCGGACCTGCGTTTCGGATTGGAACTGACGGATCTGACGGACCTGGTCAAAGGTTGTGAATTTCGCGTGTTTCGAGAGGCCGTGGAACGTGGAGGTCTGGTGAAAAGCCTTCGAATTCCCGAGGGCGGGCGCCTTTCTCGAAAGGACTTGGACGACTTGGTGCACTACGCTCAGGAATTCGGCGCCAAGGGAATGGCTTGGGCCAAGCTGCAGCCGGATGGATGGCAATCGCCCATTGCCAAGTTCCTTGATCCGTCGCTGCGAGACGCCATCACGGAAAAGATGGAGGCTCAACCTGGAGATATCTTGTTTTTCATGGCCGATCAATCAAAGGTCGTGCATGAAACATTAGGGAACGTTCGTCTTCGTCTGGCCCAACAGTTGAGCCTGGTTCACAAAGGGGAGTATCGTTTCTGTTGGATCACCCATTTCCCTCTCCTCGAGTGGGATCCGGACGAAAAACGCTATGTGGCGGTGCATCACCCCTTCACATCCCCCTTGGAAGAGGATATGGATCTTTTGGAAAACGACCCGCTCAAGGTACGCAGCCGCGCCTACGATTTGGTGCTTAACGGCACGGAAATCGGAGGAGGAAGCATTCGAATTCATCGTGAAGATGTGCAGAAGAAAATCTTTGCGGCTCTAGGTATCAGTCAGCAGGAAGCTCGAGAAAAATTCGGTTTTCTTCTGGACGCTCTCCAGTACGGCGCGCCGCCTCACGGCGGGATCGCCTTTGGTTTCGACCGCCTTGTGATGCTCATGACGGGGTCTGCATCCATTCGGGATGTGATCGCCTTTCCAAAAACTCAAAAGGCCACCTGCCTCATGAGCGGGGCGCCGTCGGAACCGGATGTGAACCAGTTGTTGGAATTGTGTATCAGGGTGGAAAAAGAGGGGAGATAAACCTCCATGGCCCGGTGGAACGAAAAGAAACGCGTCCTTGACCACGAACATTCTTCGTTTTGGCATCACCGCTTGGTGGATGTTTCTGAACCCAATCTCATGCGGAATGTTTTTCCTTATGTGGAAGTACCGAAGATCGATTTCGATCACAAACTGCTGCCCATCGACCCGGCGGAAGACATTTTCATTACAGACACGACCTTTCGAGATGGGCAGCAGGCGAGACCTCCTTATACCGTGGAGCAGATCGTTCGAATCTTTGAGTTCCTCCACCGTATGGCCGGGCCTCACGGCGTGATTCGACAGTCCGAGTTTTTTCTTTACACGGATAAAGATCGTCGAGCTCTGGAAGCTTGCCTAGCCAAAGGGTACAGGTATCCTGAAATCACGGGTTGGGTGAGAGCCGTCCCTGCGGACCTTCAGCTGGTGGTGGATGCGGGGTTAAAGGAAACGGGGATTCTCACGTCTGTTTCCGACTATCACATCTTTCTCAAGATGAAGATGACCCGTAAGGAAGCCCTGGAAAAATATCTGTCCATTGTCAAGGTCGCTCTGGAAAAAGGGATTCGGCCAAGATGTCATTTTGAAGACGTAACCCGCGCCGACACCTACGGATTTTGTATTCCCTTTGCCATAGAGCTCATGAAGCTTCGCGAAGAAAGCGGGATCGACATCAAGATTCGGCTGTGCGACACCATGGGTTTCGGGGTGACATACCCGGGAGCCGCTTTACCGCGCAGTGTGCCCAAACTGGTTCGAGCTTTCATCGACGAAGCGGGGGTTCCGGGACATCTGTTGGAATGGCATGGGCATAACGATTTTCACAAAGTCTTGGTATGTGCCGCCACGGCCTGGCTTTACGGATGCAGCGGCGCCAACGGCACCCTGTTGGGTTTTGGAGAAAGGACCGGCAACGCGCCCATCGAGGGACTGCTCATTGAATACATCGGCCTTCGAGGGTCCATGGATGGCATTGATACAACGGCCATCACCGACGCGGCGCAATATTTTGAGAAAGAACTAGGATATCGTATTCCACCCAATTATCCGTTTGTCGGGGAAGATTTCAACGCCACAAAAGCCGGCATTCATGCGGATGGGCTGGTCAAAGACGAAGAAATTTATAACATTTTTGATACACAGCGTCTTTTGAAACGGCCTGTGAGCGTCATCATTACCGACAAATCGGGTGTGGCCGGTATCGCTTACTGGGTCAACAATCGGCTCAAGCTGACGGGAGACCAAAGGCTTGATAAGCGCCATCCGGGTATTGTCAAGATTCACAAACGAGTCATGGAAGAATATGCGGCGGGACGCACCACATCCATCTCCAACGAGGAATTGGAACGATGGGCACGACGGTACCTGCCGGAATTCTTCGTGAGCGAATTTGATCGGCTCAAAGAGAGGGCCCGATCTCTGGCTGCTCACCTGGTGGCGGAAGTGGTGGAAAACGCGGCCATCAAGAGCATGGACCCATCTTTGCAAGAACCCGTGTTGCAAACGCTTCTGGAACTCAACCCCTTTATTCAGTACGTTTACGTCACGGATGCCGAAGGCCGAAAGATCACTCGAAACATTGTCCATATCGTGGATCGTGCCAAATACGAAGCCGCTCAGGTGGGTGAAGACCTTTCGGATCGTCCTTGGTTTATTGAACCTATGCGGGACGGTAAGGTGCACATTACGGACTTTTATACATCCCGGTATACGGGAGCCCTGTGCATCACGGTTTCGGCTCCTATTCGCAATGAGCTTGAAGAAATCGTGGGCATTTTGGGCATTGATATCCGCTTTGAAGACCTGGCCAAAATGGAAGAAATGGAAAAGAACGGACGTTCGTGGGGCGCGTGACGGTGCAAGGGGCATCGAAAGCTTTAGGGGTTGCGCTGATCCTCGTCGCTTTGATCGGGGCGGGCTGTGCGCCGAAAAAGCCGCCTTCCCCAGGCGTTACCCCTCCGGGATCCCCCCCGCCTCTGGGCACTCAAAAACCTTACCAGATCAACGGCGTGTGGTATTACCCTATTCCCAGCGCCGAAGGCTTTCGTGAGGAAGGGTATGCCAGTTGGTATGGTCCGGACTTTCACGGTCGACCTACGGCATGCGGCGAGCCTTTCAACATGTACGCCATGACCGCCGCTCACAAGATTCTTCCCATCGGCACCCATGTGAAAGTGACAGACAAACGAACGGGCCGCTCCATTATCGTTCGCATCAACGACCGCGGTCCCTTTGTCGCCGGGCGCGTTATCGATCTATCTTACGAAGCGGCACGAGCTCTCGGCATTCACACCGTGGGCACCGCCCCCGTTGTGGTGGAAGCCGTTCGCGTGACCAATCCGGTTTATGTGGCAGGATCCGCTCCTTCATGGCAAGTGGAACCGGTGCGACCCTATCGCCTGGGACCTTTCGCTGTTCAGGTGGCTTCTTTTCAAAATGCCGACAATGCGCATCGTTTCAAAAAGGAAATGGACAAGCGGTATGGCTCCGTCGCCGTGCGGGTTGCGTCCGTCAATGGATCCACTTTTTACAGAGTTCAAGTCGGCTTTTATAGGGATCTGGATCAAGCCATGCAGTCCGTGGAAACATTCCGGCGAAACGGATTTAGTGACTCCTTTGTGATCGCTCTGGAGGGCCAATGAAAATGGTACCGGTGTGGACATATCCTTCTGCGGAAGCCGAACGGTTTTTCGATGTGGTGACGGGACGACAGGTGACCGTGGATCCCGAAGTGCAGCAACGGGTTCATGAAATGATCGAAGCTGTAAGGCACGAAGGGGATGAGGCTTTGGTGCGGTTTACGCGGGTGTATGATGCCCCGGAATTTTCCGCGGACCATCTGACCGTGTCTTCCGAAGAAATCGATCAAGCCTACAAGGCGGCGGATCCTGCCATGGTGGACGTTATACGTCGAGCGCGAGACAATATTTATGCCTACCATGAAAATCAGAAGCAAAAATCCTGGTTCATGACGCGTTCAGACGGGTGTTACATGGGACAACTTGTGAGGCCTGTCAAAGCCGCCGGCTTGTATGTGCCGGGAGGGCAAGGAGGGGAAACACCTTTGGTTTCCACGGTGCTCATGACCGCCGTGCCAGCCGTGGTGGCGGGTGTTTCAGATATCGCCATGGTTTCGCCGCCGCGTCGAGACGGCACACTCAATCCCTATCTTCTTGTAGCGGCGCGAGAAGCGGGCGTTCACCGCGTTCATAGAATCGGCAGTGCTTGGGCGGTCGCCGCTTTGGCTTATGGCACAAAACGTGTGGCCCCTGTAGATGTTCTGGTCGGGCCGGGAAACATTTACGTCACATTGGCCAAAAAGATGGTGGCAGGTCGTGTGGGTATAGATGGTTTTGCAGGGCCCAGCGAGGTGGTGGTGGTCGCTGATCATTCAGCTGATCCTCAGTACGTGGCGGCGGATCTCTTGAGCCAAGCTGAACACGATCCCATGGCCAGCGCCGTGTGCATTACCAACGATGCTCAACTGGCTTTGGAAGTTCCGGCCGCTTTGGAAAGACAAACCGCCGATCTTCCTCGACACGCAATCGCTCGCCAAGCTTTGGCTCGCTATGGGGCCGTTATTCAAACACAGACCTTGCATGAGGCGGTGGAAGTGGCCAATCGTTTGGCCCCGGAGCACCTGGAACTTCTTGTGGAAGATCCCTGGTCGTTGCTTCCTTACGTGCAGCATGCCGGAGCGGTCTTCATGGGATTCCACACCCCGGAAGCTTTAGGGGATTATTTTGCAGGCCCCAATCATGTGTTGCCCACAAGCGGCACGGCCCGGTTTGCCTCGGCTTTGGGGGTGGAAACCTTTTACAAGAAAACCACCGTGCTGTCTTATACTCAAGAAGCTTTTCAACGAGACGCTTCCGCTGTGATGGCTTTGGCATCCTTGGAGCGCTTGGAAGCCCATGCCCGCTCTGTTCAGGTTCGTAGCCCCTTTGGTCACAAAAAGCGAGTCTAAGCCCCATGTTGCGGGTTGACCTCGGGCTTTAGGATGGCTTAAAAACACAAGGAAGGCTCCAATAAAGGAAGTTGGATGCACTTGAGAGCACAAAAGGGGCGATGCCCGTGAAAATCACCTGTGAACAATGCCACACGTCTTTGAGCCTGCCTGAGGAAAAAATTCCTTCAGGAAAGTCCTTTCGAGTCCAGTGTCCTCGATGCCGAAACACCATCCTTGTGCGCGGGGCTGTGGAACAATCTTCGAGCACCCTGGCACAGGCTCAAGAGGATCTCCCGGAGGTGGATACCGGCTATGACGATGCTTTCCTGGACATTTTGGAAAAGGATGTCAGAGCGGCTCTGGTCTGTGTTGAACCTCAACGACAACCTGTGCTGATTCAAGGTCTGAAAGACATGGGCTTTCAGACCTATGTAGAAGACGATCCGGATCGTACGGTACGGCGACTGCGCCAGGGCGGTTACGAAGTGCTGGTTCTGGAAGAACCCGTAAACGAGAGGGACCGGCGTCATGTGATTGTGGATTTTTTAAAAACCCTTCCCATGGCTCAGCGCCGAAACCTTTTTGTCTGTCTTCTGAGCCCTTGGGACCGCACCATGGATTCCATGGCTGCATTTCGTAAGGAAGCTGATTTGATCATTCACACAAACGATCTGCCAAGAATGCAACCCGTCCTGCAAAGCGAGATGAAGAAAGCTCGAAGTTTTTATCGAATCTTCAAAGAGGCTTTGGAAGAAAGGGGGCAACTCTGATCGGTAAATCCTGGATTCGCATGTTCCGTCGCGGTGGCAAAACGCAGCGTTCCAAGCACTTTCGAGCGCGGGTGGAAAGCTGCGTAAACACCATCTTGGACCTGAACAATCATCTAGGCGAGGGCAAGATTCGTCCGGAAATCATTAAGCAATTCCTTCGCCTTAAGGAATCCTTGCAGCATGTGACAGAAGAAAATGTAAGCGAGCAGGATGTGACCCGCATCGAGCAGGCGACAAACCAGCTTCTGGAGGAAATCCGCGCCGCTTACGGAGACGAACAGCCTCTGGTGATTTATGAAGGCGACCGCCATTAGGCGTCAGCGGCCGCCTCACTCCCACATTTCGAAAAAGAGTGCCGCCGCGGAACGAATACCGTTCTTGAAATCCTTCAGTGCAAACCGTTCATTGGGAGCATGAGCTCCATCGTCAGGGCGCCCCCATCCCATAAGAAGAATCGCCTCCAGTCCCAAGACCTCCCGAAAGAGATTGACGATGGGAATGGACCCTCCTTCGCGAATGAACACGGGGGACACTCCAAAGCCCTTTTCTATGGCTCGAGCCGCCGCCTGTACCTGAGGCAGATCCCTGGAAACCAGCACGGGATCGGCCCCGTGTAGGGCCTTCACCTGAAGCTGCACTTCCTTGGGGCATAGTTGCATGACGTAACGAACAAAAAGTTCGGCTATTTCTTGCGGCTTTTGATGCGGCACCAAGCGCATACTCACCTTGGCGCCTGCCTTGGCTGGAATCACGGTCTTAGCACCTTCTCCCGAAAACCCGCCCCAGATGCCGTTAATATCCAGAGTGGGTCGAGCGGTTTTGGATTCCAGGGCATTGTACCCCGGTTCTTGACAAAGAAAAGACAATCCCAGATAGGCTTTTAACTTGTCTTCGTCGAAGGGTAGGGCTCTCATGGCCTCCCGCTCCCACGGTTCCAAGGGGGCTACGGAGTCATAGAATCCTGGAATGGCGATGGTTCCATCGGGGTTTTTCAATTGAGCCAGAAGAGTTACCAGGGCATGAATAGGATTGGGAGCCACGCCGCCGAAACTTCCCGAATGGAGATCGGTTCGAGGTCCTTGAACAATGAGTTCCAGGTAAGAGAGGCCGCGCAGGCCGTAAGTGATGGCGGGAACAGTCTCTGAAAACTGGGCACCGTCGGAAACGGCGATGGCATCCGCTTTAAGCGTGTCTCGGCTTTTGCGTAAAAAAGCGTCTAGATGGGGACTCCCAATTTCTTCTTCGCCTTCCACCAAGATCTTGACATTGATGGGCAGGTCTCCCTTCGTGGCCAGCACCACTTCCAAAGCTTTGAGGTAAGTGAAAAACTGTCCCTTGTCGTCGCTGGCTCCGCGAGCATAAATGAAACCATCTCGTACTGTTGGCTGAAAGGGCGCTGTGTTCCATTCTTCTTCTGGTTCCACAGGTTGCACGTCGTAATGCCCGTAAATAAGCAGGGTCGGACGATCCGGATGGGGGCATCGCGACGCCGTGATCACGGGATGTCCCCCTGTGTCATGAAGTCGAGCTTCCAGACCTATGCGCTTACAATGGTTGAGGACCCATTCGGCGGCGCGGCGTACATCGCTGCGATGGTGAGAGTACGTACTGACACTGGGAATGGCCAAAAGCTCTTTAAGCTCTCTGACATACCGGTCCAGATTGGTGTCGATCTTTTGAAAAACATCCGATAGATTCATCGAGATCCGCTCCTTTTGAATGCAGGGATTGTTTTGAGCTCGATTGAGCCATAGCGCACCATACAACCTTTTGTCGGCTTCGCAAAGAATCTTCCTGCCGTTGACCTGATCGAGGTCCTGGAATAGGATCCTGGCACCACAAAGACACGGCGAGGGACAAAGCACTATGGCTGTGCGATTTGAAATGGTTTCTGGCGTGGAACGGGTGGATCCGGCCGTCTGGAATCGCCTGAGTCGACAGGCGGCTCCGATGATGGAGTGGGAGTACCTTTATGCCCTGGAACGATCCGGTGTGTTGAGTCCGGAACGGGGTTATATACCTCGACACATCTTGGCCTATGACGATGGGCAGCTGGTAGCCATCGCGCCGCTTTACGAAAGGACTCGACCCTGGGTCGAATTTGGTGACGGCGGTCTGCTGCGTTTTCTCGGGGAACTGACCGGCTTTCCGTACTATGTCGGCCTTATGGCTACCGTGCCTCTCACACCCGTGCCCGCCTACCGATTTCTTTACGGTTCGGAACAGGATGCCGCAAGAATTTATGACGTTGTTTCGGAATATGTTGATTTCGTGTGTGAAACGCGAGGCTTTGCCACATGGCGTATCTATTTCTTTTCAGATGCTTCCCGGGGGATTCATGAAACCTTGCTGCGCAAGGGGTTTGTCGGGCTTAGAAGCGAATACTGTTTATGGCACAATAAGGGTTACCAAAGCTTTGATAATTTTCTGGAGAATTTTCGGGCTTCACGGCGCCATAAGATTCGTCGCGAAATGCGTGACCTTCAGGCGGAAGGGATTCGATTGACCATGATGCCCGGAGAAGATGTTCCCGAAGAATACTATGACATCATGTTCGACCTGTACTGCCTGACCTGGAGAAAATATATGGGTCATGACATTCGACCTTTTCTGAACCGCCGTTTCTTTCATCTGCTCGGGCGTCTGTTCCGGCATCGCCTTCTCTTTTCGGTCGCTCACAAAGGCCGAGATCTTTTGGCCATGGCCGTCTTTTATTACAAAGGTCGGCATCTTTATGGAAGGTACTGGGGCAGTTACGATCGAATACCGTTTCTTCACTTCGGAGTGTGCTATTATGAGCCTATTCGCTACGCCATAAGTCATGGGATGGAGACGTTTGATCCGGGTTTTGGAGGGGAACACAAAAGCTACCGGGGTTTTGAAAGCACCAGCGTACAGCATTACATTAAATTTTATGGTGAAGAAGCCATGCAGACGGCGCACTCCATTTTGGGTCGCTACGAGGTAGCAGCTCGGGATACAGGGCGTCACGTTCGTTAAGAATTTTCCGTTGATGGCGGGACGGGTTCCACGTCGTGCCGGCCCTGCAGGGGGCTTTTGAGGATTGGGTGGGCACGAGAGGCCCTTCAATTCTCCGTGGATCCGGAACTTTCGCGGCGAATGACGATCGCCTGGAGTTGTTCTTCCTTGTTGAGCCGAGCCGCATGCTCCAGGGCTTTTTGTCTGGATTCAAATCCTCCTAAAATCACACGATACCACACATCCTGATCGTTTACGGCGATCTTTTCCATGGTGGCCTTGTAACCTTTTTTCTTCAGCCGTTCCGTCAAGGCCACCGCGTTTTCCTGTCGGCGCATGGAAGCCACCATGATAGCGTAGGCTTCAGAAGAAGTTGGCGCAGGCGGCGGCGTCTCCGAAGCTTCCTCTTGCGGGACCGAAGAAAGAGCGGGCTGTTCCGCCTCACCGGCAGTGTTTGCCGGCGCTTGCGGATCCGGGACACGACGGAGACGGGCGGACGAGGCGGCGACTGTTGGTGATGCCGGGCCGGAAGTCGGCTTTTGGCCTGTAGCCAGTTCTCTTTCCGATTCCAAAGAAGCCAGAATCTTCTCTGCGGGAATCCATGTTTCGGAAGCATTGTCCACAGGTTCTTCCGAGGACGAACGCAATCCCAAAAGACGATAAAAGGTTCCCGTTACCGTTAAGGATTCACGCGATTCTTTGGAAACACCTCGACCAGTCAAAAGACCTGCCACAAACACACAGGTCATGGAAAGAAAGAAAACCACCACGCAAAGAAAAGCCTGAACCCCAGTGAGGTGAATACGAATCCAACGGCGATCGTTCTCTTCCTCATACTGTTGAATGCGTTCTTTGAGGCGACTCATGGTCGAAACTCTTCAGGTCTTGGGCGTCCAGGTCCTTTCAATCCTGTCTTTTCACATCTTCTGAGGTGCTGACACTCCCAGGACATTCAGCCCGTTTCGAATGACCGTTCTAACAGCGTCGGCCAAATAAAGTCGAGCTTGAGTCAGTTCCTGGTCGTCGCCCAAAATGCGATTGTGGTTGTAGTAGCTATGAAACGCGGAAACCAGATCCATCAGGTAATAGGGAATACGGTGGGGTTCCAGATTTCGGGCGGCGGTTTCCAACACATACGGAAATTCGCCCAACTGTTTCATGAGCTCCCATTCCGTAGGTTCCGTCAGGCGATGGAGGTTGGGTAGGGTCTGCCAAGAGGTGGGGATGCCTCTTTCCTCCGCCACCTCAAAGACACTGCACAGCCTCGCATGCGCATACTGGACATAGTAGACGGGATTTTCACTGCTGTGTTTTTTCGCTGTTTCCAAATCAAAGTCCAGAGGGCTGTCGGAGCGGCGCATGAGGAAGAGGAAGCGAGCGGCATCTTTGCCGACTTCGTCCACAACCTCCCGCAAAGTGACAAACTCCCCGGCTCTCGTAGACATGGCTACAGGTTTTCCGCCGCGAAGCAGATTGACAAGCTGCACAAGGATAATGCGAAGGTCCGAAGGCCGTCGTCCCAGAGCTTGCACTCCCGCCATCATTCGAGGCACATACCCGTGATGATCGGCTCCCCAAATATCAATGACCAAATCGTAGTTTCGATCATATTTGTTTTTATGATAAGCCAGGTCTGCAGCGAAATAGGTGGTGATGCCGTTGGCCCGTATTACCACCCGGTCTTTTTCATCACCGTAGGCCGTGCTGCGAAACCATTTGGCCCCATCCTGTTCATAGATCAGGCCGCTTTTTTCAAGGGCCTCGATGGTGCTTTCCAGGGCACCGTTTTCATGAAGCGTTCTTTCGCTGAACCACACATCGTGGATGACCCCGAAGACTTCCAAGTCTTCACGGATTCCTTCCAAAATACGGTCTCCGGCATATTGGGAAAAGAAAGGCAAAGCCTCCTTTTCCGGCACCGATGCGTACCGATTCCCAAACCGTTCGACCACTTCCCTGGCCAGATCCTTCATGTAATCGCCCTTATAATGATCGTCGGGAAAATCCACCGGCATTCCCAAGCATTCCAGGTAACGCAGATATAGACTGCGGCCCAGAGTGTCCATTTGTTTTCCGGTATCGTTGATATAGTATTCTTTGTCCACGGTGTAGCCGCAGGTTTTGAGAATGTTGGCCAACACATCCCCGACGGCGGCTCCTCGACCATGACCGATATGGAGCGGCCCTGTGGGGTTGGCGCTGACGAATTCCACTTGAACCCGAATGCCCGCGCCAAAAGTCTGTCGGCCGTAAGCTTCTTTTTCCTCGTGAATAGTCTCTAAAATCCCGCCCCAGACGTCGGGCCGAACGAAGAAATTGATGAACCCTGGACCGGCGATTTCCGTTTTGGCCACAAGAGCCTCACGGCCTTCCATCCGTTGCACCAGTTCATCAGCAATGATTTTAGGGTTTTTTTTGAGCAACCGAGTCAGGGCCATGGCGGCGTTGGTGGCATAGTCACCGTGATCGGCAATTTTTGGAATTTCAAGCTCCAATACCGGATCTTCTTCGGGACTAAGACCTTGATCCATGAGAAGCAATCGAGCCGCTTGCTCAAGCATGGCCTGAAGCCGGGATCGCACAAGAGTCATGATAACAGCCCTCCTTGACAAAGAAACATAGCGCCTCACTAACGAAGCGTGCCTTTATAATGCGCCGAAGCTCCCTAGGCAAGATCGCCGGAGCCATTCAGAAAAAGACGGTGAGGATTCTTGCCGATGGCGCAATAGATTTCATAGCTGATGGTGTGTGCCTTTCGGGCGATTTCTTCCGCCGTGATGGTTTCGGTTCCTTGAGTTCCCAAAAGGACCACCTCGTCATCTTCTGAGGCTTGCGGCACATGGGAAACATCCAAGGTGATCAGATTCATGGAAACTCTTCCAACGATGGGCACTCGTACGCCGCGCACCAGGGCCTCACCGCGGTTGGAAAGGACACGGGGATACCCATCATCGTAACCGACGGCGATGGTCGCAATACGTGTCGGACTGGAACAGACATAGGTACGTCCGTACCCGATGCTGTAACCCGCCGGCACCCATTTGACTTGAAGGATTTTGGTCTTCAAGGCCATGACGGGCCGAAGCGGTACCGGATACAGAATTTCATCGGAAGGCGCCGACCCATAAAGCATGATTCCCGGCCTTACCAACTGATAATGGGCTTCGGGAATGTCGAGAACGGCACCGCTGTTGGCCACATGGGCGTACTGGAACGGAATGGACCGATCGTGGAACATTTGAAGGGCACTGCGAAACTTTCGCAATTGTTCATGGCTGAAAGCCTTGTCGGCCTCATCGGATGTGGCTAAATGGGAAAAAACACCTTCCACCTTCACATGTTTCAGGCCGGCCAATTGTTCCAGAAACAGTCCCAACTCATGCACGGGCACACCCAGGCGCCCCATACCCGTATCAACCTTGACATGGATGTGCACCCGTTTACCTGCTTCTTGAGCCGCCTGCTCCAACAATCGGCAGTGGTCCAATCGATAAACGGCGGGACGAAGATCCTGCTGGATCACGGTCGGTGCGTCCGCTGGTTCTATCCCGGCCAGGACCAGTATAGGCTGTGAAATACCGGCCGAACGCAGTTTGGAAGCTTCCCAACATTTACTAACACCGAAAAGGTCCACCCTTGCCTTGGCCAATTCCTTAGCGACAGGGATCATGCCATGGCCGTAAGCGTCCGATTTGACCACGGCAAGGATTCCGGCCTGTGGCCCAATTCGGTGCCGTACCTGCGCCAAGTTATGCCTCAAGGCCGCCAGATCAATTTCCACCCAGTTTAACGCCATACACCCCTTCCTCTACAGTGCTTCGGGGAACAAACACTCGCTCTGCCTCTTTACAGAACCGAGGTTGGCATGATAGGCGATCCAGATTTTTGTGCCAAGATGTTCCCTTGGGGTGATTGCCATATCGGGCCTAGGGTCGTGTCCTTGAGGGGAATCTACCTTGAGAGCGCAAGTGTCCCGCCCGCTGAATGAGCGGGTCGAAGGCCCGCGCTCCAAGAAAAAAAATCGGTTTCATGCTTATAGGAGTGAGGCGCCGCCTTGGCCCTACCGTGAAATGGCATTCGAAGCGACGGTGATCGTGCGTTCCCGGACAGCTTTAAAGGTCTGGACCGGCCCATGGGACCGTGGGGGAACCACGACTGCATTGAACGGGAGTGTTCGGCATGGAATACTTTCTTACCGTGGTGGGACTTCTCTTTTTTCTTGAAGGGTTGCCCTATATGGCTTTTCCCGAACGAATGAAGAGATGGCTTCAGGAAATTCTCACGCTTCCTACGGGACAATTGAGGCTTCTGGGCGCCGTTCTTATGATCCTTGGTCTCATTTTTGTCTTCCTGGGGCGTCGCCATGGAGGGCCCTAGATGAGTTATAGACTCCAAGACTATGACTACGATCTCCCCGAACACCTTGTGGCCCAAACACCCAGCCGGGTTCGAGACCGGTGTGCTCTCATGGTGCTTCATCGCCGAACGGGTGAGTTGGAACATCGGCAATTTCGAGATGTTGGCTCCTACCTGCAGCCCGGAGACCTTTTGGTCATGAACGACACCCGTGTGGTACCCGCTCGACTTCTTGGGGTCAAGGAAACCGGAGGGCGCGTGGATATTCTGGTGCTTGACCCTTACAAACCGCCCCAGGAAGGAAGGATCGAAGGGTATCGATGCCTGCTCAAATCGTCAAAGCCGCCCAAGGAAGGGCTGCGCTTACTTTTGGAGGATGAGCTTACGGCTCGCGTCCTTCGTCGTTTTGAAAACGGCCAGGTGAACATCGTTTTTGATCATGACAATATTTTGGAATTCTTGGAAAAGAAGGGCAGGGTGCCTCTGCCGCCTTATATTCGACGGTCCAAGGTGCCGAAAAGGGAAGAGGACCGAGAAGAGTATCAGACGGTCTATGCTCGAGAACCGGGGGCTGTGGCGGCGCCGACGGCAGGACTGCATTTTACGAAGGAACTCCTCGAAGACCTGGTTTGTCGAGGTGTGCAGCTTGTGAGAATCACTTTGCATGTGGGGTTTGGCACCTTCGCTCCGGTGCGCACGGAAGACATTCGAGACCATATCATGCACTCGGAAGTGGTGCGGGTGAGCCGGGAGACGGCAGAGGCCATTCAAAGGGCGAAAAGGGAAGGAAGGCGCGTGATCGCCGTAGGAACGACTGTGGTACGCACGCTGGAATGGGCGGCCTGCCGTTTCGGGGAGGTGACGGCCGTGTCCGGCGAATGCGATCACTATATCTATCCTGGATATGTATTCCGCGTGGTCGATGCAATGATCACCAATTTTCATCTGCCCAAAACATCCCTTCTTCTTTTGGTTTCGGCTTTTGCGGGCCGCGAAAAGATTCTCGCCGCTTACCGGGAAGCCATACGCAGAGGCTACCGCTTCTTTAGCTACGGGGACGCCATGTTGATTGTTTAGGGGTGTGGGAATGAAGCATTTTGAAATTTTAGCCGAAGATTCGAAAAGTCAAGCGCGTTGCGGTTGTCTTTATACCGCTCACGGCCCTGTGGACACCCCTGTATTCATGCCTGTGGGCACTCAGGCCACCATCAAGAGTCTATCTCCAGACGAAGTCTTTTCTCTGGGCGCTCGTATCATTCTAGGTAACACCTACCATCTGTCTCTGCGCCCTGGAGCCGAGCGAATCGCCCGCCTCGGGGGCTTGCATGCGTTTATGGCATGGCCAGGGGCGATTCTTACGGACAGCGGGGGTTTTCAAGTTTTTAGTCTGGCCACCATTCGCACCATTGATGAAGATGGTGTCACGTTCCAATCCCATATCGACGGGTCTCGCCATCGAATCACCCCGGAAAGCTGCATAGAAATTCAAGAGCTTCTCGGATCCGACATTGCCATGTGTTTTGACGAATGCACGCCTTATCCCTTGAGTTGGGAAGAAACGCGGCTCTCCATGGAAAGAACGGTTCGATGGGCCTCGCGATGTCGCGAGGCTCATAAGAAGGAGGACCAACTGCTCTTTGCCATTGTGCAGGGAGGCGTTTTTCGTGAGTTGCGACATGCTTGTGTGAAGGCGCTCACGGACATGGATTTTCCCGGTTATGCTCTAGGAAGCTTGGCGGTGGGAGAACCCAAGGAGGTTATGTTGGAGGTGCTGGACACCGTGGTTCCGGAACTGCCTCACGACAAACCTCGGTACCTCATGGGCGTCGGAATGCCGGAAGACTTGGTGGAAGGGGTTCGGCGCGGTATTGATATGTTCGATTGCGTGGTGCCGACTCGAAATGCTCGCAACGGCATGGTTTTTACGTCCTGGGGAGCCTTGCAGATCAAACACAGTTGCTATGCGGACGATCCCCGGCCCATTGAGTCGGAATGCTCATGCTACACATGCCGTACGTTTTCACGGGCCTATCTGAGGCATCTTTTCATGGCCAAGGAGCTTTTGGTGTATCGACTTTTGTCACTTCACAATCTTCATTACTTTCTGCATCTCATGAAAGCCGTTCGGGAAGCCGTTTTTCAAGGAAGCTTTGAGGAGTTTCGCAGGGAATTTTATGAGCGACGTCGGGGCGAGGAGCCGATAGCAGATTGACATTGTCCGCGAAATATCGTTTAAAGGCTCGATTGTTTGATGGGGGTGTTTGTTCGTTAATCGGAAAAAGGGAAACGGAGGAGTCCATGAATTGGGTGAGCATGGCCCATGCGATGGGAACAGCGGGGCAGCAAAGCGGAGGGGGCCAAGCGGCCGGTGGAGGTCTTACGGCTTTTCTCCCATTGATTCTGATGGTGGTGATTTTTTATTTCCTTTTGATTCGTCCCCAACAAAAGCGCCAGAAAGAGCATCGTATGATGCTTCAAAACCTTCGTAAAGGCGATGTGGTGATGACCCAGGGAGGAATCCACGGCCGAATTACTGGCTTGACGGATTCCGTAGTCACCTTGGAAATCGCCGACAAGGTTCGAGTGAAGGTGCAGCGGGGGTACATTGCCGGCTTGCTGTCCCGAGGTGAGACCAGGGACGAAGAAGAGGAGAAGGCGTAGACGCGTACCGAGCAAGGACGCTTGTGACCGATGCCGGTTCGGCTTTCTTAAGGCATGATGGCTTTTTGCCGGTGCCATGTCAGTAGAGTGGCGGTGTGCGTGCCATAGGGAGAGGGTGCGGCCGTCATGAGGCTATAGTGGCGGGGTCGGCGGTTCCGTTGATCCCGCTTTTTTCCAGGTATTCTGCAGCGTAGGAGGATTCGGGTTGAAAGACCTGAAGTGGCGAGCCATTCTAGTGGCTTTGGTGCTTGGTGCCTCGATCGTCTATCTCTTGCCGTCCTTACCTGTGTCATTACCTCAATGGTGGCACGGTGTCCTTCCGGACGACAAGATTCATCTTGGTTTAGACCTTCAGGGAGGCATGCATCTGGTGCTGGAGGTTCAAGCCGAGGAAGCGGTCAAAACCACGGTGGACCGCATGATCGATGAGCTTAAAGGGCTGCTTCGAAAGGAGAAGATCGGTTTTCGCGCCATAGAACGCACGCAGGAAGGAGCCCTGGTGTTGCAGCTTTCAGATGCAAGCCGCCGAGACCGCCTGCGTGAGCTGATGGAAAAAGAGTATCCTACTTTGGACTGGGCGCAAGCGTTGGAAACTTCCGAAGGGTTTCAAGTGACCTTACGGGTCAAGGACAAGGAAGCTGCCCATATTCGCGAATTGGCTGTCAAACAGGCGCTGGAGACGATTCGAAACCGCATTGATCAATTTGGGGTGAGCGAGCCCGACATACGGCCTCAAGGGGAAAACCGTATTCTCGTGCAGCTTCCAGGAATCAAGGATCCCAAGCGAGCTTTGGAACTTATCGGGAAGACGGCGATTTTGGAATTCAAGCTGGTGGCCGAAGGGGTGGATCCCCACGCAGATCCATCGGCCTTGCCGGGTGGTGTGAAAGTCTATCCCATGCGACGCGTGGATCCCAACACGGGCCGAAGCGTGGAAGGAAAGATCGCCCTAAAGGATCGTACACTGTTGACCGGCGAATACATCACCAACGCCAATGTGCGTATAGATACTCAGTACAACACGCCTTATGTGGCGTTGGAATTTGATCCTCAGGGGGCCAGAGTCTTTGAACGAATCACCGAAGAAAACGTCAAGAAACAGCTGGCCATCGTGTTGGACGGCGTGGTTTATTCCGCGCCGGTGATTCAAGAAAAGATTTCCGGGGGAAGAGCGAGTATCACGGGGTCGTTTACCATGGAAGAGGCCAGGGATTTGGCCATCGTGCTTCGTGCCGGTGCCCTGCCTGCGCCCGTGGTGATCCTGGAAGAACGTACCGTGGGTCCCTCTCTGGGGGCTGACTCCATTCGCAAGGGATTCCTGTCCATGGTCGTGGGATCGGTGGCCATCGTCATATTCATGGTCCTCTACTACAGGTTTTCGGGGTTCGTGGCGGATCTGGCTCTGGTTTTGAACGTCATCCTGATCATGGCAGGTCTGGCCGCCTTTCAAGCCACTCTAACCCTGCCCGGCATCGCTGGTATTATTTTAACCATCGGTATGGCGGTAGACGCCAATGTGCTCATTTTCGAACGGATTCGAGAAGAGATGCGGTTGGGCAAGACACCCAAGGCAGCCTTGGATGCGGGGTACGCTAGAGCGACTTTGACCATCTTGGACGCCAATATAACGACTCTTATCGCCGCTCTGGTGATGTTCCAGTTCGGAACCGGGCCTGTAAAAGGCTTTGCCGTGACCTTGAGCATCGGTATTGTGGCCAGTCTTTTTACGGCCATTGTGGTCACACGGCTTGTCTTCGATTACCTGTTTGTTGAAAAGCGCATGAGAACACTGAGTATCTAGCGAGGGGCTGGACCGCCTATGGAATTTATTAGACCGGACATCAACATCAATTTTGTCGGTATGCGGACGAAGGCCTTAATCCTTTCCGCTGTTTTAATCCTTTTGGGAGCGGCAGCCATTGTATGGCGTGGCGGGCTTAACATGGGTGTCGATTTTGCCGGGGGCACTCTGATTCAGGTCAAGTTTTCAGAAAGGACAACGCCGGATGCTATTCGGGATGCCTTGAAGGATTTGGGCATTGCTCGAAGTGCCATTCAGCAGGTGGGAGCCGACTCGGACAACGAATTTATTATTCGTTCCGAGATTAGTGAAGAGAAGGCCAAAAGGGTTAGCGATGATGTTCAGGCCCGCTTGGATCAGGCTTTCGGGGCTGGTAAAGCCGACATTCTGCGCGTGGAAATGGTGGGTCCCAAAGTGGGACACGATCTCCGTCAAAAAGCCTTGCTGGCCATCTACTACGCCTTGCTTTTCATAGCTTTGTATATTTCAGGCCGGTTTGAACTGAAATGGGGAACAAGCGGCGTCATGGCAGCTGCCCTTCTCATCGGGGTTTATCTTCTAGGGCTCACAGGCTTATCCATGACGTACCTGATCATCGGCGCTTTGATCATCACTTTAGCTTTGTGCTGGATTCTGAAACTGCCATATGCCTTAGGAGCCGTCGTGGCCTTGATTCACGACGTTTTCATCACGGTGGGAATTTTTGCCCTTCTCAACAAGGAATTTGACCTGACCATCGTGGCCGCCCTTTTGACCATTGTGGGTTATTCGCTGAACGATACTATCATCGTCTATGACCGTATTCGAGAAAACCTTCGAGCTTCTCGAAAAGGCGACCTGAAGACTTTGGTCAATCGCAGCATTAATCAAACCCTCAGCCGTACTTTGCTCACCTCGGGGACCACGCTTTTGGTGGTCATGTGCCTGTTTCTGCTGGGCGGTAGTGTGATTCATGACTTTTCCTTTGCCTTGTTAATCGGTATTTTGGTGGGGACATATTCATCCGTTTTCATTGCCAGTCCTCTGCTGATCCTTTTTGAAGAGCATTCCAAAAAAAGCCGCTGAGAGCCGGTTCGACAATGGGCGGACCCACCCGTCCGCCCCTCGTAACCATGCCTATGAATCCTTGCGCCTCGTCAAAATCCCGGACAGCCGGATCTTCGCCCACCCAAGACAGGATCTTTAGGGGAGAACCTACGTATCTGCCTCGGTTTTTTCGTGGAATTATTTTCTTTTTGGAAGCTGCCCACCGAAACCACCTGCTCGTGCCTGCGAGCCTCTTGTCCGATACGTTCGACGACGGCAAAGAGCCTTTCAGCGAGCAAACAGGAGCACCAGGGTTTTCACCATCACTTGTGAACTCGACCGAAGCTTTTTAAAGGGTGCTGAGGTGATGGCTTTAAAAAGAGCCCATGGATTCCCTTTTTCTCATTGAGCGAGAGGTTTTCTGGTTGCGTCCCGGCCGAAGAGGCCGAAGCCGATTGTCCCGGCCACACCGAATCCAAAGGCAGTCCACAGGTTGACCTGAGGGCTGATCATCCAGAGGTAGGCACCCCCCAAGGCAGCCGCTGAAACAAAGACGTCCCGGATGAGGTAATAGAGACCGAACATTCCGGCTCGGCAATCTTCCGGGGCCAGGTCCATGATGAGTGACTTGCGGGTGGGTTCTCCGAACTCCTTTAGGCCGCGTAACACAAAGGCTCCTATCAGCCAGAGGAAAGACTGGCTGTGCATCAAGGCTAACGGAAAAAGAGTAAAAAAAACAAAGGTCACCGTGACAAAAGGCTTTTTCACAGTTCGGTCCGCCATGTAGGCCACGGGGATGTAGACCAGAACGGCCGTAGCCATTTCAATGGAGGTCAAAAGGCCGAACTGGACCGCCGTTACCGGTTCTCTGATAACTTGCATGCACCAGACCACAACGAAGGCATAAGGAATCTGTTCGCAGAAACGAATCAGTATGTCAGAAAGGAGAAGCACTCTCATGTCTCCGGGCATACGTCGATACAACTTGAGCGGGTTTTTCTCGGCGATTGTTTTGGAGACATTGGAAGTTTCATGAGGTACGTTACGCTCAGCCCTTTGGTCTGGGATCATCCGCTGCTGCAGGACCAAAGCTATTGCGGCTAAAACGAGCGCCGCCACAAAGGCCAGCCTCACTCCGTCAGTCTCCCCCCAGACGGCGATGAAGATACCGCCCAGGATCGGCCCCAAAGCCATGGGAATGCGTCGAACAAGAGAATGCATGGTCACGCCCATGGTCCGTTTATTTCCGGGCAAGACGGTATATATCAGGCTCATGGTTGCCGGCATGGAAATGGCCGACCAAGAAATGAAAAGCACGGCACCGACAAGCACGGCCTGCCACGTTGGACTAAGGATCACCACGGTAAATCCAGCCATAGCCACCAAATTGAAGATCAACAAGGAACGCTTGGCACCGATACGGTCCGACAGGTACCCGCCGGGGAAGGAATAAAGAGCCGAAAGAAGGTTATCCATGGCCTGAAGCAGGCCAACGGCCAAAGCACTTCCGCCCAGAGCCAGGATGTAAATAGGCAGGAAGCGCTCGGCCATGCGCTCACCCATGCCTATCAGGACGACCATGCCCAGCACACCGACGGTACCCGAGCGCAATGCCAAGAAATCGGCCAATCTTTGAAAAACGCGGGTGGGTAAATTTGACATAGGGTTCGATCTCATGAGGGCTTATCCGGAGCAGCCTGCCACAGCCTCAATAGCCTTCGGCCTGGGAGGATCGATCATCACTTGTAGCACGACGAACGAAAGATCCGATTTCATGTCCGCTACAGTCATATCCGTCAGATGAACGGATTCATAAAAAAGACGGCTCAGATGCGTTCCATTTCCAGCCCATCACCAAAACCCGGAAGCCTGTCCGAAAACAAGTCTTTTCCCTGGCGTGGCAAGCGTTTTAGGCTGAAAATTAGCGGGCCAGAGACTTGCGCTTCCAGAAAACAGCAAGGTTTCCAGTTTGTCGGGGCGAGGCGCCTCCTAGCCCCGACCTTGCCATGCTATTTAAGACTACGGTATTGCAAGTTCTCGCACAAGCTTCCAGCCTCACGCCAGGATAAAATGCGGCATGACCTGCCGCAACCCATTTCATGATCAAAGCCTCAAAGTAGACTTCCACTGCCCGGGCAACCAGCTGTCTAGGGATCAAAGTCGTGGCGGCTTTGACTTCTCCTAGGGATGGCGCCCATAATTATTGGCTGATACTTGTTCTAAATAGATTCCGGCCGCTCCAACAGGTTTCCTTTGCAAGCTCGAACCCAAGAACCTTGATTAAGTGCGGTTCTGACAGCGCGAGTTGGACGCGTTTTTGAGTTCTTGGCCTTATACCTGTGGTGTGTGCGTGGGGGGTGGTCCACACGATGCATGAGACACCTATGGCCGTTATATGGCGAAAGCGGTGCTCTGCCGACCGCCTTGCCGCTTGGCCCTGGGACCCTTTGGAAGACGCTGGACCAGAAGACCCTTCGCGTGACCGTCTCCCACAGGGGCCTGTCGCAGGCGGTGAATTTGACTCCGTGTACCCAAGGTCGGACCGTAACAGTTCCGTTCATGTGATGGACGAATGCCAATCCCGGAAGAAATTCAAGCTGCAACCTTTTGGAGGGCGTCTTTTCGACTGTAGGAAGGTTCAAGGATTCCGCGTGCCTTTCCATGTGGAGGCAGGGAACAGGTACGGCACGCACCAATACTCAACCTTCTTAAAAGCAAAGGTGAAGCCTGTTCGCTTTCCAACCCCAGGATCATGATTCCAGCGACAAGCGCGGCTCATGTCCTGCTCAATGGCCCGACAAGCGGATTCATTGGGGTGAAATCGACAGAAAAGAAAAGGGCTGCGGAATAACCGGCAGCCCCTTAGGTTCTTCTGGTGCCGGAGGAGAGACTCGAACTCTCACGGGCGCGGGGCCCACTGGATTTTGAGTCCAGCGCGTCTACCTGTTTCACCACTCCGGCGAAGCGACGGCATATTAAGAAATAGAGCCCGACCCTGTCAAGAAAAAGTCCAGAATCATTCTTTGAGGCTATGATGTCCTCTCATTGTTTTTCGAGGCTCCAAGGCCCTGGACGACGACTCAGGACGCGATGTTGTACTTCTTACGCAGCCGGTCCATCTCTCGAGCCTCTTCTTTTTCCTTGATGCGCTCTCTCTTGTCGTAGTCTTTCTTGCCGCGGGCCAGGGCTATTTCCACTTTAGCCTTGCCCTTTGAGAAATAGACTTTCAAAGGCACAAGTGTCAGGCCCTTTTCCTGAGTCTTTCCGGCAAGGCGACGAATTTCCCGCCGATGCAAAAGCAGTTTTCGCGTTCTTTCAGGTTCGTGGTTGTTGTAGGAGGCATGAGGGTAGGGGCTGATATGAAAATCATGGATCCAGATTTCGCCCTTTTTGATCCTAGCGTAGCTATCCTTAAGGTTAGCTCGTCCTTCTCGAAGCGATTTCACTTCGGTGCCCGTAAGGACCATTCCGGCCTCCACGGTTTCGATAATTTCATAGTCGTGAAAAGCCTTTTTATTTTGGCAGACGATCTTGATGCCGTTTGGAGCACTAGATGGCTTCTTCATGGCAGAACCTTATGGACATCCTTTCAGGCAGCACGAGAATTGGGTTTAACCGCCTGCGGGTCAAAGAACTTAAACTCCTCTGGAAAGACTCTCAGAACCATTTCCTGCAAAAGATCTCGAATATGGGCGGCTGTGGTCAAGGTCAAGGCCTTTTTCACAAAACGTCGGCATTCTTCAAGAGTGGAACGGCGAACCAGATTCTTGACTCGAGGAATGGCCTGAGGGTTCATACTAAGGCAATCCAATTCCAAGCCCAAGAGCAGGGGAACATAGAAAGGCTCTCCAGCCATTTCTCCACAGACCGTCACGGGGATTCCGGCCTCATGGGCCGTGTGGACCACGTGCCGAATCAGTCGGAGCACCGCCGGGTGCAATGGATCATAGAGATGAGCCACATGTGGATTAACGCGATCAATACCTAAAGCATACTGAATGAGATCGTTGGTGCCGATACTGAAAAAATTCACTTCTCGAGCCAGAATATCAGCGACAGCCACAGCGGCCGGCACTTCGATCATTATTCCTATGGGCATGGTCTCGTCAAAGAGAATCCCCTGCTGTCGCAGCTCCTGTTTGGCCTCCTCTAAGACGGCCTTGGCTTGAAGCAATTCGCCCATGCCGGAAATAAGAGGAAACATGAGTCGAAGATTGTGTGCGACGGCGCCAGCTCTCAGAACGGCTCGAAGTTGGGTTTTAAAAAATCCCTTATGCTGCAGGCATAATCGGATACCTCGCAGTCCCAACGCCGGATTTTCCTGCTGAATGGAGGGCATCCACACGCCCAACTTTTCCGCCCCGAGATCCAAGGTGCGAATCGTGACGAAAGACGGGGCCATGAGTTCGGCCAGTTCTTTGTATTCCTGATAAAGCTCTTCTTCGTCGGGCGGATGTTCTCGGTTCAGATAGGCGAATTCCGTCCGGTAAAGTCCGACGGCTTCCGCACCGTGATCCTTGGCGGCCACCACTTCTTCAACAAGTTCAATGTTTGCTTCCACCCGAATCTTACGGCCGTCCAGAGTCACCGCCGGAAGATGTGCCTTTCGGGTAATATCCTTGAGATAGGTCTCCAGAGCCTCCTGAAGTTCATAATAAAATGCGATTTGTTCTTCGGTGGGATGCACAATGATGCGTCCACTGGCTCCGTCCACGATGACCAAGTCACCAGTGCGAATCGTCTCGGTAGCTTTTTCGGCACCCACAATGGCCGGAATGCCCAAAGCTCGCGCGATTATGGCCGTATGAGACGTGCGGCCCCCGGTGTCGGTGATAAATCCTAGTGTCCTTTCCAGCTGAATACGTATAGCGTCCGCAGGAGAAATATCCCGAGCCACTATGATCACACGCTCTCGAATTTCATCAAAGCTGCTGGCCTTTTGTCCGGCAAGATGGCGCAGTACCCTTTCCCCGAGACTACGCACATCGGCGATGCGTCCCTTAAGGTAATCGTCTTCCATGGCCGCAAAAAGGTCGGAAATTTTTCGTATGGACCGCTTCAAGGCCAGCATGGCGTTGAGGCGCTCTTTACGGATGGTTTCTAGAGTTTGATCATAAAAAAAAGGGTCCCGCAAAATGAGCTGATGAGCGTCCAGGATATGGGCGTGATCCATGAAGTCGCCATGAATGGATTGTTTTGTTTTTTCCAGGTCTTGTTCCACCTTGGCGACGGCTTCCTGGAAAAGAAGGCAGTCCTGCAGAACCTCCTCTTCGGTCTCCAAACGATGCAAGGCCAAAGGCACGTGGTTTTCTTCGGCAAGGAAAGCTTTACCGATGGCGATTCCGGGTGAAACCCCAAATCCTTTTAACCGAATGGGTTCTTTATCCATCATCTAACCTGATCCTGCAGAAACCAGCCGAAAGTCATTTTTGAACAATAAAAAACCGAGCAGACCTTAGAGGCTTTCCTCTCCCGCCTCGGTCTTCGGTCGACTCGGTAGAACACATGGGCCGTCACGTGGGGATCGTCTAAGATATTATGTTTCCCCAAAATTGCTTTGAAAAAGGGACGCCAAAGCTTTCAGCGCCTCTTCGGCGTCATGACCTCGCGAAATAATCTTGACCTTGGTGCCTCTCGGGCACTCCAAGCTCAAAATATCAAGAATGCTTTTGCCGTTCACCATCGTATGATCTTTGACGATCAAGACGTCGGCTTGAAATTGGGTGGCCACCTTGACGATCTTGGCTGCTACCCGCGCATGAAAACCCAATTTGTTAGGAACGATGAAATCCTGCTCGACTTCGGCCACCGAATTTCAAAACGCCTCCGTTGACGGCATCGTAACCCTCTCGAAACTACGGCCGTTTCTTAGCACAAGGGTCTTGACAAGTCAACGCAGGACTCGGTCACGATCTCGGCACCCCAAGACAAACTTGTCGTATAACTTTCAAAGTGTCTCATTTTGCGCGAAAGTTTTCGGCCATAAGAAGCTTTAGATCTTGAGCAATGACCGAGGCAGCTCCTGCCTGAGCCGAAACCCTGTGTGCGCAAAGCCTACGGCGGGTGGACAACGAGAGACGATCCTCCAGAGTTTCCAGCAGAAAGGCTTCAAGTTCTTGTGCATTATGAACGCGGCGTCCGCAGCGTTCCTTGAGAAGAAAAGCCTCTATTTCTCTGAAGTTATCCAGATGAGGACCCCAACAGCTGGGGACACCGTGAACAGCTGCTTCCAAGGGATTATGGCCGCCAAAAGGAATCAAGCTGCCACCGATGAAAGCCGCCTGAGCAAGAGGATACAGGGAAGCGAGCTCACCGATGGAATCCAGAAGGAAAACATGCACATGGTCGATGGCGTTCGCTCGGCTTCTAAGAGTCCAGCGCAGTCCCATGGTCTCGCATAGGTGCGCGAGCCGATGCACCCTGTCAATATGGCGGGGAGCCAAAACCAAGAGAATGTTCGAGTAACGTTTAAGCACCATGGCATGGGCTTGCAGCAAAATCTTTTCTTCTCCGTCGTGAGTGCTTCCCGCGATCCACAAAGGTCGGCTGTCTTTAAACATGAAAAAGGGGTCGCCGTTTTTTTGACTGTATTTTTCCTTCTGAAACACGGCTAGGTCGAACTTAAGGTTGCCGCAGAGGCGAAGCCGCGTCCAGGGAACACCCAAAGAGGCGAACCGACGGGCATCTTCTTCGGACTGGACATAGATTCGATCCAAACATGCCAAGATGGAACGGCTTATGGGCGCAAGTCGTCTATAGCCGCGAAAGGATCGCAAAGAGAGACGTGCATTGACCATAAGAACAGGCACGAGGGCTTTTTTAAGCACCCAAAGCAGATTGGGCCACAGATCCGTTTCCACAAGAATGAAGGCTGCCGGGCGCAATCGCCGCACCAACCGAGTCATGCTCCATAAATGATCATGCGGAAGATAGAAGATGCTTTCTGCCAAAGACCCCACTTCTTTTTGCGCCACAGCCAGCCCTTTTTCGGTCGCTGCTGAAAAGACAATGGCAACCTCGGGCTGTCTGTGTCGAATCTCATGGAGAAGAGGGACGCTGGAAAGAACTTCTCCAACAGAGAGAGCGTGCACCCATAAGGGTCGTGAAAAAGCCTTGGAGATTTGAGGTAAGCAAAGGCCGAGTCGAGAAGAATACGAGGTGGTGTATTTTCCCGAGCCGGCTTTTCGTAAAAGGTAATAAAGCCACAGGCCGGGCCAGGACGCGCTCAGAACAACATTATAAGCAAGACGCCAGGGTTCCATAGACGGCGACGTCAATGTTTCAATCGGCTTGTTGAAATTGGATGTCGTAGAGCCTTCGGTATTCACCATGACGTTCCATAAGGCTGTGATGAGAGCCCTCTTCAATGATGCGTCCGTGGCTCAACACGAAAATGCGGTGGGCGATCTTTACCGTGGACAACCTATGAGCAATGATGAACGTGGTTCGGCCTTGCATGAGGTTTTCCAAAGCCCGTTGGACTTCCAATTCCGCTTCGCTGTCCAAAGCGGAGGTGGCTTCATCCAAAATCAGAATAGGGGCATCCTTAAGCAGAGCTCGAGCGATACAAATCCTTTGTCTTTGGCCTCCGGAAAGCATCACACCTTGTTCTCCGACCACGGTATCAAAACCATGAGGCAACCGGCAGATGAAATCGTAGGCATAAGCGGCTTTGGCGGCGGCGATCAGGTCCTCTTCCGTTTTGGATGGATCGCCGTAGGCGATGTTGTTTCGAACGGTATCGTTAAAAAGAAAACTGTGCTGCGTCACCATGGCGATATGACGCCGAAGGGAACGCACGGTCACATCCCGCACGTCGATCCCGTCGATAAGGACGGCTCCTTGACTCACGTCATAAAACCTGGGAATCAAATGCACCAGGGTGGTTTTACCTCCACCGCTGCTTCCCACGAGAGCGACAACTTCTCCCGGATTGACTTTGAAAGAAATGTCTCGAAGAACCGGTACAGTGTCATAAGCAAACGAAACACGACGGAACTCCACGGCACCCTGCACTCGAGTCAGTTCTATGGCTCCGGGCCGATCCACGATGTCACTCTTTTGAGACAGCACTTCCTGCACTCGCAGAATGGAGGCGATCCCTTTTTGCAGCGTGCTATTGAGCTTGTTCAGGCTTTTTACAGGTTTGTAAAGCATGATCAAAGCGCCGAGAAAGGAAAAGAAAGTCCCCGGAGTGGATACCCCTCGAACCACGTGGTATCCGCCGTAGGCGATGATCAAAGAGATGCCGATGGCCCCGATGAATTCCATCAAAGGACTGGATAGAGCATCGATGCGTAAGGCTTTGAGCTGATTTTCCAAAACCGAGATGTTTTGACGAGCGAACCGTTTCTTTTCGTGATCTTCCATGCCGAAGGCTTTGACGATACGCACGCCCGTAAAGGATTCATGAAGCACTACGCTGAGATGTGCCGTCTTTTCCTGGCCTCTGCGGGCAAGTTTTCGCAGTTTCTTACCAAAGTGCACTAAGGGAAAAAAGGCCAAGGGAAGAACCGCTACGGCGATGGAAGCCAGTTTCCAGTTTTGGTAAAAGACCACGAAGATGAGCCCCACGATGGTCACCGTATCTCGAACCAGGCCTGAAACGGCCTGATTGACAGCCACCTGAATTTCTTTGATGTCATTGGTGATACGGCTCATGAGGGTGCCTGTACTGGCCTTGTCGAAAAAGGACAGGGACAAGCCATGAATATGGTCAAAAAGCTCCTGGCGCAGCCCCGCCACCACTCGAAGACCTACGGACTGCAAAAAATATGTGCTTCCCCAATCACTGAGCGCCTTCACCAAGGACACCGCAAGAAACACAGCGGGCAAAAGACTCAGCATGAACACGTCTTTTTTAATAAAGATTTCGTCCATGGCCGGCTTGATGAGATAAGCCGTCAAGCCTGTGGCGCCGGAAACCACGAGCATACAAGTGACGGCCAAAGCAAGACGGCGCCAATGGGGCCGTAGCAGGTTCAGCATACGAAGCAAAGCAAAGTGGGTAGCTGAGTCTTTTTTCAGCATAACTCCAAGGCCAGGGCTGCCGCCCGATCCGCCGCTCCAGGTTCCCCCAACAAATCGGCCAAACGTTGAAACCATCGGCGCTGCTCGGCGGCACAGTCCGGGTTTTTGAGCAGGCGCATTGCTTCTTCGGCGACACGTTCCGGACACGCATCCTGTTGAATGAGTTCCGGGCAGACGCCTCGCTCAAGAATAAGGTTCGGCAATGCGATGTAAGGCACACGAATTACACGCCGACCCACATGATATTCCAGGGTTGAAACCTTGTAAACGACCACCATGGGAGTGCCCAAAAGAGCAGATTCCAAAGTGACCGTTCCCGAAACAGCCAAAGCCACATCCGATGCGCGAATAGCCCGATAGGTGTCTCGAAAAAGCAACCTTATCGGCATGGAAGCTTCCTGCACCATGGACAAGACCTTGTTGCGGTCTAGACCCGGAGCCACAGGCAGGACAACCTCCGCGGATGGAAACTCTCTTCGAAGGCGATCCGCGGCATTGAGAAGAATCGGCAGAAAGATCTTGATTTCACCTGATCGGCTTCCGGGAAGAAGGCAGATGACAGGCTTCGAATTAAGGCCCAAAAGACGATGGCAGGTCTCCGCGTCTTCAACGCCACGAACTTCATCTACCAAAGGGTGTCCCACAAAACGCACCGTCATGCCCCATCTTTGGTAAAATTTTTCTTCAAAGGGTAAAATAACCGCCATGGCATCGACGAAGCGTTTGAGGGATCGAATTCTTCCCGATCTCCAGGCCCAAACCTGAGGGCTGATGTAATAGAACACCTTGAGACCGAGGGAGCGGGCTAAACGCCCCAAAAAGAAATTGAAATCGGGAAAATCGATGAGAACAACCAGATGGGGACGCTCTCGTCGCAGGTACCCACGAAGATCCCTCAAAGCACGGTATAAGACTCGAATCTTTGGAAAAACTTGCAGGACGCCGATTAGCGCCAGATCTCGATAATCCACCAATAGATGAGCTCCAGCCGCCGCCAGCTGCGGTCCTCCCATGGCGTCGATGTGTATGGAAGGATTTCTTTTTCGAAGGGCAGCCACCAACCTGGATCCATGCAGATCCCCGGAAGCTTCCCCGGCACTGACAAAAACCTTCAAATTTTTCATCCTATACCCTGGATGCGGGTTCTGTGCATGCGCTCACAAATCTGTCGAGAAACGGCCAAAGCCAGCCGAACCGCTTCCAGACCCTGACGGCCGTCCACAAGGGGAGGCGTTCCCGATCTCACAGCTTCCAGAAAAGAGCGAATCTCTTCCTCCAATGGGTCCCGATTCTCCACTTCCAATTCTTCCGAGGAAATCTCCGGATAGCCTTCTTCGTCCGCAGCGGCTTCCTTAAGGAACGAAAAGGCACGGCGGTTCCCATAGTCGGCCACAAGGTATCGATTTTCCTGAAATATTCTAAGGCGTCTCATGTTTTTCATCGAAATACGGCTGGCCGTAAGATTGGCGACGGCTCCGTTACGGAATTCCAAACGCACATTGGCGATGTCCGGCAAGGGTGTCAGAACAGGAACACCTGATGCCGAAAAGGTTTCCACAGGGGATCGCACCAAATGCAGGACCACGTCCAGGTCGTGAATCATAAGGTCGAGGATCACATCCACTTCCAAGCCGCGTTCGTTGAACAAAGCGAGCCGATGGGCCTCCAGGAAAAGGGGGTTGACAATATAGGGTTCCACGGCCTTGAAAGCGGGATTGAATCTTTCCAGGTGTCCCACCTGAAGGACCACACCCTTGGTTTCCGAAAGCCTTACCAATTCTTCGGCTTCTTCAAGGGATTGCGTTAGAGGTTTTTCCACCAGGACATGCACGCCCGCTTCAAGGAAATCTCGGGCAACGGTGAAATGTTCCGGCGTTGGAGTCACAATACTGACGGCATCCACGGCGCCTAAAAGATGCCGGTGGTCCGTGTAGGCCGCGCAACCCAGCCTGGAAGCCAGGGCTTGCGCGCGTTCCCCATCAATATCCGCCACTCCGACCAGATGAGCTTCCTTGAGACGGGCGTATTTTTCGGCATGAAAGGTGCCGAGGTAGCCTGCGCCCACCACAGCGGTGCGCAGAGCTTCGGGATCGGCATGGCGAATGATCGCCACAGGCTTAAGGGGCCGAAGGGTTTCGGATGTGGTGGAACCGGAGGCGTTTTCCTTAGAAGTTTTTGCATCCGCTGTGGCTAGAGGGTCAGAGATGGCCACAAGGCTCATGCCATAACGATCGGCGGCTTCCACCACCTTTTCTCGATCAAAGATCAAGGTTTTACCAGCTTCCACCACCAGAACACGGGCCTTGACCGAACGCATGGTTTCAATGGTCTGTAGACCGACCGCGGGAACATCAAAGCGCAAATCCTGAATAGGCTTGCTGACCTTGATCACCACAGCTCCTTCTCGGCATAGACGCCCTCCACGAAGAATGGTCTCGTCTGTTCCATCGATACCCTCCACGGCCAGCACCGCCTGATCCTTAACGACCAAGCATTGACCGATGTCCAAGTGTCCCACAGCCTTGGCCATTTCCCACCCGAATATCACATCTCGCTGTTCTCGAGCGTTGAGATGCCGCCGCGTCAACAATCCTTCAGGGGCCAGAAGCCCAGGAAGAAACAGAGTGGAGGGCTCAACACGAATCCCCTCCTTTTCCAACTCCGCGGCCAGGGCCCTTAGAAGGTGATCGTCTTTCTTGTTGCGCAAGGCCGCCAATAGCTTGAAGGCCCTCCAATCCGGTCGAATCTTGGTGTAAAGCCGCGTCTTGTTGATGGATCCGGCCATAGCGACCCGCTGAATGTCCGCCTTTTGAAAAATGCGAATGAGCTTGTTGAGCTGGCCCAGTTTGAGGCTATGAAAAGAGTCGACGCGGGTTGCAAGGGCCGGGTCCGTTTCTCCGTCAAACCCTACGGCCACCACCCTGTAGCCTGCTTCTTTGGCGCCTTCAGCAAAAAGGAGCGGAAACTGCCCGCCCCCTGCAATAAGTCCGATGAAAGTATCGTTTGGCATAAGGCTCTTGGTCTCTAAGTTGATCCTTTTTGTGTCCCAAGGTTCGGGGCTTATCAGCGTGTGATCCCTCTCTGAGTGCCTTCGATAAATCGCAGAAGGATTTCCACCTCCACCACGTTGCCAACTTCTCGGCGCACTTCTTCCATAGCTTCCGACAGTGTCATGGCGCTACGAAAAATGATTTTGTAAGCTTTTTTCAACCCGTGAATGGCTTCGCTGGAAAAGCCCTTTCTTTTCAAACCTACCAGGTTAGGGCCGTAAAGCTTCGCAGGATATCCAGTAGCCAGCATGTACGGAGGAATATCTTTCTTGACGCCGGCTTTGGCTCCAATATAAGCGTGCGTGCCGATTCGAGAAAATTGATGAATGGCCGCGAGACCTCCGATGACGGCATCGTCTTCGATGATCACATGTCCCGCCAGCATAGCCGCGTTGGCCATAATCACTCGGTTATGCAAAATGCAATCGTGAGCCACGTGCACGTAGGCCATGATCAGATTGTAATTGCCGATTTGTGTTACGCCTCCGCCATGTTCCGTACCCCGATGAATGGTGGCGTATTCTCGAATGGTGTTACCGTCTCCTATGACGAGCCGGGTGGGGCTTCCTTTGTATTTCAGATCTTGGGGCGGAAAACCCACGGAGACAAAAGAGCTGATGCGATTGTTACGACCGATTTCGGTCCAGCCGTCGATAACCGTATGGGAGCCGATGGATGTGCCGGAGCCGATCCGCACATGAGGGCCGATGACAGCGTAGGGACCAATCGTCACGTCGTCGGCCAGTTCCGCCTTGGGATCGACAAGAGCTGTCGGATGAATGTCCATGGGAAGGTTGCGTCCTCCTTTGATCGAGATTCGATCTTGAGCTTTCTAAGGTTCAATGGTTGCCAGCAGTTCACCTTCGGCTGCCAGTTCATCGCCCACGTAGGCTTCCCCTTTCATCTTAAACACAGGACCTTTGCGTCGTAAAAGTTTCATTTTCAAAATCAATTGATCTCCGGGCCGAACAGGTCTACGAAACCGCACCTTGTCCATACCCATGAAATACACGGGGCCCCCAGAGCCCACCTCTCCGAGTGCGAAAGCCAGAACACCCCCCGTTTGCGCCAGGGCTTCCATGATGAGCACGCCGGGCATGACAGGATGGCCTGGAAAATGTCCTTGAAAGAAGGGTTCATTGATGGTGACGTTTTTCAGCCCCGTGATCTCTTCGTCGCCCATTTCCAGAATGCGATCCACCAGGAGAAAAGGGTATCGATGGGGCAATTTCCTGAGGATTTCTTCAGCATTCATTTCCATGGCTCGCGTCCTCGGTTGGGTTCCGGGTTCTCGTCAAGGCTTCTTCCAAAAAACGCACACGTTCTTTAAGCGATGCCAGTTCTTGCTGCCATCGAGGCAATCTCAACCATGCCGCGTAATGACGAAGCCACTGTTTGTGCGGCATGGCGGGAATACCCAGAAGATCCTGGCCGGGTTCCACTGAATGGGAAATGGCGGATTTGGCTCCGATGCGGACACGGTCACCGACGGTAAGATGCCCCGCAATGCCGGCTTGACCTCCTAAAACCACGTGACTTCCAAGTGTGGTACTGCCGGCGATGCCAACTTGAGCCACAATGATACTGTGCTGACCGATGGTGACATTATGGGCGATCTGCACCAGATTATCGATCTTGACACCTTCCTGAATCCAGGTGCGTCCAAAGGTGGCTCGATCCACGGCGCAATTGGCTCCGATTTCCACATCGTCGTCGATTTGAACGATACCCATCTGAGGAATCTTTGTGGAACGCCCCTCAGCGTCCTGGGCGAATCCGAAACCGTCACTTCCGATGACCGTTCCCGAATGAACGATGACTCGATTCCCCAGTCGGCATCCGTCGAGAATGGTCACATGAGGGTAGATCAGACATTGCTGCCCAATAGTCACGTTGGCTCCCACGTAGGTATGCCCATAGAGGCGGGTCCCGGGACCTACGCAAGAGCCGGGCCCCACATGCACCCAGGGACCGATGGCGGCCTCAGGATGCACCAGCGCTTCCGGGGAAACCAAAGCACTGGGATGAATGCCGGGATCCAGAGCAGGGGGATTGTAAAAGAGCTGGGCGGCTTTGGCCATCGTCCAATACGGGTTCCGGGACAGCAAGACAGGACGCCCGATGTCTTCCAAGTTTGGATCCACGATGACCGCGGCGGCGCGGCTTCCTTGCAGTTTAGCCTTATATTTAGGATTCGCCAAAAAGGTAAGATGCGTCGGGCCAGCCGCTTCCAGAGGGCCGACGCCGTCAATCCACACATCCCCGTCTCCCTTGAAGGGTACTTGAAGAAGATGCGCGATTTCCGAGAGCCGATAACCTTTTTTGTCCACGCCACAGGGCCTTTTCATGAAGACTAGCGCTTCGCCATGTCCAGTTCTTTGATGATGGTTTGCGTCAAGTCCGTCTTTTCATTCGCGTACACCAAACCAGCTTTTTGCACTTCAAATATGTAATCGTATTTTTCTTTCTTGCCGATGTTCTGGACAATGTCCATAACCTTATCGATGAGAGGCTTGCTCAGTTGCTGGGAGAGTTTGTTAAGCTCCGCATTGCTTTCCATGAGCAGCTTTTCACCTTCCATCTGCATCTTGCGAAGTTCTTCGGCTTTCTGTTTCTTGGACTTCTCATCCATCATCTTTATTTGTTTTTCATAGGATTCTCTCGATTCCTGGAATTCTTTTGCCTTGGCTTGCACTTCGGCTTCCAATTGGCTCTTTTTGGCGTTGAATTCCTTTTTCACTTCCTGGCCCCACTGGGAACGTTCCAAAACGGCTTGCAGGTCGAAGTATCCGATTTTGAGATCCGCCCCGTGGGAAGGTGTGGTCCATGCAGAAAAGGCAAGCAAGCACAACATGGCGGTGAACAGACGATGTTTCATAAAGGTTTAAACCTCCTTGGTGAAAAAAGTTGAGTGCATGAAAGACCCCATAGGTTAATCGCTGGAGCCTTGAAGCCCCATGGGGGCCGACACATCGGTCCGCCCCTACAGATTTTGGCGGACACGTGGGTCCGGCCCTGCTACCCCGTGAATCTTAGAAAAACACGCCCATGGAAAATTGCCATTTGCTGGCATCTTCTCCCGGTTTTCGATCCGGGTTGTAACCCCATTCGATGCGAAGCGGTCCCATGGGAGAATTCCATCGCACACCGGTTCCAACGGCGGTTCGAAACTCACCGATATCAAAGTTCTCGCCTTTGTCAAAGGCGTTCCCGGCATCAAAAAAGAGCACACCTCGCATACCTATCTTTTCGACCAAAGGAAAGAGCAATTCCAAGTTCACCTGGCCGAACTTGATGCCGCCGATTGTGTCTCCCGTTGCCTCGTCTTTGGGACCCACATCTCCCCAGTCAAAGGCGCGAATCGAGTTGATACCGCCCAGGAAGAATCTTTCATAGATGGGGACAGGTTTGTCCGAGTCCAACTCAAAAAGGTAGCCGCCTTTCACGTGAGCGAATCCGACAAATTTCCAGAATATGGGGAAATATCTTCCATATCCGGCCACGACGCTCAGAAAATTGGAATCACTTCCTAAGTAAGGAATGGAATACTCCGTTGAGATGGTGAGAGTGGATCCTCGAGTGGGCAGGAAAGGATGATCCGTGCTGTCTCGCTCAATGGAGGCCATAAAACCGCTTTTAATCTGACGACCTTCTTGGTCTTTGATGATCAAAGCGGCGTCTTCATCCACATCGGAAACTTTAGCATTTTCAAAAACATAAGCCAGATGCCAGCGGCTCCAGGTGCCAAAGGGATGGCTGATTCTCAACTTTCCACCCGCGGCGTCTTTGGTAAAGTCGTTGTATTCCCTGTACCAATCGTAGATGTCAAAGCCGGCGGAGAGAGGGGTGTCAAACAACCAAGGTTCGGTGAAACTCAGGGAGTACCGCGATGTTTCCCCACCCAGATAGGCCTTAAGCGCCAGGTATTGACCACGACCGAAAAGGTTGCGTTGCATAATGTTGCCCCCGACGAAAACCCCGTCTTCCGAAGAATAACCGCCTCCCACACTGAGGGCCCCCGTGGGCTTTTCCTTGACTTTCACATTCAGGTTCATGGCTTCAGGGCTGGATCCTTGAGACGTCTGAATGTCCACTTCTTCAAAGTAGTCCACACGTCGAAGGTTCAATTGGCTGCGTTCCATGGCCGATGCACTGAAGCGGTCTCCTTCGGCCAATTGAATTTGGCGACGAATGACATTGTCTCGGGTTCGCGTATTTCCCGTGATGGTAATCCTTTCTATGTGAACCATGGGCCCTTTACGCAGTTGATAGACCACGGATGTTGTGAGCTTTTCAGCGTTTTTGGTAACGGATGGATCGACTTCCGCGTAGGCATACCCCGCATCCATAAGGTGTTTGGTGAGAGTGTCCAAGTCTTTTCGAAGTTTTTCACGGCTGAAATATTTATTTTCCTTAAGTTCGAGTTTTTCGACGACCTTTGGAGTAGAGTCCAACAGATCCCCTTGGACATTCACGGTAGCCACTCGATAGCGCTGACCTTCCACGACGGGTACGGTCACATGAAAACCGTCCTCCTTCTTTTCCACAGAAGGGGTGCCCACACGAGCGTCCATGAATCCGTTATCGTGATAAAAAGCGGTCACACGGTCCAGATCGGTATCCAACACTTCTCGATCCAAAACCCCCTTGTCAGAAAACCAGGAAAAAATTCCACGGGACTTGGTTTCCATCACACCGCGAAGTTTGCGGTCTGAAAAATGATCGTTGCCGGTAAAGTCGATGTGTTTCACATAAATCTTTTTGCCTTCTTTGATACGAAAGGTCACAACGGCCTTGCGAGGGTCCTGAGGAAAATCGATGGAGGGAGTCACTTCCGCGTTGAAGAAAGCCTTCTGGTGATAAAGTTTCACAATGCGGTTGGCGTCGTCATTGACCACATTCATGCGTAGGACCGTAAACGGTCTTGTGGAAATAGCAGCAAGAATGTCTTTTTCTTTGATCTTGTCGTTTCCTTGAATCTTGACTTCCACGACGGAAGGCTTTTCGCGCACAACGAAGGTTACCTTTTTGCCTCTGTCCGTATCTGTCACGTCGGCGGCTACGGTTTCAAAAAAGCCCATTTTGTAGATGGTCCGAATGTCTTCCTGAAGGGTATCGTCGCTTAGGAGTTCCCCTTTTTTTGTTTTTACCTGAACCAAAACGGCGTCAGGTTCGATCCTTTCCGTACCCCGCACCGTAACCTCGGCGACCACAGCTTTGGCGAGCACATGCACGGTCACTTGTTGAGCCATTTGTTGGGTGGCTTCCACCAAATTGGCCAAATCCCCTTCTGCAAAAAGGACTCGAGTCGGAACCAGCCCTTCAGCGTCCACCAATCGCCCGTCCAGGCTTGCTTTTTCCCCCAACTGCGTGAGGCTTCCCCAGATGAGGTATCGGGCTTTAAGACGTTTCGCCACCTCAACGGCTTGAGTTTCACTGGTTACAGGTCGGTTGCCTGTGGCGCGTTGCACCTCAGGAAGAGGCACCAGATCCACACCGAGGTTCAAAAGATTTTGCGCCACCAGTTCTTGAAGGCTCGTGCTCAATTGAGGTTGAGGCTGGGCTGTGTGGATGGCAAAGGGAGCCACAGCGACCACCACACGCTCAGGCGTGGCTGTTTGCTGTCCCTGAGCGCTCAGAGCCCACACCAGCAGTAGTCCCAAAGCATAGCCGAGCTTTTTGAGCATCATGAACCTCCTCATGGGTGTTCGAAGAAAGCCCCTTTGCATCCTCAATGAAAAGTTTCCAGCGGCCGAAGCTGCCCGTCCGAAAGCTGCAAAGTGCGATGCATAATGGCGGCCAGTTCCTGGTTGTGAGTGACCACGACCATGGTAATACCCAAGTCCTGGTTCAAGGCCACCAATAGATCATGGAAACGCCGAGCCGTTTTTGTGTCCAGATTTCCGGTGGGCTCATCCGCAAGGAGAAGGGACGGTCCCAAGACCAAGGCCCGGGCAATGGCTACTCTTTGTTGTTCTCCTCCAGAAAGTTCCGCAGGTTTGTGAAAACGCCGATGGCTCAGCTGGAGCTTGTCCAGAAGATCTTCCGCGCGTTCTCGAAGATTCTTTCTGGAAAGGCCGGCAATCAGTCCAGGCATCATCACGTTTTCCAGAGCTGTGAATTCCGGTAGCAGGTAATGGAATTGAAACACGAAGCCGATATGTCGATTGCGGAAGGCGGCCAATTGGTCTTCCGGCCAAAGGAACACATCGTTTCCCCCGAAAAGAACCTTACCGGCCGTTGGTCGATCCAGAGTTCCAAGAATGTGCAACAGCGTGGATTTGCCCACTCCGGAAGCTCCAACCACCGCTACCATTTCCCCTCGAGAAACGGTCAGGTCCACATCCCGAAAAAGCTCCACTCGGTGCGGGCCATTGTTGAAAACCTTGGAAATGCCCACAGCGTGAATCTGCAAACCCTGCGCTCGCTCATTCATAGCGCAACGCCTCCGCGGGGTGGAGCTTGGCGGCCTGTTTGGACGGGTAAAAGGTTGCGGCTAAACAAATGACTACGGCGGCACACGCGATGATGACCACATCCATGGGTTCCATGAGCACAGGCAGTGTGGAAATGTAATAAACGTCCCGGGGGAGTTCAATGAACTGGTAGCGTTTGAGAAGTTCACATAGGGTAAAGCCGCCCACAAGCCCGAGAACGGTTCCGACGACACCGATGAGAAGCCCTTCGAGCACGAAGATACGCCGCACTTTGTGCGTGGTCGCTCCCATGGCCTTAAGGATAGCGATGTCTTTGGTTTTTTCCATGACCATCATGATTAAAGAACTCACGATGTTAAAGGCCGCCACCAGAATAATGAGTGTCAAAATGATAAACATCACTACCTTTTCTAATTTGAGCGCCGAAAAGAGGTTGTGGTTCATTTGCATCCAATCTCGAACCCAGTAGGGATAACCCAGTTTTTTTTGCAGTCGCTCGGCCACCTGGGAGGCTGCGTAAATATCCTTGACCTTTACCTCGATGCCGTTGACGGCATCACCGATACCCAAAAGCTTTTGAGCGTCCTGCAGATGAACGTAGGCCAAAGTGTTGTCATATTCATACATGCCGGATTTAAACAGTCCGACCACTCGAAAGAGCTGGCTTTTGGGGACTCGCCCTGCCGGTGTGGTCTGGCCCGTCGGGGAAATCAAGGTGACATAGTCGTTGGTTTGAACACCTAAACGTGCGGCTAGTTCCACGCCAAAAAGGATTCCTGGTAGGGAACGTTCCGATGTGGAAAGGGTTTGCCGAGGGGTCAGCAGGCTGGCAAGTGTTCCCTGAAGAAGACTTTGTTCCAGACGTGTCACCTTGGAAGCCGTTTGCGGGTCGATGCCGCGAAGAATGGCGCCTGAAATGGATTTTCCGGAATTGACCATGACCTGTGTGAGCACGAAAGGAGTAGCGGCTTCAACCCCGTCTTCATGCTGTATTTCCTGCACCAGATCGCCGTAAGATCCGAAACTTCCTTGAAAATGGCCGACGACAGCATGGGACGTGACCCCGAGGATTCGATCCCGCAAATCATGCTGAAAGCCGTTCATGACCGCCAAAACCACAATGAGTGCCATAACACCTACGGCCACGCCGGCTACTGAAATGAGGGTAATGAGTGAGATGAAAGCGTGCCGCCTTTTAGCCAACAGGTAGCGGAGGCTGACAAAAAACTCAAAGTACATACCGACTCCGCTATTGCTTCTTTTCGGGGCGAAGATGAGGAAACAAAATAACATCTCGAATACTTGGGGAATCGGTAAAAAGCATGACCATGCGATCGATACCTATCCCTTCCCCGGCGGCCGGCGGCATGCCGTATTCCAGGGCCCGAATGTAGTCTTCATCCATCAAGTGCGCTTCCTCGTCTCCGGCATCCCGTGCTTCCACCTGACGCCGAAACCGCTCCCTTTGATCTCGAGGATCATTGAGTTCCGAAAAGGCATTGGCCATTTCGCGTCCGGCGATAAAGAGTTCAAAACGATCGGTAAGATGGGGTTCTTGATCATTTTTACGGGACAAGGGGGACACTTCAAGCGGGTAGTGGGTGATAAAGGTGGGCTGCACCAGTTTGGGTTCCACCACAAGGTCGAAAATTTTGGTCAACAATTTACCGTGGCCCTCGTACTTTTCCACGGGCAGTCCAAGAGATCGGGCCGCTTCGGCGGTAGCCTCTGGATTTTCAACAGATTCCTCCGAGAGGCCTCCGATTTCGACAAGAGCTTTCGAGAGTCGATAACGGCGCCACGGGGGTGTAAGATCGATGGGGGTTCCCTGATAGGTCAGCTGAAGGCTTCCGCCGTTCACCTGTCGAGCGACATGGGTGAAGAGTTCCTCGGTGAGCGCCATGAGGTCTTCGTAAGTGGCATAGGCCTGGTAGAATTCCAACATGGTGAATTCGGGATTATGCTGCGTGGAAATGCCCTCGTTTCGAAAGTTGCGGTTCAACTCAAAGACCCGCTCAAAGCCGCCCACAAGAAGTCTTTTAAGGTAAAGTTCCGGAGCGATACGCAGATAGAGATCGATTCCCAAAGCATTATGAAAGGTTTTGAAAGGCTTAGCGGTAGCCCCACCAGGAATGAGCTGCATCATGGGTGTTTCTACTTCCAAAAAACCGCGGCTGGAAAGGAATTGCCGCACCGCCTGAACAATCTGGGTTCTCTTGACAAAAGTGTCTCGGACCGAAGGATTGACAATGAGATCCACATACCTCTGACGGTAACGGGTTTCCACATCCTTGAGCCCGTGGTACTTTTCAGGAAGCGGTCGAAGATTCTTTGTGAGAAGCACCACCTCCTGGGCCAGCAGCGTCAGTTCTTGGGTCTTGGTGCGAAAAAGAATGCCGCGAACGCGAATGATATCCCCCAGATCGAATTTCTTGACCAGGGCATAGGCTTCCTTGCCCAGCGTGTTTTGCTGGCAATAAACCTGAATGCGGCCGGATCCATCCTGAATGTGCATGAAAATGGATCGCCCAAAAGAGCGTAGAGCCATGATGCGTCCGGCCACAAGAAAAGGGGATGGCGGGTGGATTTCCAGTTCTTCTTGGCTTGTGTGGGCATAATCATTGACGATGGAGCCAATGGCATGATCGACGGCATATCCGTTTGGGTAAAGGCAGATGCCTTCCCGTTCCATTTCTTCCGCTTTTGCAAGGCGCTCTCGCAGTACCTGACTGAGTTCCTCCATGAAGACTGTTGTCCTTTCCCCTTGAGCGATAAACGGCCGCTCCAGCGGCCGAAAAATGCGGGTGAACCGTAGATGATTTATGCCGTGGCGTCAAGCACGGACCGTGCCGAGGCCGCAAGAAGAGAGCCTATTTACGGGCTTTGTGTTTCATGAGAGCAGAAATACTGAAAGCCCCGATGAGGACACTGAGGATCAGCAACGCCCAATCACCATGCTGCCATAGTCGCTGCACACCCAGCGCGAAAAGGATGACGCCGCCTCCCAAACACATCCATGCGGTACTTCGATTCATGGCCCCCTCCGTGACGAATCTTGCCGCCTCCTGACACGCGCTTTTTCCACCATCCACGTCACGTACCTGTATCTATTTTTCAAAGCCATGGCAAAGAAAAAGGAATTGCGGACCGCCGGCCCGACATTTATGCGGGTGGGATGCCAGCACTCTCAGAAAGAACTTCGTTCTGACATACGCTCTTAGGAGCGAGTCCGAAAATCTAAAATCATCGATGCGGCGAGTGCTTTTTCTGCACAGGGGCGACGTGATGCGTCGCCCATACAAGGTGGGTCTTGCCATACCTAAAGGGGAAGACGGAGGGGGTGCCTAGCCCGTACATTTTGAGGTGGAATGGCTTATCGTAGGTACTAGGACAAAGTCTAGGAGGGTATCAGGCAAGTTTGAGGCTTCCTTATGAGGCGCTGCACGGTCGGCTCGTAATACTATTGACAGCATCGGGGCTTTACGTAAAGTAGGGCGCATCATAATTTGAGGCCGAGGCACGCCCTCGGCCTTTGGGTACACATGGGCGCCTGTAGCTCAGGAGGACAGAGCAGCGGACTTCTAATCCGCGGGTCGGGGGTTCGAATCCTCCCAGGCGCGCCAGAAAAATTAAGGGGCTGTGGTCACGTGAGTTAACCCCTTTTGTCAATCGGCTTTCCTTTAGAATATAAGCTAAGTTTCCCATAATTCTTTCGTGAATACCACCTCATTCTGCAATTTTGCAGAGGTCAAGCATCAGACTCCAAAAGCTTTGTTTGGAGGCATGAGGACCCGTTTCCTTCAAGCCGACGGGCTTCGCTTCTTTTGGAAGAAATCGTTTTCAGTCTACCGACGGTTATCGAAGACCCGCGAGCCTGCGCATGGGAAAAGCCATGTTTAACCGCAAAGGCACACTAAGGAAACCATCTTGCCGGAGCAACGACACGGCTCCGCACCTTCCCCGACAGTTCACCGTGAAAGGTTAAGGTGGGCCAGGTGGGAGTAAGCGACTTTAAGATCCAGAGGATTACGGCGCTTCGGCTCTTTAGGGAGACGGTGTGAAAGAAAATTTGACCCTGGAAGTGTGGTTCCCCCTCCGCACAAAAAAGCGGGCTGGAGACCCGCTCCTTGGTTGAAGAGCCAGTTTTAAGGTTTGTAGGGGTTGGCGCAGCCTTGCCCGCCCTTTGAGAGACCTTGATGCCGCGATCTTTGTCGTTCCTACAGTGTCTCCTGGGTTTTCTTCGGCGGGATTCAGCCGGAATTTGATGCAGAAGTTGTATAGGAATCCCCGATCCGTGGCATCCAGAAAATCCAGGATTTCCTATTTGTTTGCCGATGGTGCATGTCTTACAAACAAAGCACTAAAAGATTACTGGGACAATCTATCGAAAATCGAGAAGGCAAAGCACGGAAACTGTCGAGGAGGAGTTGAATGACGGGACGGTACGAAGCCATGTGGGAAAAGTTGAATCTCGATCTGGATGCTCATGCATCCCTGCTGGAGGTTTTAGGAAAGTTTTATGGAGATATCTACCTGAACCAGCAGGGACGACTTCGAGGCATGGAGTATTTGGATTTTGTCCTGTCCGAGATTCACGGGTTGCGTATTCAAGAACTGCAGGAAGCACGCGCTCAAGGACGAAAGGTTATCGGGACCTTTTGTGTTTTTGTTCCTGAAGAAATCGTGTGGGCCGCCGATGCTATTCAGGTAGGGCTATGTGCAGGAGCGGAAGCCGGAACGGAAGCCGCCGAAAAGATCCTTCCTCGTAACACGTGCGCTCTTATCAAATCTTTTGTGGGATTCAAACTCTCACGTCTGTGCCCTTTCATTGAATCGTGCGACATGGTGGTGGGAGAAACAACGTGTGACGGCAAGAAGAAGGCTTATGAAATTTTTTCAGACTATGCGCCGGTTTACGTGATGGAAATTCCCCAGATGAAGGGCGCCGCCGACAGAGCGTTATGGAAAGAGGAGGTTTTGCGTTTCAAGCAAGCCGTAGAGAATTTGACCGGCGTTACAATCACGGCGGAAAGATTACGGAAAGCCATTGAGCTTATCAATCGGCGTCGGCGGGTGCTTCAACGGCTTAATCAATTGCGGGCCGCTAAGCCTGTGCCTATTTCTGGTCGCGATGTGCTGCTCATTAACCAAGTGAGTTTTTACGACGACCCGGAGCGATTCACCCAGAAGATCGAAGAGCTTTGTAACGAATTGGAAGAAAAAGTTCGGCGCGGTGAAGGGGTGGCGGATGGCGCCGTTCGAGTTATGCTCTCCGGATGTCCTATGGCCATACCCAACTGGAAACTTCCCTATATCATCGAATCCTCCGGAGCCGTGGTGGTGGGTGAAGAATCCTGTATCGGGACTCGAAACACTCGGGATCTCGTAGACGAATCGGGCACGACGCTTGAAGAACTTCTCGACGCTCTGGTGGACCGCTACATGAAAATCGATTGTGCGTGTTTTACACCCAATACGGAGCGGCTGGACCATATCGTGGACATGGCGCGGGAATTGGAGGTAAAGGGCGTCATTCATTATGGTCTATCTTTTTGTCAGCCCTATGCCATAGAGAGCTACAAGGTTGAAAAGGCTCTTAGTAAGGCGGGCATACCCATGCTGGCCATCGAAACGGATTACAGCATGGAGGATGTGGAGCAGCTGAAGACAAGGGTGGAAGCTTTCGTGGAAATGATTCGGTGAAACACCATTTATGAAGGTATGAGAATGGGGCGTGTTGGAACCCGAGGAGGAGACCGAAACGAGCCTTCTTCATCGGGAGACTTCGACACTTCGATGGATATGAGGGTTTTGTAGACGCCGCTTCAGGTAAGAATATTTCAGATCGAAGCTGAGGGCGGGGATGTTTGCGTGACCTTGGGACCGGTAAAGTTAGGTCACAGGTTTCGAGGGAGGAGGGGCGGACACATCGGTCCGCCCCTACATGCAGAAACACTGGTCCGACCCTATAGGTGGCTGACCATGGGGTAGACATGTGGACTTACGCTTACAAGCTTTTGATGGATCCACGGTTGTGTTTCGAAGGGTTCTTGTTGATGGGAGTAGCAAGTTCTTGAGATCGAATCTGGCGGCGCACTCCCTTTTCCCTTATGTCTTGATGCCTTGGTGAATGACTTGGAAAGGAATGTCTATCACCATGGACGTGCCGATTGTTGGAATTGATGTGGGAAGCCGCTCTATTGAACGGGTTGTTTTGGACGCAAAGTCCGGAACGTGGACCTGGGAAAGAACGCTGACGACCTTTGACCCGGTGGCCCAATGCCGTCGATTGCTGGCCGACGTGGACGGATGGCCTGTGGTAGCGACGGGATATGGCCGGAGGCTGGTGTCGGAACATTTTCCCCATCTTTCAGTTCAAACCGTCACCGAAATCCAGGCCTATGCGCGTGGAGCCCACTATCTGTACCCGGAAGTCCGAACCGTTTTGGATATCGGAGGCCAGGACACCAAGGTCATCGCCCTGTCTTCAAAAGGTGCCGTCCTGAAATTTGAAATGAACGACCGATGCGCCGCAGGAACCGGAAAATTTCTTGAATTCATGGCCACGTCTCTTCAGGTTCCCTTGGAAGCCTTTGGTGATTTTGCCCTTGAAGCGGACAAACTGGTTGAAATCAATAGCATGTGCACCGTGTTTGCCGAATCTGAAGCGACGTCTTTAATGGCCCGGGGTGAAAAACCACAAAATATCGCGATGGCCCTTCATCGTGCTGTGGTCAAACGCACTCTGGCCATGCTGAGGCGCGTGGGAGGTGATCCACCCGTGCTTTTTGCCGGAGGCGTTGCCCACAATCGGTGCATGGCTCACCTTTTGAGTGAGGCTCTGAGCGGCGGATTGATCGTAGCTGAAAACCCTGATGTTATCGGTGCTCTAGGGGCCGCGCTGACGGCATCTTCTGCGTGATTTTGTACCTTTCATGGACCCCCGCTCCCTCATAGATTTCGGTTGCCTGCTTATCGGCCTTCTTCACTTGACGTAGCAAGCTGAAAGAAATAAAAATTAAGTCTATCAACGGATCGGATTCTTAAAGGGAATAACCATGCCCCACAGCCTGGAACAGGGACTCACACCAGAACTTTATAAAACGATCCTTGCCATCGTAGACGACCGGGTGCGAGAAATCCGGGTTGCCCGCGAGGAGTTCGAAGATCTTAAGCAGGTGGTTCGAGAACTGGCCCAGGCTCAAGTCCGCACCGATCATTCCCTCAACCGGCTTGTTGAAAAAGTCGAAGAACTGGCCGAAGCTCAGAAACGTACTGAAGCTCGAGTCGAAGAACTCGCGGAGGCTCAAAAGCGCACGGAAGCCCGAGTTGAAGAGCTAGCCGAAGCTCAGAAACGTACCGAAGCTCGACTAGAGGAGTTGGCGGAAGCTCAAAAGCGTACCGAGGCCCGCATCGAAGAACTGGCCGAAGCTCAGAAGCGCACTGAAGCTCGAGTCCAAGAACTCGCGGAGGCTCAAAAGCGTACCGAGGCCCGGGTCGAAGAACTAGCTGAAGCTCAAAAGCGCACGGAAGCTCGACTGGAGGAGTTGGCGGAAGCTCAGAAACGTACCGAAGCTCGAGTTGAGGAGCTTGCGGAAGCGCAGAAGAAGACGGAAATCAAGCTGGCCACACTCACCGACGAACATCGAAAAACCAGAGAAATGCTCGGGGGCTTGTCCCACACGGTGGGATATCGTCTGGAAGATGAAGCCATCTGGGCCCTACCGCAGCTTTTGAAACGAGACTTTGGCATGAAGATCGAAACTCCGTTGGTGAGGACCTTTTTGGAGACAGCCCGCAATCATTACATGGAAGTGAATATATGGGGATCCGGCGTTATAAACGGCCGGCGCATGGCTATCCTCGGAGAAGCCAAGACCCAGCTCAAGAAGCATGATGTGGACGAGTTCCTCAAAACCATCGCGAAGGTTCGGGAGATTTCGAGAATGGAAATTTTTCCGGTTCTCGTAACCTACCAGGCGTCCCCTAAAGTCAGACAAGCTGCCGAAGAAAAGGGAATCAAGATTTACTTTTCCTACGAATTGCGTCTTCCTCAATGATCCTTAGAATGAGCCGGACAGACGAAATTCACCATCAAGATCCCTTCATGGTCCTTTTTCGCCGATAAGAGCGTTGTGTTTTCATCGAAACTTCCTATTTGCCCTTCACTTGTAAACCGTTTACACCTTTCGCGAATTTCAAAAACCTTAGTTTCCGGTTGTTAAAAAAGCCGACCACAGCGGCAGCCTCTCGTCACGGCAAGCAAGGAGGATAACCCATGGAAGCCCTGACACCGCGGAAACTTCAAGACGACGTTCGCCAGTATCTCAGCCAGTTTGATTTGAATCTTTGTCTCACCTGCGGCACCTGTACCAACGGGTGTCCCATCACGGGCAATCCGAGCATGGAAGGGTGGGACACTCGCAAGGTGATTCGCATGTTAGCGTTGGGGCTTTTGGACGAAGTGGTCCATTCCAAGTTCCCATGGATTTGTACCGGCTGCGGCCGCTGTGCCCATGCATGTCCCATGGGTATTGATATCGTAGCCATTTTAGCCCACATGAAGCATCTTCGACCTCGAGACCAGGTGCCCGGCATATTGCACAAGGGTGTGGAAAACGTGCTGGCTACCGGCAACAATATGGCCATTCCCAAGGAGGACTATTTCTTCCTGATGGCGGATTTGGGGGCGGAGCTGGCTGCAGAAGAATGTCCCGGCTTTTACGTACCCGTGGACAAACAAGGCGCGGATATCCTCTTTTTCCCCAACAGCAAGGAAGTCTTTAGCGACAACGAAGACATGAAATGGTGGTGGAAAATCTTTTACGCCGCCAAGGAAAACTGGACCATCCCCTCAGAGAACTGGGAGGCGGTGGACTGGGGGCTTTTTACAGGAAACTATGAAGCGACTAAAATTCTTGCCAAACGAAAAATCGAACACATGAAACGTCTGGGCGTGAAGCGCATGATCATGCCCGATTGCGGAGGAGGGTCCTACGGTTGCCGCAAGGGACTCAAGGTGTGTTCCTTGGAAGATCCGAACAATCGCGTGGATTACATTTATCTCTACGATTATTTGAAAGAAATTATCGAGACGGGTCGAATCCGTTTAGATAAGAGCCGCAACGCGGGGAAGATCTTCACTTGGCACGACTCATGTAAACACGGTCGAGAACTGGAACGTAATTTCGGCAAAGGCTATTATGAAGAGCCACGTTGGATCATTCAACAATGCGTGGACCAGTTTGTGGACATGGAGCCCAATCGAAGCGGCAATTATTGCTGCGGGGCGGGCGGAGGCAATTGGCCCATGCCGTATGAGGAAGATTCCGCCTGGCATGGGCGATATAAGGTGCGCCAAATCAAAAACAGCGGAGCGAACGTGGTCGTGGTGGGGTGTTCCAATTGCCGAGATCAAATGATGAGAAGACTTCCGAAGTTTTATCCTGAGGATGCCCACTACGAAGTCAAATATATTTGGCAATTGGTGGCCGAAACTTTGGTCCTGGAACCCTGGAGTGATGAAGAGGTGGCCCGTGCCGAAGAAGAGGCCAAGGCCCAATGGGAACGACTGGGCGTGGACTTCGGCATGGAAGAAGAAGAATAGACCTTTGACGGGAATCGGTTGCGTGGACGGCCCGCATGGTACCCCGGCCATGAACGGAACGCGGAACGGCTCCTCCGTGTTCTCTCCCCTGACCGGGCCGTCCACAGTCCCTTCATCGAATATCTTTAAATAACAAAACTCAGTAGGCACGATCTAAGTTTTGAGCTGTCATCGGCGTTCTCCATCGTTTTTGTTTTTTCCCTTCGGCATTTCCTATTTGTGATTCACCGGCAAAAAAGGTTTCATTTTCATGAGTTCTTCACAAAACCAAAGGAATCTCATGGAGGGACATCATGATTCGACGCAAACTTTTTGTGCTGTGTTTTCTGGCTTTTACAGCCTGTGTGCTAGGGATGCGCCTCACGGCTCACGCCGATGCGTACGAAGTGTTCAAGGGATTGGAGGGAACTCTTAAAATTTCTGGTGGCACGGCGCACATTCCCGTGATGCAGGCGTTGGCTCAGGAAATCATGACCCGATACCCTTCCATTCGCATCAGCATTGCCGGGGGTGGTTCCGGTGTCGGCATCAAGCAGGTTGGGGAAGGATTAGTGGATATCGGCAATTCCGGGCGCAAGCCGACGGATGAGGAAGTCGCCACCTACGGTTTGAAGGTGTACTGCTGGGCCATGGACGGTGTAGCCGCTGTGGTGCATCCCAAAAACCCCGTGAAGTCTCTCACTTCTCAGCAGTTACAAGACATTTTTTCCGGAAAGATCTTGAACTGGAAGGAAGTGGGAGGGCCCGATCAGGCCATTCACGTGGTCACTCGAGATGAGGCCAGTGGAACGCGGGAAGTGTTCTGGGAGAAAGCCCTTCAGAAGGGTGCCATTCGAAAGGATGCGGATGTGGTGCCTTCCAATGGCGCCATGAAAACGGCTGTTGGGACGGATCCAGCCGCCATTGGGTATATGTCGGTGGGATACGTGGATGAGACGGTGCGCGCACTGGCTTTAGACGGTGTGGAAGCCGGCGTCCAGACCGTGCTTTCTGGGAAATACCCTGTGGCCCGAGGCCTCTACAGCAACACGAAGGGGGAACCATCGCCATTGGCCAAAGCGTTTCTTGATCTCCTCTACACTCCCGAAGGCCAAGCGGTTATCGCCGCCAAAGGATACATTCCCGTCGCCAAATGAGCCATCGTGAACATTGGATGCGAACTTTCCTGGCGGCGGCCACTCTGGCCGCCGCCGTCCTTCCTTTGGCCATATTGGTCTTTGTGACCTTGTTGGCTCTGCCCCTATACAATTCATTTTCTTTCGCGGATCTTCTGACCGGCCATTGGGACCCCATGCATAGGGGTTATGGAATCTTTCCCATGATGGTGACAAGCTTTCTTCTGGCGGTTTCAAGCTTGGCCGTAGCTTTCCCAGTCAGTTTAGGTTGTGCCGGCTTGATTTACGGCTTGGCGCCGCCTGTTGTAGCGGGTCTGCTTAAGCGTCTCGTGCAGGTCATGACGGGATTTCCCACCGTCGTTTACGGCTTCGTAGGCGTGTTTGTGCTGGTTCCCGCCGTTCGTGAAGTTTTTCAGCAAGGTTCCGGTCGGTGTCTTTTGAGCGCCCTTATTCCCCTTTCCCTCATGATTACTCCCACCATGACCCTCTTTTTTGCCGATGCCTTTACCGCCATCCCCCGGGAAATGCTTTTGGGGGCGGCCGCCTTGGGGGCGGATCCTGTGCAGCGTTTTGTGTTGGTAGTGATCCCATCTGCCGGAAGAGGTCTGGCCGCCGGAACGGTTCTATCTTTTGGTCGGGCTTTGGGGGATACCCTTATCGCTTTGATGCTTGCGGGAAACGCAGCCCAGGTGCCCTCAGGTTTTTTGGAATCGGCAAGAACCCTCACCGCCCATATTGCCCTTGTGATCGCTGCGGACTTTCAGAGCCTGGAATTTGCCTCCATTTTTCTCTGTGGCATGGTGCTCTATATCTTGACGAGCTGCGCAGCCTTGTTGGCCTGGAAGATACGTACTTCTTTTGGACAGGGAATGTCATGAAACCGTTTTGGGCATGGCTGGTTCGGGGGTTTTGCTGGATCAGTGGATTCTGGCTTTTTTTCGGTGCCATCGTGGTGGTTGGGTACGTGGCCTGGCGAGGAATTCTTCACGTGACCCCTGCATTGCTTTTTGGGTCCGTTTCCCCATGGGATGCGCTTTTGAACCGCGTGTCCGTTCTCAACGGCTTATGGCCGGCTACTGTGGGAACTCTTTCTCTAGTCCTCGGGGCCGTAGGTCTGGCGGCTCCGTTGGGTTTGGCCGCCGGGATTTATCTGGCGGAGTTCTCCCGAGGCCGAATCAAGGAGATTTTGACTGTCTTTTTCGACGTGCTTGCGGGCGTTCCGTCTGTGCTGGTGGGGCTTTTCGGCTTCAGTGTTTCCCTGATTCTCCACAAAACCGTTTCGCCGCGTTTTGGCCCTTGCCTCTTGGTGGCTGTCTTCTCGCTTATGATCTTGGTGCTTCCGTATGTCATTCGAGCTACTCAGACAGCCCTTGAGGCCGTCGCACCGCATACGCGCCTTGTGGCCCTGAGCCTGGGGGCCGATCGAATCCAAAATCTTTTGTGGGTTCTTCTTCCTTCCAGCCTGCGGGGCATCGCCAGCGGTCTTCTTTTGGCTATCGGCCGATGCGCTGAGGACACGGCGGTGATCCTGCTCACGGGCGTTGTGATATCCGCCGGTGTCCCTCGCTCCCTGCTGGATCCTTTTGAAGCCCTTCCTTTTTACATTTTCTACGTATCAACCCAGTATGCATCCCAGGAAGAACTGAATCGGGGATTTGGAGCGGCATTGATCCTTCTGGGAGTCAGCGTGACTTTGTATACTCTAGCCTATACGATCCAACGACTCGTAGGCCATTGGGCTCTTTACCGAGCATGAGATGAGATGGGTTCCATCGTCAAGATTCGCGTAAAAGACCTGAACTTTCGCTATGGTTCTCGAACGGTGCTTCGTCATGTCACCACCGTTTTTTACGAACACGCGCTCACAGCGGTTGTAGGAGCGTCGGGCTGCGGAAAGAGCACTTTTCTTATGACTCTTAACCGCTTATGGGAAGAAATTCCCGGCGCTCATGGTGAAGGAGATGTTTGGATTCGTTTAGATGGCCAAGAACAACTGGTTTCCGCGCCATCCTATTCTGTAACGGAGCTTCGAAGAAAAGTCGGCATGGTTTTTCAGACACCTAATCCTCTGCCCATGAGCATTTACAAGAATGTGGCTTTCCCTCTAAAAATTATTGGCGAAAGGAATAAGCGAGTCGTGGCTGACAGGGTGGAAGACGCTTTGCGCCAAGCTTTCCTATGGAACGAAGTGAAAGACCGCCTTTACGAAGATGCCCGCCGCCTTTCCGGCGGACAACAGCAACGGTTGTGCATCGCTCGAGCTCTTGCGGCCCAACCGGAAGTTCTCCTCTTGGATGAGCCGACCTCCTCTTTGGACGGGAGGGCCTCAGCCATCATTGAGGAACTCCTGGTTAGCCTCAAGGGACGATGCACCCTGATTGTGGTGTCCCATTACCTGGAACAGGTTCGGCGATTGGCGGATCATGTGTATGAAGTGACGGAAGAAACGTTAAGATCTCTTTCCTAAGGAAGCTATCCGAGAACTCGCAAAACCAAGGTCTTGAACCCCACTTCGAAATGAAGGCGAGGCGGCGCCTCGTCCCTGGAACCGCTGGAATCGGTCATTCCCTGGAAACGCAAAGCCTGAGGCCCGCTTATTTTGCGGGCGGGATACCCGGCCTTCCCAGAAAACAAAAGTTTTGAGATGTAAGGGCACGGCGCGCCATGCCCCGACGTCCTGGCCTGGAATGGCTCATCCTAAGTTCTCGACTGTGCACCCAAAACCTTTATCAGGGCTGAAAAGATCGCTTAAATAACCTAGCAAAGGTTAGGCCTTGAAGGTGTGCCGGTCCCTAAATCTTGGTTTCGGATTTTGCCATACGCCAGAACTCCTTGCTGTAATCTTCCGCCAGAATACGCTCGTCGCCTCGGCGAACGGTGACGCCGATATCATCCAGATGTTCCAAAAGGGCCATCGCCCTGTTTCGACCATAACCTAATACCGCCGAGCAGTCGCTCAAGCGTATGGCTCCTTTAGTCCGAATCCACGAACAGACTCGCCTCTGCGCCTCCATAAAGGCTTCTCGAGTCATATAACGGCCGTCTCGAAATCGGGTCAAAAGCTTTTGGGCAGCAAGATAATCCAACATTCTTTGAATCTCTAAACGATCAAATCGTTCCTGCGTCATATCACCAATGGTCCCTGCCGCAAAACTGCTCAGTCCTTCTCGGCGCACAAGATTGAAAATGGCTTCCATCATTTCTTTTTGGCGCGGAGACCATTGGCGCACTCGGTGTGGAAGTCTGTATCCACCTTCACCCCGCTCGACAAGATTCCGGTCGCACAGATCCGAAATGAGATGTCGCGTCAAGTCCGGGTCCAATTTCATATCCACGCGGGCTCGCAATTCTTCTGCCGTCACCCACTCTTTGAGCGGGTTTGATGAAAGAATATCCACAAGAGCCTCATGAAATTTTCGACGCAAAGCCGTGTAATCCTTTTTTCTAATGTAGCGATGCTCCCCTATGTTTACGAGCTGATCCTCTTGAACCCAGCGCTCCAAAACCCGTGCAGTGTCATCGAAACGAAACCCTGTAGCCAGAGCCGTTCGAGAAGCTGAAAGAGGGGTGTAAGGATTTCTCAGAAAAAGGTGTTCCAGGGCCTTTTCCAGGTCCCTGCGTTCGAGGCACTGAAGGTATGGCAGCATGCGGGACGCTTTGGCACCCCGAAGTTTTTCCCCTGTAGGCTCTAAGATGCGACCTCCACCGGCCACGACGTAATCATCGAGGAAGGTGAGAACGAAGCGATCCCCGGCCAGGCATGGAAGAGGGCGTTCCAGCCGAATTTGAGCGATAACGGTGCAGCCGGGAGGGACTGAGGCCGTTTCCAGAAAGATCACTCTTCCTTGGATACACGCTGTTCCCATATGCAGGCGAATTTTCTGCTGATGGACGAGTCCTCGAGGAGCATGGGGAAGCAGTTGAAGGACCACGTTCGCATAAGGAACACAGTCAACCGTTCCAGGCTGGGCCAGAAGCATGCCAGGAGAGACCTCATCCAGGCTGAGATGATGAAGATTGACACCCACACGTTGCCCCGTAAAGGCTTCCTGGACCTTGACATGGTGCCATTCCAGGGAGCGAGCCCGTGTAAGTTTTCCTGAGGGAAGAAGGGTGAGAGGATCGTTTTCCCGAAGCACTCCGGAGATGAGGGTGCCGCTCACCACCGTGCCATGCCCAGGCACGTTGCGAACACGGTCAATCCAGAGTCGACAAGGTCCAGGGGAATCGGTTTCTTTCAGCCTCTGGCATAAGTGCTCGAGCTCATTTAAAATGTCCGCGATGCCTTGACCATCAACGGCCGAAAAAGGAATGATTGGGCTTTGGTGCAGAAACGTTCCTGCGATCAATTCTTCGATTTCTAGACGAGCGTATTCCAGGGTTTCTTCATCCACGCGATCAGACTTGGAGAGAACCACCATACCGGCTCGGGCACCGAGCAACTGCAAAATATCCAAGTGGTCTTTGGTTTGAGCCATAACGCCGTCGTCAGCCGCCACCACAAGCACGGCTCCTTCGACACAGCTTAATCCTCGAACCGCATTGCGCAGGTAATCCTTGTGACCCGGCACATCCATGAGCGATAGGAGCACACCGGACGGAAGGCGAAGGGGAGCCACACCCGGTTCGATACTCAGACCGCGCTTTTTCTCCTCGGGCATGCGGTCTGTATCAACGCCTGTTAAGAGGCGCACCAGAGTCGTCTTGCCGTGGTCGACATGGCCTGCAATGCCGATCGTAACAGTCCTTGTCATGTTTGGAATCCCCTTTGGGCAGACTCGTTCCTTGTGCATCCGCCGCTATGACCAATCCTTCAAACCTTTTGACTGCCTCCGGCAGCCAGCGGCGCATGAGCACGTTTTTTTCCAATCCCGAAGCGGCCTGATAAGCTTCATGGGCAGGATGGTGCGGTGTCGGGACGGGCGTCTGCATGAGGTTTGGATAATCGTAAACGGATGGATCCAAGACCTGTTCAATCAGTGGTCTCGTGGCGGAAGCCATGGGTTCTGTCCACTCGATTCTTCGGCAGCATTCAAAGCGGGCCTGATCCGAGAAATAAAAGTACGCATTGAGAAGATGAGACAAATCTTCGGGGGGCTGCGACTCCAGCTCGTAACCATAGCCAAGGCCCAGAGCGCCCATAAGAAAGTCGTAGAGGGCGAGCTTGCTTCGTGCTGACTCCCGACAGAAAAAGAGTAGGACGGTATCGGGAAGGTCCTTCCAGCTCGTCCCGGCATGAAGACACACAGTTTCGCCGAAGAGACTTCGCCAGAGCCGATACGCACGCTCCGCCGCTTTTTGATGCACCCAAGAACTAAAGTTGACGACGATGCCCATCATGCGGCTCCTTTGCCTCGGTGTTCTTGGCCACCATGGCAAGCTATTGCTTCCGGAGGAAAATGGGGCCGAGTCTTTTGATCCGCTCGACCATTTCTGTGAAACAACGGGCCAATTGCGGTCCCATGGAAGCCGAATTGTGCACCATGCCGATCCGCTCAGGATTCTCTCCAAGTTCTTCCAGAATCTGCCGTGCCCGTGCCACTCGTTTCGCAGCCTTGAGGTTTCCGCTGACGTAATGGCATTCTCCAGGAAGACAACCGGAAACCAACACCCCATCCACTCCGGCTTCCAGTGTTTTGAGAAGGTGGAGCACATCGATGCGCCCGGTGCAGGGAACCAGCACAATGCGAATGTTGGGGGGATAGTTGAGCCGCATGGCTCCCGCCAGATCGGCCGCCGCGTAGGAACACCACTGACAACAGAAACACACGATCACCGGCTCAAATGGCTGCAAATGAAAGGGCTCTTGGTCGACGCTTGCGAAAGGGGCGGCGAGATCCATAGAAACCTCCGTAGAGCTGCGTATCACAAGTGGCTGCGCTCTGCAGTCATCTTCAGATGGAGGGGGCAAGGGGAATCGAACCTCCTCCCGGCTTATGAGGCCGAGCCAACGGGTTTGCAGCCCGCGGGGCGCCCAGCGCCGTTGCCCCCTCAAGCCCCTGCCAGGTGGACGGGTTACGGTCATGCAGTGTTGTTTTGTGGGGAAAGCATAGATGAAATGGTAAAGCGCGTCTTCCAGACCGGCCCACTGCCTACCTGGCACGGGTATGTGTTAAAACACCACGTCAGGTAAAGCCCAAAAGACGCACCATGAAGGACTCCTCGTTTCTTATTCAAGGGACCGGCTTTATATAGCCGGCTTCATGCGATAAGTCACATAGGAAATACTAATAGATAAAGCGTCGTGCCATTGCTGGAAATTTTTCCTGAGAACACCACCAAGTAGGATTTGAGGGCTGCTTTGCGTGATGTGGCGGCGGACGACATTGGGTATGGATCAAAGAGGTCGCCGCCGCACGCGCGAGGGAAGGGACCTCCAAAGGAATCAATGATAATCGTGGGTTCCTAGAATGACAGGAAGACCTGTCTTTGCCTGAAGGATTTCCGCTATCTCTTGCCCGGACGTGTAAGGACAACCAGGTTTGGCGTTCACGAGACAAGAACTGAGGTAAATGGCATCCGGCTTGATTTCCGAAAGCTTGATGGCCATGCCTACATTGGCGGCTAGGGTGCGCCCTGGACATTCGCACCTCATAAAGGCCGTCACCTGAACCGGTTCGTCGAATTTTCCTTCTCCCAAGGCGGCGGCCTTGAAGCACCGCCACTCGCCCGGACATCCGTACCCGTTGTCCATGTATGCGCCACAGCCCACCACGGTGACCTTCTTCATCGCTTTTCTCCTTTTTTCTTTTAAGCGGCTCTATCTTGTTTGATGCATCATGTGCAAGATCCCTTCCCTATGTATGAAATTGAGACATGATATTCCCTATGTCTAAAAACCATGTCTTTCGCTGAGTAGCTTATTTCACAAATAGCGACGTAAGGCAAGATCTCCTAGCCTTTCCGCGGTTGGTTTATAGGCCTTGACGACCGAAACCATCTTTGCTAACCAGAACCGACCTGTTCCAATAAAACAGCCGGTTCTTGAAAGGGCCGGAATCTGAGATGTCATGCCCCGAAGAGGAGGGGCATGCCTTGTTTTTCCATAATTCCTTTTCTTACTCATAAAACCAGGGCCACGAAGGCTCCTTTTTGCGTAGTCGTGTTGCTTGCTGCGTCAAGCGGCACGGGTAGTCTGACTCTATTTTCCATGAGGAGGAAGGTATGAGCAAAAGGGGCGGGTGTGAGTTTTTGTGTGTGGCATTGGCTTTGACATTATGGGTGGTTCTGGAGCCGGCAGGCGTGAACGCGAACGAAACAATGGAGCCCGTGGTGGTGACGGCCTCCAAACTCCCTCGCACGGCCGGCAATGTCACCCAAAAGGTGGACATGTTGGATTCTCAGGATTTGTCGGTCATTGTTTCGGGACACCGAAACATCGCGGACTATCTCATTTACCAGTCGGGAGTTTTCAGCAGTGTCCTTTCTCGTAACGATGCCAATTGGGGTTCTGTGGGAGGCCTTTCTCAGAAGTATAACACCTACATGCTGGAAGGACTTCCCATTGATGTTTTCGTTGAACCTCAAGCCCTGGAACTTTTGACCTTTGATCGCATCGAAGTTCAGCGTGGTCCTGCCGCCGTGCTCTATCCCAATTACCTTGGAATGGATTTCGCCGGGAATCAAAGTCCGCTTACCGGCACAACCAACATTTTGTTAAAGGAGCGTTTCTCAAGACCTGAAACCTTTATCGATACTTCCTATGGTTCCTACGCAACCTTTGGCGGCCGGATACTGCATCAACAACCCCTTGGAAATGTTCATTTCTTTCTGGGAGCCAGTGTTGAAAATTCCGATTACACCAATTACGGCACCAAAGATTCCTGGCTCAACATGATCGATGATCCCGAGTACCAAAAGACCAAGTTTTACGGTAGGACCACATGGTTCATTAACGGGAACGAAAAGCACAAAGTCTCTTTTTTTGTAAACCACACCAATCACCAAGGGGATGCGGGTCGTCCCAACAGAGGGTTTGATCATGAGTACTGGACAATCCATTCCGCTTATCAACTGCCGCTGAGCGACGCCTTTACCCTTTCGGCCAAGCTGGGTTATCGCAACTACGATCGTTCCTGGGAAGAGGACAATTATCCGACAAATCTTTCCCTTCGAGAAAAAGGGGGTGTGCGTCAGGCGATCGTTCCTGGAGATTTTTCTATCGCTTTTGAACATTGGCAAGGCAGCTTGCTGACGATAGGTACGGATTTTCAAACGGCCTCTTATAAAACTTACACAGATTCAGGGGCTCGTTTGGTCTCCAACGATGCCGACGCGGTCCAATACGGAGTATACGCTCAGGAGGAATTGGTTTGGGGTCGTACCGTGTTTCGATTGGGAGGTCGTTACGCCTACACAAAACACGATATAGACCTTTTAGGAGGAAAATCTCCTGAGGATGAATCGGCATCTTGGGATAAGTGGCTTTGGAGCGCGGGCGTGCGCCATGCCTTTTGGGATGATTTCGCCGTGTACGCCAATGTGGGAACCAGTTTTGTGGCCCCTTCGATTCATTCCGTAGGCGGCACGTTGCGATCTTCAGATCGGGGTGTGCCCGGAAAGGACGGGCGGTTACCCAATCCCGACCTGAAACCTGAATCGGGAGTGGGATTGGATCTGGGGGTGGACTGGAAACCCTGGAAAAATGTGGGCTTTGGTGTGCGTGGGTTCTATAACATGGTCGATGACCAGATCGTGCAGGTGGTCGTGAGTCAAAAGCCGTCTCAGGCTCAAGACATCAATGCAGGAGATACCAGGTCCAGGGGTTTCGAACTGGAAGCACATTACAGCCCTGTTTCTTGGATGCGCTGCTTTGCCAACTACACGTATACGGACACGGAAATTGAAAACAAAAAGGATCCGGATATGGACGGCGCGGAAGTCCCGTTCGTTCCCAAAAACATGGGCAATATTGGAGTGGACTTGAATCTGCCGTATGACCTCAAGGTCAGTCTTTATCTCCATCTTGCTGGAAAAATCTACGACAGTACTTCCAAGCAAAACCGAAACCAATTTTCCGGTTATGAAGTCTTGAACGCTTATGTGGAAAAAATCCTTCATAAAAAAGACATCACCACCTTGTCCTTCTACGCACAGTTCTATAATCTCACCGACAATGAGTTTGAAATGCCATGGCAATTCCAGGATCCAGGATTTGCGTTTACGGGAGGTTTCAAGTTTGTCTTCTAAGTTTCGGCGGAAAGACCCTTCGCGGCTTCGAGGGGCCTTCCCCAATGCTCACCTTTTGAAGACCAGCTCTATGAAGCCTCGCTGGTATAACCTGAGACAGTCCGTTTCAGCGGGGCGTCTTTTATTTATCTTTCTATTGACTGCTTTCTTCTTTCTGCTTTGGGAAGAAGGCTTCGCAGGCCCCAGTGCTGCAGAACCGGTTGATGCCGTCGATTTTCGGGGGCGACGCGTTGAGTTGCCTCAACCGGCTCAAAGAATTGTGTGCCTCATTGAAAGTGCCCTTTCGGCCTTATACATGCTGGGTGTAGCGGATCGTGTGGTCGGGATTTCCACCAATGTCTATGATGGAAGTATCAGACCCTACTACGAAGCGTTGGACGAAAGGATTCGATCCAGGGCCTTGGCGGCTCCGGGCAACTGGGATTTTATCAACGTGGAATCGGTGGTCGCACTACAGCCTGACCTGGTCATTCTTTGGGCTCATCAGACGGAAGCCATTCGATCCTTGGAAAGCCGAGGTCTCAGGGTTTTTGGCGTGTTCATCGAACGGTTTTCTGACGTGCACCGTGAAATTGAGGCTTTGGGAAGGCTCACGGGTTCCGAGGCTCGAGCCCAGGAGCTGAACCTCATGGTAGAAGAGGAAATGGCATGGGTTCGGCGTCTGATCGCTACTCGCTCGGCAGACTCGCCACCTGTCGTCTATTTCATGTGGGCGCAGGGAGATCTGGAAACCTCAGGCGCCCCATCCACTGTAAACGACCTCATTGAAGCGGCTGGTGGTCGGAACGCCTTTGGAGATCTCCCTCACGAACACGCGGTGGTTCGCTGGGAAAAGGTGCTTCAAGCCAATCCCGATGTAGTGGTCATGTGGGTCAACAGCCAGCGCAACCCTTCGCACATCCTTGCGGATCTCCGATGGCGCTCCGTCAAAGCCGTGCAGAATCGACGCGTGTATGAATTGCCGGACATTTTCACCTGCGATCTTTGGACCCTGAAATATCCCATCGCCGTGATCACACTGGCCCACTGGCTTTACCCCGAGGTCATCTCCCACGAGGATGTTCGCCAAAGGCGCCGTGTTTTTCTTGAGAGACTTTATAACTCCAAAGCTGTGGGATCCGTAGCCGATCATGTGTTCTAGAACGCGACGGTTTCTTGTCTTTGGTGTCCCGTGGCCTCTGGTGTTTGCTTCCTTGCTCATTGGTCCGTCCGATGTGTTTTCGGCTCAGGATGTGGTGGAATTTCTCAAGGCTATGGTTTTGGGAACCCCGAAACCTGAAAACGCCGATCTGGTGCGGGCCATTCTCTGGGATATTCGTATTCCCCGTGTGCTTCTCGCCTTTCTTGTAGGGGGAGCCTTGGCGTCTTCTGGAGCCACTCTACAAGCTATATTTCGTAATCCCCTAGTTTCTCCTTATGTTTTGGGACTATCTTCGGGCGCTGCTTTCGGCACGGCTTTGGCTCTGGCCACATCTATCCTTCCTGTTTATCCATCGGCTTTTCTTTTTGGATTGGGGGCTGTGGGGTGCAGCTACTTTTTAGGACGCATCGGGAAAACGGTGAGCCCCGTGACCTTGGTGCTTTCAGGCATTATTGTATCCGGGGTTTTTACCGCGCTCCTGACGGTGATCCAATTCCTAAGTGACCCTTTCAAACTTCAGTCCATCGTTCATTGGACCATGGGTAATATGCACAATGCGGATTGGAAAAGGCTAAGAGATTGTCTTCCGTTTCTGGTTCTGGGTTACCTGGGAATGTTCCTGTTGCGTTGGCGCATGAATGTTTTGGCTTTGGGGGATCAGGAAAGCTGGGCCGTCGGGGTTCATCCTGAAAGAGAAAAGCTGAAGATGCTTATTCCTGCCACCCTGGCGGCTTCTGCAGCCGTGGCGGCGGCCGGGGTCATCGGCATGGTGGGTCTTGTGGTTCCCCACATGGTGCGGATGATTCTTGGGCCGGACAACCGTCTAGGCATTCCCGCCTGCATGCTTTTCGGTGGAGCTTTTCTTTTGTTCATGGACAATCTGGCGCGGTCCCTCACCGCCTTTGAACTGCCCATCGGCATTTTCACGACGCTTGTAGGAGGTCCCTTTTTCATTTTTCTGCTCCGTCGAACCCAACTGGGCTGGCATGCATGAAAACGATGCAAAAACAAATCTTATCAAACCAAGATTCGGAAGCACTTTTGGTTCATAAGGTAACCTTTGCCTACGACGGCTTGGAAGTGCTTCGGGATGTGACTTTTCGTGTAGCGCCGGGAAGCTTTACCGTGGTCATGGGACGAAACGGCAGCGGTAAATCCACACTTTTTCGTATCATTGTAGGTCTTCTCAAACCGTTGCAGGGTTCCGTGACCGTTTTCGGACACAACCTTCATGACCTTGATTTTCGGGATCGAACACGGATTGTGGGCTTTTTGCCGCAGCACCATTCCGCGATTTTCCCGTTTCGAGTGCTCGATGTGGTTCTTACGGGTCGAGCGGCCCATGTGGGCCTAACGCCAAAAGCCAAAGACCGTGAAGCCGCCTTGGAGGCTCTGGCACGGCTAAAAATCGAGCACCTGGCTCGAAAGCCCTATACGGATCTTTCCGGCGGGGAACAGCAGTTGGTGCTTATCGCGCGGGTTCTGGCTCAAAAACCTCGCCTTCTTCTTTTGGACGAACCCACATCGCATCTGGATTTTGTCAACGCCAACCGTCTTCTTGAACTCATTCGGAATTCTCTGTGCCCGGAAATGACCGTTGTCGCCATTTTGCATGATCCAAATCTGGCGTTTTGGCATGGAAACGATTTTCTCTTTCTTGTCGACGGCCAAGTCCTCACTCCGGATCCCGGAACAGTGCCGTGGTCTTCCACGCTGCTTCAGCGCGTCTATGGCATGGCACTTGACACCCTATCTTGGAAGGATCGCGCCGTGGTGGTACCTGCAGTTCATTCCTGATGGCGTTTGGGGTGCCTTTCGGCTTCTTGAAAGGGGAGGGAATGGCAGGGGACTCACCTAAGGAAAACAGCCGAGAAAGGAAAGATAAAAAAGGGCCGATCGTTAAAAAATCGGCCCTGGTTTTTTCTGGAGGCGGCAACCGGATTCGAACCGGTGAATAACGGTTTTGCAGACCGCTCCCTTACCACTTGGGTATGCCGCCGCAGCTGTATCCTCTGCTTAACGGAAACAGGCTCTCGTGTCAAGAATCAGTTTGCGCGGTTCCTTGAGGGGTGGCTCGTGCCGGAGAAGCATGAACGGCTTTGGCCTTACGGTAGAAATCCACAAAGTAAGCTCCCGCCGACCAGTATCCAAAAGCTAAAGAGATCCACAGAAAAGCCGTTCCCGTGAGCCACAAGGCATGCTGAAACCTTTCCAGGTGAAGAAGGAGACACAAGATGGCCACGGTTTGGGAGACCATCTTGTTCTTGCCCATGCGGCTGGCGTCCAGAATCAATCCATGGCCGGCGGCAATAGAACGTAGCCCGGTGATGATGAATTCTCGACCGATGATGAGAAAAACCATCCAGCCGTGAACCTTACCCAGTTCGATGAGCATGATGAGCACGGCGCAGGTAAGGAGTTTATCCGCCAAAGGGTCTAGAAGTTTCCCGACGGAAGTCACAAGGTTGTGGCGCCGGGCCAAAATGCCGTCCAGATAGTCTGTCAAAGATGCCGCCACATACAAAACAAAAGCCGCATTGAACTTGTGTCCCGACGCAGGGGGCATCAAGATCATGATGATGACAGGAATGGCCAAAACCCTCAGGTAGGTCAGAAGGTTAGGCAGAGCCGTCAGGTTTTTTCGGGAAAAGTCGTCTCGAATCATTGCCTCTTGTACTGCATGTAATGGCGCAGCACATTTCGAAGGTATGCGTTCGTTTCAGGAATAGGTGGAATGCCTCCGTAAAGTTCCACCGTTTGTGGACCGGCGTTGTAGGCCGCCAGCGCCAGCAAAAGGCTGTTGTCAAAACGCTGGAGCATTTCCTTGAGGTATCGTGTTCCTCCGAAGATGTTTTGCATGGGATCAAAGGGATCTGAAACCCCCATTTCCCTTGCCGTTTGCGGCATCAGTTGCATGAGTCCCATAGCGCCTTTGGGAGAGACCGCCCTCGGGTTAAAGTTGGATTCCGCCTTGATGACCGCTCGAATCAATCGATGATCAATGCCATGCATTTGCGAAGCCCTGAAAATATGCACCTCGTAAGGCGAGTCCATTGTGCGCAGTGGTTGCGTAACCTGGGGTAAAGGCGGCAGGGAAACCTTCTGGAACCGCGGACTGGTTGGAACGTTGGTGAAATGGACCACACCTTTTTCATCCACGTACTTGTAAATCGCTCCGGCATAAGCGCTTTGCCCCGTGGTGCCTTTCAGGAGCACCACGGTGAGTACGAAAGCCAAGACGTGTGGGGAGAGGCGAAAATGTGCTGCGCTTGAATTCAACATCTTCGTCCTCCTCATCTTTAAGCCGAACCGGTCTATCTTTTCTCGACTTTTTCCCAATCCTTCAAGAACTTTTCTAATCCCACATCCGTCAAGGGATGGCGCACCAGCTGAGCGATGACGGCGTAAGGGATGGTGGCGATATCGGCGCCCATGCGAGCCGCCTCCAGAACGTGGATTGGATTTCGAATACTTGCCACAATGATTTCCGTATCAAAAAGGTAGTTGGAAAAAATGTCCACAATCTGAGACACCACCTGCATACCGGAGGCGGCGATATCATCCAAACGTCCCACAAACGGGCTGACGTAGGTCGCCCCTGCTTTAGCCGCCAACAAGGCTTGCAGAGGAGAAAAGACCAATGTCACATTGGTCTTGATACCTTCATCGGCACAGACCTTGACCGCCTTGAGTCCTTCTTCGGTCATGGGAATCTTGACCACCACATGATCGTCGATAGCCGCCAGTTCCCGGGCTTCGGCGATCATTTCCTGCGCCGTGGTGCTCACCGCTTCCGCGCTGACGGGAGCCTGCACAATCTCGCAGATTTTCTTGATGTGCGCTCGAAACTTTTCACGATCCGCGATGCCTTCCTTGGCGATCAAGGACGGGTTGGTGGTGACACCGTCCAGAACACCCAGCGCGTGAGCCTTTTGAATTTCATCCAAATTTGCCGTATCGATAAAAAACTTCATCTCTTTTCGGTCTCCTTTCTTCGTCGATCAAGGTAGGCGTCACGGCATGATTCGCTGCAAAAAAATACGGCCTTTCCGTCAATCCACGCGGACACCCCTTTATTTCTCAAAAAATAGGCCCCGCACTCCGGGTCCTTGATGAGTTCGGCTTCTTGGGAATCCTTGACCTCGTTGTTCGAACCTCCTGAACTTCCCAGCCGAGGTTTGAGGTATCGATACACGGCGTAAATGATCAGGGCAAGAATCAGAAGCCGAATCATAGGCTTTTCCACCGCTGAACGTCCTGGGCCTGAACTTCGGGTCGATGCAACAATTCCCGCACCGAAACACCCAAAACGGGATGCACGTAGTCCGGGCACACTTCGTAGGCAGGTTCCAGAACGAATCGACGTTCGTGAGCTCGAGGGTGAGGAATAACCAGGTCTTTCGAATCCATCACGAGATTCCCATAGAAGATGATATCCAGGTCCAGAGGGCGAGGTCCCCAGCGGGTGGTGCGCACCCGCCCGAAAGTCTTTTCCACATCAAGAAGCGCCCTTAACAGATCCCGAGGGCTCAAGACGGTTTCCCCCAGAACCACCCCGTTAATAAACCACGGTTGGTTCGTATACCCGATGGGTTCCGTGCGGTACAAAGCGGAGGTCGCAAGGAGCCGAAATCCTTTTAGCTGCCTTAGGATTCCAACGGCTTCACGGCAGTTTCCTTCGGCATCTTGGGTAGGGTTACCCACATTGGCCCCAAAGCCGATGAGCGTTAAGATACCGGATGTGCAAGGTTCGTCTCGGTGCGGCATGGGGTCTTCTGTCTTGTTGCGTTGCCGGCGATTTCCTTTGTGTCGGGATTACCAACGAAGTTTGAGAATGCGATCGACGGCTTCGCGCAAACGTGCCTTGTCGACAGTTAGAGCCATGCGCACATAGCCCTCACCTGGTGCGCCGAATCCACTTCCCGGCGTGGTGACGATCCCGGCTTCCTTGAGCAATTTCGCCGTAAAATCCGTGGACGACAAGCCCTTAGGAGTGGGACACCACACATAAAAGGTGGCCTTGGGAGGCTGCACCTCAAGTCCGGCGCGACGAAGCCCTTCGATGAGAATATCCCGTCGTTCCTGATAGATCGCCTGCATTTCCTGAACACATCTTTGGTCGCCGTCCAGAGCTTCCACACCTGCGAGCTGAACTGCGTTAAAGACACCCGAGTCCACGTTGCTCTTGATCTGGGCCAGCCCGGAGATGATCTGGGCGTTGCCGACGGCGAAACCGATTCGCCATCCGGTCATGTTGTAAGTCTTGGACAGCGAATGGAACTCGATCCCCACATCCAAGGCACCCGGCACTTCCAGAAAGCTCATGGGACGATAGCCGTCAAAAGCCATTTCCGAATACGCGGCATCGTGACACACGATGATTTGGTACTTCTTGGCGAAAGCCACCACCTTTTCGAAGAAGGCCGCATCAGCGACAGCTCCCGTGGGATTGTTGGGATAATTGATGAAAAGCAGCTTTGCACGTCGCGCCGTCTCTTCAGGGATGGCATCCAAATCCGGAAGGAAATGGTTTTCTTTGAGCAAAGGCATCAGGTGCGATGTTCCGCCCGCAAACATGACCGCCACCTGATAGACGGGATAAGCGGGGCTGGGAACCAGGGCCGTATCCCCGGGATTGATGAAAGCCAAAGGCAGATGGGCAATTCCTTCCTTGGATCCGATAAGCGTGAGAACCTGTGTGGCAGGGTCCAGATCCACTTGAAAGCGTCGCTTATACCAGCGGGCCACCGCATCCCGAAAGGCATTCATTCCCGAATACAAAGGATACTGATGGTTCGCGGGATCCTCTGCAGCCGTTTTGAGACGTTCGATGATATGGGATGGCGTCGGCAGATCCGGATCTCCCACGCCCAGATTGATTACATCCACACCCTTGGCCTGAAGTTCGGCTTTAAGGCGATCGATTTCCTTAAAGAGGTAAGGGGGAAGATTTTTCACACGATCCGCAAAATCCACATTCATGAGTGCCTCCGCTCCATCAGTCTGCAATCCCCAAGACATCAAGCATACTGTACAAGCCCGCCGGTTTTCCCACCACCCATTTGGCGGCGGTGACGGCACCACGGGCGAAGTTTTCCCGGCTGTGGGCACGATGGGTCACCTCGATACGTTCTCCCATGCCGAAGAAAAACACGGTGTGTTCCCCCACCACGTCCCCGCCTCGCAAGGTCTGAACCCCGATGACGTCTCGAGGCCTTTCCCCGATAAAGCCGTGACGGCTATACAGCCCTACCTGATCCAAGTTTTGCTCTCGTGCCTGAGCCACCGCTTCGGCCAATCGAATGGCCGTTCCGCTGGGTGCATCTTTTTTGAAACGATGATGCACTTCCGCAATTTCCACATCATAGTCAGGGCCCAAGAGGCGGGTAAGGTCCCGAACGATTTTAAATAACACATTGACGCCGACGCTCATGTTCGGGGCCAGCACACAAGGAATCTTCCGGGTAAGTGTTCGAATCTCTTTCATGTGGTCCGGACTAAATCCCGTGGTGCCGATGACCATGGCTTTACCGGCCGCCGCTGTCGCTTTGAGATGATTCAGGGAAGCTTCCGGGGCTGTGAAATCAATCAAAACATCGCAGCGCTGAAGGACGCTTTCCACCGAATCTTCCACGGCGATACCCATGGGTTGAGTTCCGCTCAATTGTCCGAGATCGCATCCCACGGCGGTATGCCCCGGTCGTTCAAGACCCCCGACCAGTGTAATGCCTTCTGTTTGGCTCAGGATTTGCCCGATGCGCGATCCCATCCGGCCTCCGATGCCGGCTACCGCTGCTTTGACCATGGCGGCTCCTTCCTTGGATCCTAGATCAGACCATAATCTCTCAGGGCTTGTTCCACTTTTGCCTTACTAGAAGCACCCAAACTGACCAGCGGTAAACGGACCTCATCGCTGGGAATCTTTCCCATCATTTTGAGAGCGGCTTTCACCGGAGCGGGGTTGGTTTCCACGAACATGGCATGGCATAGGGGTAAAAGCTTGTAGTAAAGCGTTTGAGCTTCCTGAAAACGGCCTTCCAAGTAATGGGTACACATGTCGGCCATATCCCGTGGAGCGATATTGGAGACCACGGAAATAACCCCTTTACCGCCCACGCACATGAGAGGAAACGTGAGGTAATCTTCCCCGGAAAGAACGACGAAGTCTTTGCCACATAGACGAAGGATGTCCGTAATCTGTTTCATGGAGCCCGTAGCCTCTTTGACCCCCACGATATTGGGGATTTGAGCCAAACGCGCGATGGTTTCCGGTTCCATGTTGACGGCGGTACGACCCGGAATGTTGTAAAGAATGATGGGAAGATTTACCGCTTCGGCCACCTGTTGAAAATGCTGGTAAAGACCTTCCTGTGTCGGCTTGTTGTAATACGGTGTAATCATAAGGGCTGCATCGGCACCGCATTCTTTGGCATGCTTGGTCAATCGAATGGCTTCCGAAGTGTTGTTGGATCCAGTGCCCGCGATGACCGGGACACGTTTTTTAACCTGATCCACGGTGATTTCCACGACGCGTTCGTGTTCTTCATGGCTCAGGGTCGCCGATTCCCCTGTGGTGCCGCAGGGGACAATGCCGTGCGTGCCGTTTTCGATTTGAAATTCAATAAGATCCCTCAAAGCCGGTTCATCGATGCGCCCGTTTTGAAATGGCGTGACAATGGCCACAAAGGCTCCTTGAAACATGATTCCCTCCTTGTTTCTAGGACTACGGAATCTTAAACATTCTGACTCTTGGATGCCGCACCGAGCGTCTCATTCCACAAAAGGCCTTCGTAAACCACTTTGGCATCCCCCTCAAGAAAGACATCACGAAATTCCCCGCCACTTTCTTGAAAATGAATCACCAGTGTTTCACCGCTTTGGGTTTCCACCTGCACGGGAGGTCGCACAAGGCCTTGAGCGGTAGCAATTAGAGCCGCAGCAATGGATCCGGTACCGCAAGCCAAGGTTTCATCTTCCACGCCACGTTCATAAGTTCGGATCTTGAGTTGGGATGGTCCAAGAACGGTGACGAAATTGGCGTTGGTACCGGCTGGGGCGAAACGGGAATGGTAACGCAGAGCCCGTCCGATGGAGAAAACGTCAAACTGGGAAAGTTGATTTGGGGAATCAAGAAAGAGCACCACGTGAGGCACCCCTGTGTTGATAAAATGGACGCGCAGCGATTGCCCCTGTATCGAAACTTCCAGATTCGGTTCATAGCCGTGAGGAGGGGTCATTTGCACGCGCACACGTATGCCATCCACCTGGGCTTGAATTGTTCCGGCAAGAGTTCGAAAGGTCATGGTGTTTCGGGTCACGATGCCTTGAAGGTGAGCGAATCGAGCGGCGCAACGCGCGCCGTTGCCGCACATTTCCGCTTCACTGCCGTCTGCATTGAAAAAACGCCAGGAAAAATCGCATTCCGAATCGCTTTCAATGAGAATGACACCATCGGCGCCGGCTGAGAGCTTCCTTCGGCAGACCGCTTTGACAAAGTCCCGGCTTCCTTCTAAAGGGATCATACCCTGTCGGTTGTCAATGATGATAAAATCGTTTCCGGAACCGGTCATCTTAAAGAAGGGAACACGCTCCATGGCGCAGCCTCACCATTGGGGAATGTTTTCCAGCCGAACCAAATCTTCCCAAGTTTCCCGCTGACGAATCACATGAAAGGTTTCACCGTCCACCAACACTTCCGCGGGACGCCGTCGAGAATTGTAGTTGGAAGCCATGCTGAAACCATAAGCACCGGCGCTCATCACCGCCAAGAGTTCTCCCGGTACCACTCGTGGCAAGGTCCTGTCGCGAGCCAGAAAATCACCGCTTTCACAGATGGGCCCGACCACGTCCACCGGGATTGATTCTCTGTTTGAAACCATCACGGGTTGAATATGGTGGTAGGCTCCGTAAAGACTTGGACGAATCAGATCATTCATGCCCGCGTCCACGATGACGAAATGCTTGCTTGGCGTGGTTTTGGTAAACAGCACGCGGGTCACCAAAATGCCGGCATTCCCCACAATGACTCGGCCTGGTTCAAAAACCAAGGTGCAGGAAAGCCCGTTCATTTCTTTGAGGATCGCCTGGGCGTATTCGACGGGATGGGGCGGTTCCTCATCAGCATAGGTGATTCCCAAACCGCCTCCGAGATCCAGATAGTGCACCCCAATTCCCAAAGCGTATAAGCGTTCCATAAGGACGCGAAGCCTTTTCAGGGCGTCCACAAAAGGTCGTATGTCGGTCAATTGGCTGCCGATATGGCAATCGATTCCCACCACCTGAATATTGGGAAGCCTCGTGGCGTATCGATAACTTTCAATGGCCTCTTCCACACGAATGCCGAACTTGTTTTTTTCCATCCCCGTCGTAATGTAAGGATGGGTTTTGGGGTCCACGTCGGGATTCACCCTGAGTGCAATGCGAGCGGTACGTCCCAAGGCTTGAGCTCTCTGGCTGATGGCCTCCAGTTCTTGGCGTGATTCGATGTTGAACATGAGAATGTCTGCGGAAAGGGCCTCATCGATTTCTTCCCGAGTCTTGCCGACGCCCGAATAGACGATCTTGGCTGAAGGAATGCCGGCTCGTCGTGCTCGGTACAGTTCCCCTCCCGAAACAATGTCCACACCGCCGCCCAAGGATCCAAAAAGAGACAGAATCGCCAGGTTGGAATTGGCCTTGACGGAATAGCAGGTCAAATGAGGAATATGGGAAAAAGCTCCGTCAAAGACCTGAAAATGGTGCGTCAGCGTGGCTCGGCTGTAGATGTAAACCGGTGTTCCCACTTCCCGAGCGATGGTGTCCACGGGGACATCTTCCCCGTACAATCTTCCGTCACGATACTCGAAATGGTGCATGTTTTCTCCCCAAACAACCCGTCATCGACGATGATCCTATTTAAACCGAACGTGGCGCACTTCCGCCCACTTGGAAAGAAGCCCTTCCTTATAAGGTGCATCGGGGCTGACCGATGAAACGGCATAATGATAGACCTTGTTGGGTTCCACCTTGGTGTCCGTGAAAGGAGGGTTTTTAAGAGGCTCCGCGGTGAGGCGAATAATAGTTTTGCCCTCTCGCCGATACACATGATACCCGGCCACAGGAAGAGGACATTCCGTCCAGTGCACTTCCATTTTTTCGCCAGCGGGAACAGCCCAAACGGTCTTAGGCGGCGGAGGGGGGACCTTTTCGGGGGCTTTGGTAAAGGTGCTTTCCGTCCACGGCCCGAAAACATCGGCATCCAGAACTCGACGGGCCGATCGTACTCGATACTGATAAAGCCGTTGCGGCTCCACGGAGGTATCCAGATAACTGTTTCCCTGAAACAATTCCGGATTCAAGGGCTCCCAGTCCAGTCCTTTCAAACGTCTCTCGATAAGAAAGAACAATTGCGGATCCGGCATCTTGGCTGCCGCTGTCGGGGCATCCCAACGGACCAGAAGGCCTCGGGAATCGGCAAGTGTTTCCACTTTCTTGAGGGGTCGCGGCTCCGCGGTTACATGGACACGCACTGATGCCGAAAGGGATACGAGCCGTTCCTTCTTGTCCATAATGCCGATCCAATAACGATAAACCTCCTCAGGTTTTGCGGATGTGTCCGTCCATCGGACCACGTCTTGTTGCACTTGCCATGGGCCGTGGCTCGAAGGATCGATGCGCACCAGGGTTTCTACAGCTTCCGGAGGGCATTCGCTGCACTGAGCCCGTTGCAGATCCGAGTGTTCCCGTTGCACGACAAACAAAAGATCCCCGGGCTGTCTCTTTTGCTGAAAGATCTGGGGAATGGGCCAGGAAAGTTCCACATGCCCGTCCACCACTTGGGCTCGAATGTTGACCACCTGAGGCGGCTTTTCAAGGCCTGTGGGCCATGGCGACGTTTTTTTTCCGCAGGAGCCTGCCGCAAAAACCAGGGCGAGCATTAAGGGAGTGCGAAACAGCCACGTCCTTCCGGATTTGCCGAGATTTAAAGGACATACGCGCATGATGGCATCCTCTATCATGACCGCCTCGGGCGCTCAACAAATACCGAAGCCACCGAGCTCAAGACATATGCGGTGCATCGGCATGGAGACGCTCAAGCCGTTTCGTGGTCTCAACACGCACCGCACCGATGGCTTCCCGGACCCTTTGTGGGCTTGTCCCTCCTAAGGACAGACGCCGTTCGACGGCGCTTTGCAATGTGAGCAGCCCGAAGAGATCCGCATCCAAAGCCTTGTGAAACTTCTTGAGTTCCTCCACGGTACAGTCCGTGAAATCCTTACCGAGTCTTTCGCAATGGTGCACCAGTTGTCCGACCACATGATGGGCTTTTCGAAAGGGAACACCTTTGCGCACCAAGTAGTCCGCTATCTCCGTGGCCAGGGCATAGCCCTGAGCCGCGGCGGCTTCCATGCGTTCCTTGTGAAACTTGAGTTCTGGAAGCATCTTGTTGAAGACGGCCAGAGTCTGACGCACCGTATCGGCCGTGTCGAAAGCGGGTTCCTTGTCCTCTTGAAGATCTCGGTTGTAAGTCAGGGGTAGGCTTTTGGTAAGGGTGAGTAAAGCCATAAGGTTTCCATAAACGCGGGCGCTTTTCCCGCGCATGAGTTCCGGAACATCAGGGTTTTTCTTTTGAGGCATAATGCTGGAGCCGGTGCAGAAGGCATCGCTGATCTCGATGAATCCGAATTCCGAAGTGGACCACAGAACCAGTTCTTCCGCAAAACGGCTCACGTGCATCATCAGAATGGCCGCAGCCGCACAAAATTCAATCAAATAATCACGATCACTGACGGCATCCATGCTATTTCGCGTAATCGCCGAAAAACCCAAGGCACGGGCGGTCCTTTCCATGTCGATGGGAAAGGTGGTGCCTGCAAGAGCAGCACTCCCCAGAGGAAGCACGTTGATCCGTTCATAACACTGAGCAAGACGCGCTTCGTCTCGAAGAAACATTTCCACATAGGCCATGAGATGGTGGGAAAGGAGCACAGGTTGTGCATGCTGCAGATGGGTGTAACCCGGCATGATGATGTCGATGTTCTTTTCCGCCAGCTCGGTCAAAAGACTCACGGTTTCCAAAAGAAGCCGCCGACATTCCAGAACCACATCCCGCATGTAAAGCCTAGTGTCCAAAGCCACCTGATCGTTTCGGCTGCGGGCGGTATGCAACTTTCCGCCTACCTCGCCGATCTTTTGCATGAGCCTTTGCTCGACGGCCATGTGAATGTCTTCCTGGCCGGCATTGAGAGGCAATTCCCCCCGTTCAATTTCCCGAAGAATTTCCCCTAAACCTTGGATAATCTGGGACGCTTCTTCATGGGCAATGATGCCGCATTCGGCGAGCATACGGCAATGGGCCATGCTCCCTTGAATGTCGTATCGATAGAGACGTCGGTCAAAGTGAATGGATGCCGTGTACTCTTCCACCAGAGAATCGGTGGGCTGTTCAAATCGGCCTTGCCACATCTTTTCAGACATGTGTTCGTCCTTGTGCGCGGCTTTTCACCAAGTTTTGGACTCGAAGGCGTAATCCCTGCAATCGAATAAATCCAGTGGCGTCGCTTTGCCGATACACATCTTCTTCTTCAAAGGTGGCCAATTGCGGATCATAAAGGGACTGGTTCGACTTTCTGCCGATGACGGTGCAGTTTCCTTTGTAGAGCTTCAAGCGAACGGTGCCCGAGACATTTTCCTGGGAAGTGTCGATGAGGCTTTGCAAAGCCACCCTTTCGGGCGCATACCAAAAGCCGTTGTAGATCAGTTTGGCGTACTGAGGAATGAGAGAGTCTCTAAGGAACATCACTTCCCTATCCATGGTAATGGATTCCATGGCTCGATGCGCGATACGCAAAATGGTTCCGCCTGGCGTCTCATACACACCTCGCGATTTCATGCCCACAAACCGGCTTTCCACCACGTCCGCTCGTCCGACACCATGACGACCGCCGATGCGGTTAAGGGTCTGAAGCAGAGTTGCCGGTGTCATGGCCTGCCCGTTGATTGCGACAGGATCCCCTCGAAGGAAGTCCAATTCCAACACTTCCGGTTCGTCCGGGGCTTCACGAGGGTCCACTGTAAGGGTGAACATGGACGGGTCAGGTTCCCTCCATGGATCTTCCAAAATGCCTCCCTCGTAGCTGATATGCAGCAAATTTGCATCGCAGCTATAGGGCTTTTCGGGAGTGACAGGGACGGGAATACCGTGTTTATGAGCAAAATCCAAAAGGGCTTGGCGGGATTTGAGGTCCCATTCGCGCCAAGGGGCGATGACTTTAAGATGGGGAGCCAGGGCGGTGTAGGTGAGTTCAAAACGCACCTGATCGTTGCCTTTTCCGGTGGCGCCGTGACTGACCGCATCGGCGCCTTCTTCCTGAGCGATTTCCACTTGTCTTTTGGCTATGAGGGGCCTGGCGATGGCCGTTCCCAAGAGGTACTGTCCTTCGTAAATGACGTTGGCTCGAAAAGCGGGAAAGACAAAATCTCGAACGAATTCTTCTCGAAGATCCTCCACACGAGCCTTGACGGCTCCAGTGTTCAGGGCCTTTTGTTCGATGGCCTTGAGGTCGTCCCCTTGGCCCAGGTCGGCTGCAAAAGCCACGACCTCGCAGTCATAGGTTTCAATAAGCCACTTGAGAATGATCGAAGTGTCCAAGCCTCCGGAATAGGCCAAAACCACTTTGCTTGTGCCCATGATCGTACGGTTCTCCTTACCATGTGGGTCTGGGTTCTCTATCGTTTTTTTCTCCTTGTAGTTTCGTAAAACCCACCGAGAGACGTCCTACATAACGGATGATTGCGCATTTTGACAAGAGATACTACGATGTGAGAAGCCATCGAAGCAGCGCGGCCTGTGCGTGCAGCCGGTTTTCCGCTTGATCAAAAACAACCGATTGCGGCCCTTCCAGAACGTCTTCCGTAATTTCTTCACCTCGATGGGCCGGAAGACAATGAAGGACGATAGCATCCTTGGGCGCTTTGGCCAACAAAGCGGCATTCACCTGGAACGGCTGAAAGACCTTGCGACGTTTTTCCGCTTCGTGTTCCTGTCCCATACTGGCCCAAACGTCCGTATTAATCACAGTCGCTTCCTTGACGGCCGCCCCAGGGTCCTCGTACAAGCCAATGTCAGCGATCCCTTCGCGACGGGCTCTTTCGAGCACCTGAGCTGACGGCCAGTAACCTTCCGGACAGGAAATGTTCAATCGAAAACCCAAACGCGCCGAAGCGTTGATCCAGGAATGGGCCATGTTATTTCCGTCTCCGATCCATGCCACCACTTGGTCATCGACTCGCTTTTTCTTTTCCGCCACAGTCATGAGATCGCTCAAAACCTGACAGGGATGACAGAAGTCCGTCAACCCGTTGATCACGGGAATGGAAGCGTAGCGTGCCAGAGTGACCACGTCCTGGTGATCGTAGGTTCGCACCACCAAGGCATCCAGATAGCGGGACAAAACCCTTGCCGTATCCGAAAGAGGTTCCGCCCGTGAAAGTTGGGTATCCTGAACACTCAAGAAGGTGCAGGCTCCGCCGAGCCGATGCATGGCGCATTCAAAAGAAACCCGCGTTCTCGTGGACGGTTTGGTAAAGAGGAGCCCAAGGGTTTTTCTTTGAAGCACAGGTTCCAGGGATCCTCGAGACCAGTCCTTTTTCAGCTCAAGGGCTTGATCGATGAGGAAAAAGATCTCATCTCGAGTCACATCCCAAAGGGAGAGAAAATCTTTTTTCATGGTGTCCACTCCTTGAGCACCGTGTCAAGCACATCCACAAGGCGGTCGATCTCTTCCTTTTCGATAACCAAAGGCGGCACGAAACGAAGTACCGTTTCATGAGTGCAATTGATCAAAAAACCCCTGCTTAGGCATTTCTCTACCAAGGGCTTTCCGGGTCCGGCCAGTTCCATGCCCAGCATCAATCCTCGGCCTCGAACGTCCATAACCTTTTCCGAATGCCGTGCTTGAAGCTCTCTAAGTTTTTCCAAAAAATACTGTCCCTTCTCCCGAACGGCGGCGAGGAAGGGCTCTTGAGCGATGATTTCCAAAACCTTGCCGGCGGCGGCCGTAACAAGCGGAGTGCCCCCAAAAGTGCTGGCGTGACTTCCCGGCGTAAACGCTTGGGCCGCTTGTTCCGTGGCCAGCATGGCCCCGATGGGAAGCCCGTTCCCCAAGGCTTTGGCCAATGTCATCACATCGGGAGAGACCAGAAATTGCTCGTAGGCAAAAAGGGTTCCCGTGCGTCCCATGCCCACCTGTACTTCGTCAAAGATAAGCAACACGTCCCGCTCCGTGCACAGGGCTCGAAGCTCCCGGAAATACTCGCTATTTCCAATTCTTACGCCGCCTTCACCCTGAATGGGTTCCACCAGCACGGCACACACTTGGGGGGTCATGGCACGGCGTACGGCCTCGATATCGTTATAGGGCACAAAATGAAAACCCTCCACAAGGGGTTCGAAACCTTTGTGCACCTTTTCCTGGGCCGTGGCTGAGAGAGTGGCCAAGGTACGGCCGTGAAAAGAATCTTCCATGGTGATCACATGAAATCGCCCCGGCCCGTATTTATCGCGGCTGTACTTTCGAGCAAGCTTGATAGCGGCTTCGTTGGCTTCCGCACCGCTATTGGCGAAGAAGACTCTGTCCGCAAAGGAATGGCGCCGTAGTGCGTCGGCCAGTTCCACCTGAGGGCGTGTGTAAAACAGATTGGACACATGCACCAGGGTTTCGGCTTGACGACAAATGACTTCGGTGACTTCCGGATGACAATGGCCGAGGTTGCACACGGCAATCCCCGCCACAAAGTCGATGTACTCCTTGCCGTTGGTGTCCCACAGCCGGCTGCCTCGGCCTTTTTCCAAAACCACGGGGTAACGCGCGTATGTGGAACAAACGACGTGATCGCACAATTCCATTACGGCCTGTGTCATGAACGGATCCTTTCCTTGAATCTTCTGGAGGGTCGAGAAGGGATGATTTCTGTGCCGATTCCCGAGTCGGTAAACAGTTCCAAGAGGACGGCATGGGGAATACGTCCATCAAGAATAGCCACCTTTTTCACGCCTCCCTGAACAGCATCCATGGCGCACTGCACCTTGGGAATCATCCCCCCTTTAAGCACCTCATCCTGAATGAGTTCCGCCGCTTCAGCCACGGTAAGGCTGGAAATGAGTTCCCCTGAAGCGTTGAGCACGCCGGGAACATCAGTCATGAGGACCAGTTTTTCGGCGAAAAGTGCCGCCGCCACCTTTCCGGCCACCAGATCCGCGTTGATGTTGTACGTTTCCCCGGCTTTTCCTACCCCTACAGGCGCAATGACAGGAATGACATGGCTTTTTTCCAAAACTTCCAGAATTTCCACATTGACTCGTTCCACTTCTCCTACCAGGCCGATGTCTATGATTTCCGGCGGCTGATCATCCCCTAGGTATTTGAAAAGGTGCATCTTTCTCGCTTCAATGAGCATGCCGTCCTTGCCGCTCAACCCAATGGCACGCCCTCCATGGCGATTGATCAGAGCCACAATCTCCTTGTTCACCTTCCCGGCCAGGACCATTTCCACCACATCCATGGTTTCTTCGTCGGTAACACGCATGCCTTCGCGAAAATCGGACTTTTTGCCCACTCGGTCCAACATACGTCCGATCTGAGGTCCTCCGCCGTGGACCACCACAGGGTGAATGCCGATGTATTTCATGAGCACCACGTCCTGAGCGAAGCTCTCTTTTAAAGCTTCGTCTTTCATGGCGTGGCCTCCGTATTTGATCACCACCGTTTTTCCCGAAAACTGACGAATGTAGGGTAGGGCCTCGATAAGTAACGCGGCGGCATCTCGCATCACGGCTGTCTTCCTCCTTGCCGAGTCAAGCTCTGTCTAGAGAATATAGCGGCTTAGATCTTCGTCCTTGACGATATTCTCCAAGGTTTGTTTCACGTAGTCTCGAGTAATGTGAAGGGTTTGTCCTTTGAGTTCCGGAGCATTGAAGGAAATGTCCGAGAGCAGCTTTTCCATGATGGTGTGTAACCTTCGAGCTCCGATGTTTTCCGTTCGTGCGTTCACCTGATATGCGATTTCCGCGATTTCTTCGATAGCCTCATCGTCAAAAACCAAGGTCACGTCTTCCGTGGCCAGAAGGGCGATGTATTGTGTGATCAAAGCATTTTCCGGTTCCTTAAGGATGCGCACGAAGTCTTCTTTCGTGAGGGACTGAAGTTCGACACGAATTGGAAAGCGACCTTGAAGCTCGGGAATCAGTTCCGAAGGCTTGGCGATATGGAAAGCCCCGCTGGCGATAAACAAAATATGGTCTGTGCGCACCATGCCGTACTTGGTGGTGACCGTGGATCCTTCCACAATGGGTAGAAGGTCACGCTGCACACCTTCTCGAGAGACATCAGGTCCATGGGTGCCTTCACGCCCGGCGATCTTATCGATTTCGTCGATAAAAATGATGCCCGAATGTTCCACCCGTTCAATGGCTTGCCGGATGACCTTGTCCATGTCGATGAGTCTCTGGGATTCCTGTTCCACCAAAATTTCACGAGCTTCGGGAATTTTTACCTTGCGCCGCTTCGTGCGTCTGGGAAGCATCGAGCTTAGCATTTCGCGAAAGTTAAAATCCATTTCCTCCATGCCGGCGCTGGCGAAAAGGTCAAAGACAGGTACGGAACGATCTTCCACTTCCAATTCCACATAACGATCGTCCAGAGCCCCTTGGCGCAGCATTTTTCGAAGTTTTTCTCGTGTGGCATCAACTTTTTGGGCCTCGTCCACATCCTGCCTCGTTTCCGCCGCATCCTGGGCTCGACTCTGTCCCGACACACCTCGTCTTGACGGGGGCAGAAGAATATCCAAAAGCTTTTCTTCCGCCAGTTCCTCCGCTTTAACCCGGACGGCTTCCATCTCTTCTGATCTCACCATGTTCACCGCCAGATCGGTGAGATCTCGAATCATCGATTCCACATCCCGCCCGACATAGCCCACCTCGGTGAATTTACTGGCTTCCACCTTAAGAAAAGGGGACTGGGCCAGCCGGGCCAAGCGTCGAGCGATTTCGGTTTTCCCTACGCCTGTGGGGCCGATCATGATGATGTTTTTGGGGGCGATTTCATCACGCAGGTGTTCCGGTACCTGTTGGCGGCGCCATCGGTTCCGCAAAGCAATGGCTACCATGCGCTTGGCCTCTTTTTGGCCGATAACGAATTTGTCCAGTTCGCGCACGATTTCCGCAGGCGTCAAGGGCTGCTGCATGGTGTCACAACTCCTCTATGGTAAAGTTTTCATTGGTGTAAATACATAACCGAGCGGCGATCTTCATAGCCTCTTCGACGATCGCACGTAAGGGAAGATCCGTGTGCAGAAGAAGGGCTCGAGCCGCCGCGAGGGCATAGGGCCCTCCCGAACCCACGGCCGCCAAGCCGTCATCAGGTTCGATGACATCGCCTGTGCCGCTCAAAATCAGGCATTGCGTGTGATCCGCCGCGACAAGGAGTGCTTCCAGACGTCGCAGCGCACGATCCATTCGCCAATCCTTGGCTAGTTCCACGGCGGCCCTTTTGAGATTACCGTTGTATTGCTCGAGTTTGGTTTCCAGCCGCTCAAAAAGCGTAAAGGCATCAGCGGTCGCGCCGGCAAACCCGGCCAAAATCTGATCATGGTACATTTTTCGCACTTTACGAGCCTGTTGCTTCATGACCGTGTCACCAAAGGTAACCTGGCCATCTCCGGCCATAACCACGTGATGGTCTCGATGAATGGCCAGGATGGTCGTTCCATGGCATCGAGCCCATGGAGTGTGCGATGAGGGTTGTGGAGTCATGCATCTCCTTTCCGGCATCAGGGGCCAAGGCCTTGTTCGAGAAAGATTTCTTTCTGGGATCGCGACCGTGCCGCCTGCATCGTAAGCGGTCGAAGGCCGCCTTCCATGAAACATTCGCGTAGAGGCGAGGCGGCGCCTTGCCCCTAACTAGAGCCTTCGATGCAGGGTCTTTTTCGTTCCCGGCCGGCCTCCTAAGGTGTTTCTTTGCGGCTTCGAGGATGTGCCGCGTCATAAACACTCATTAAATGGTCCAGATCGACCTTAGTATATCTCTGCGTGGTGGAAAGACCGGCGTGCCCCAGCATTTCCTGAATACTTCTGAGATCCGCCCCGGAACTTAAAAGGTGCGTGGCAAAACTATGGCGAATACCATGGGGGCTTAAAGGGCGCCATTGGCCGGCATCCCGAAGTCTTTCCGTCAGAAGACGACGCACGGAACGATCCGACAACCGAGTTCCTCGAACGTTGAGAAACAAGGCTTTCGCATCGTACGGCCCACGCCACTGGTTGTAAAAGGCTTTGAAGTAGCTGCCGATGGCTTGCAACGCTTTGGACCCTATGGGCACAATGCGTTCCTTGGATCCTTTGCCCAATGTACGCACCAAACCCTCCTGCATGTCCACATGGTCGCGGTTGAGTCGAACCAGTTCTCCAACACGCAGCCCGGTGGAGTAAAGCGTTTCAAAAAGAGCCCAATCTCGCACTCTGGTCCAAGGGGCGGAGGGGGCTTGGGCTTTTTTTTGCAAGTCGTTAAGGAAACCGACCATATCATCCACATCAAGAAAGGACGGGAGCGTGACATTTACTTTAGGAGAACGCAGGGATCGAACGGGATTGGATGTCAGTTCATACCTTTCTGTCAAAAATCGAAAAAAGGATCGGTATGTTGCCAGGGAACGCGCCTGACTGCTCTTGGCGAGACGTGGATGCCTGTGAAAAACAAAGCGGCGTAAGTTCGTTTCGGAGAGGTCTTCCATCTCAAGACGCGACCGCCCCAGAAGTTTTCCGAGATAAAGAAACCACTGGGCCAGGTCGGCTCCATAACTTTTTACCGTAGCCTGGCTCAAAGCCCTTTGGGACGCAAGAAATTCCAGAAAATTATTAAGCGCCGAAACCGCCGGCCCCTCAAGGTCCTCAAAGACCCGTTGGAGCAGAGACGCCGATGGCTTACTCATGGAAACGCTCCTGCATTGGCCCGGAAAAGATTGCACCGTCGAAAAACTATAAAAAATCAGAAAACTCTCTCAAGAGAAAGACTTTTCTTGCTTGGCCGTAGAAAAACCCCGCCTTGACTCTTTCCCATGCCAACTCGGGATTGTTCTTGACTTTTCAGCCGGGCTTCATCTATGTACGTCACTTGTGCTTTTCCTCGTAAAGTCCGCGGCGACACTGACCGTTTTCGCCACAAACACCGCAACGGTTCGGATTCGGCCGGTGATACGCCGTTTTATGGTTTTCGAAAAGCATCGAAGACATGGCTCCAGATTACGGGGCACAGGCGCAGAAAGGAATGACACATGAGCGAATCTGTCGGCAAGGTTCGAACGTTTGCCATTATTTCCCATGGGGGAGCGGGCAAGACCTCCTTGGCGGAGGCTATGCTCTTTACGGCGGGTGTGACCACACGCTTGGGCAAAGTGGATGACAACACTTCGGTCATGGATTTTGAGCCGGAAGAGGTGAGCCGTAAGATCACCATCAGCACGGCCTTCAATACCTTTCCATGGAAAAAGCATTCCTGCACCGTCATCGACACTCCGGGTGATTTCAACTTCATTGCAGAAACAAAGAGTTCCCTGCAAGGGGCGGATGCGGCTCTGGTGGTCGTGGATGCCATCGACGGTGTCAAGGTCCAGACGGAAAAGGTCTGGGAATTTGCAGAAGAGTTGCATTTGCCGCGTATGATCTTTGTGAGCAAGATGGACCGAGAACGGGCCGATTTTGTAAAGACGGTGGAAAACATTCGGCATCAATTAGGTTCTCGATGTGTGCCCTTGACCGTGCCTATCGGCAGCGCGGAGAACTTTCAGGGGGTAGCAGACGTCCTTACAGGCAAAGCCTTTATATACAACCAGGGTGACACTGGCAAATTTGAAATCAAGGAGGCGCCTTCGGATGTTCTGGAATTGGCGGCTCAGTACAAAGAAATGCTTGTGGAAAACGTCTGCGAAGCCAACGACGCTCTTTTGGAAAAGTATCTGGAAGGCCAGGAATTGACTCAGGAAGAAATCATCGGAGGATTACGTGGGGCTGTCATCGCCGGGCGTTTGATCCCTATCGCCTGCGGTTCCGGCGTCGGCAATGTGGGCACGGCGCAGGTGCTGGACATTATCGTGGACTGTTTTCCGTCCCCTTTGGATCGAGGAGCCAAGAAGGGTAAGTCCCTGGATGGCGGCAGCGAAGTGGTACGAGAACCCGACCCTACGGCGCCCTTTGCAGGCTTGGTTATCAAGACCATCAGCGATCCTTATGCCGGACGTCTTTCCGTGCTACGCATCTTTTCCGGAACCATGAAGCCCGATGCCACCGTTTATAACAGCACGAAAAAATCCAAGGAACGTTACGGGCAGTTACTGCGCATCAAAGGAAAGGCGCAGGAAGGGATTCAGGAAGCGGGCCCCGGCGACATTGTGGCCGTTGCTAAACTCAAGGAAACCACTACGGGAGATACTCTTTGTGACGAAAAGAATCCCGTTGTGTTTCCTTTCCCCGAACTACCCGCTGCCGTTTATTCTTTGGCCATCGAACCCAAGAGCAAAGGGGATGAAGAGAAGATTTTCAGTTCGCTGGCCCGGCTTATGGAAGAAGACCTGGCGCTCAAGCTGGAACGCAATGATGAGACCAAGGAAATGATCCTTTCGGGCATGGGTGAAATCCACATCGAAGCCACCATCGACAAGCTCAAACGTAAATTTGGCGTCGAGGTCAACCTGCGTCTTCCTAAAGTGCCCTACAAAGAAACCATTAAAGGGAAAGCCCGGGTGCAAGGCAAATATAAGAAACAAACCGGAGGACGTGGCCAGTACGGAGACTGCTGGATCGAAATGGAACCCTTGCCCAGAGGAGAAGGCTTTCAGTTCGTGGACAAGATCGTGGGGGGTGTGATCCCCAGACAGTACATTCCGGCCGTGGAAAAAGGTATTGTGGAAGCCGCTCAGGAAGGTGTTGTGGCAGGGTATCCCGTGGTCGACTTCAAGGTGGATCTTGTCGATGGGTCTTACCACGCCGTGGATTCGTCGGAAATGGCCTTTAAGATCGCCGGGTCCATGGCCTTTAAGAAGGCTGTGGCGGACGCCAAGCCCACTTTGCTGGAACCAATCGTACATTTGGAAGTGATCATTCCAGACGATTGTCTCGGGGATGTCATCGGAGATCTCAATTCCCGGCGCGGGAAGGTCCTGGGAATGGACAGTCAGGGGAACAAGCAGATTGTGCGAGCCCAAGTGCCTTTAGCGGAAGTGCTGAAATACGCGCCGGATCTGAGATCCATGACGGCGGGCCGAGGCATGTTTTCCATGAAATTTTCACACTACGAAGAAGTGCCGGCTCAACTTCAAGAAAAGATCATCGAAGCGGCAAAAGCGGAAAAAGCGGAAAAGGGTTAATGAGTTTGCTGCGTCGTTTCCCTGGTTTTTTCGAAGCGTTTCGTGGCGCCAAGGAAGCGTGAATCCTCCTTTTGAAATGCTAAGCGGAACCCAGGTGCGGGTTCCGCTTTTCTTTTCCGCTTTGCACCCAAGACGCCTTTTCCTTATCCGCAAAGTTCCGTATAAATACCCCATGCAGGCGCGTGTAGCTGTTCGCGGGTCTTGTGAAACGTCAAGAAGGTTTGAGGAAGACTTTCAGACTTACGATGGAGAAGATGCATGACAGAGGAGTCGAAGACAGCGTCACGGGAAACCCGCGAAAGGGACCGACTTCCCCTGGCCATGAAGATCCAGAACATGACCGTTTCTGAACGCATCAAAATGGCTCTTGTTGGCAACAAGGAAGCACGGACCCTTCTCATTCAGGACCCTAACCGTGTGGTGCAGTTGGCCGTCTTGGACAACCCCAAAGTCACACAGTCGGAAGTGGTGGGGTTTGCCAATTCCAGAAATATCAGTGACGAGGTCTTGCGCAAGATCGCCGAAAATCGAGAATGGTCCAAACTCTACCCCGTGCGCTTGGCTTTGGTAAAAAACCCCAAAACCCCTGTAGGTATCGCCCTCAAAATGGTTTCCACACTCATCCCTCAGGATTTGAAAATTCTTGCCAAGAGCAAGTCGATTTCCAGTGTGATTGCTCAAGCGGCTCAACGCCAGTTGCAACGAGCCCAAAAGTGAAAACATAAAAAGGAGGGCTTAAACGTGTCCTCTTTTCGAAAAACCATGGCTGTCATCACAGTCAGTGACAAGGGAAGTCGCGGAGAACGCGAAGATCTTGCAGGGGCGCAGCTCTGGCAACGGTTGCATTTAGAAGGTTTTATCGGAGTGTGGCGCACTGTGGTAGCGGACGAGTCCGCCGCCATTCAGCGTGCCCTTTTGGAAGCCGTGGAACACCATGGGGCAGCTCTTGTTGTCACCACAGGCGGCACCGGCGTTTCCCCAAGGGATGTCACGCCCGAAGCGACCGCCGCTGTTTGTGACCGGCTTGTTCCAGGCATGGCGGAAGTCATGCGCCTGGAAAGCCTTAAAAAGACGCCGAACGCCATGCTCTCTCGTGCCGTCGTCGGCATTCGAGGTCAAAGCCTGATCATCAATTTACCTGGTAGCCTCAAGGGATGCCTTGAAAACCTGGAGGTCTTGCTTCCTGCGTTGCCTCATGCTTTAGCAAAAATTCAAGGAGATTCCACTGACTGCGGCGGGTGAAAAGAAAAAAGGACGCGCTCCGGCGCGTCCTCTTTCTAAGCCTATCCATGAAGACCATCGTCAAGGCCTCAGTCATTCTCCCCTTCGCCGACCGTTCCCACCTGATTTCTTTTCGCCGCATAGCTTTCGCGAACGGCCCGTTTTTTAGCTTCATACTCGTTGCAGATCTCTTGAATCTCTTCGTCAATTTTTTTCACCTGGGCTTCGGCCTCGTCTACGTGTCGCATTTGGGTCATCACAGCGGGATCCGATATCAAGGACTCCTGCCCTTCCTTAAGCATGGCATAAACCACGGAACCCAATCCACTGTAAGCTTTGGTAAGGTTTTTTCGGCTCTTGTTCACCGCAAACCGCTTCATTTGGGTCTTCAACAGCTTCATTTTCCATAAATACACGATGGTCCCGTACTCCAAAACCCAATAGCCCATTTTGGTCAGTATGGAAATGACGCTTTGAATCACTCCGCCCATCCGTTCCTCCTTTCACCCGCATCCTCTAAATTCCAATCCATGATTCGTCGAAACCACTCCGCCATTCTGGCCAAATGGGACCCGGCCCAGTACACGCGCTTGCAGGAAGGGCATCGACTGAAGGAAGGCGCCGTGGCATAAATATATTCCGGCACACATAGCGCCACCTCTTCCTTTGCCACATCCTCCAGAACACTGTTGCACCGTATGCATCGACTGAAAGGGTCCGTCTCTTTTGGCTGAATCAGTCCGGCCTGAGCCAATTTGCGAAACTGTTCTTCAGGCCGAGTCGCCTCGCAGAAAAAAACACCAGGAATATGCCGCCAGCGCGTGTTGCCTGTGACAATAACGATTCCTTCGTCGCGCAAGGCTTGGATCTGAGAGGCGTTTTCAATGGAGCCGTAGCGTGCGTCATAGCCTAAGATACGTAAGCATTTTGCCACCTTTCCCAGCATGCGATCAACAAAAAATCGTTTTGGAGCTTTCATGGTCTCGCCCTCAGGCTTTTTCTGCCTGTCGAGAAATCGACGGCCTTTTTTCTTAAACGATAGCTAATGAGGGCTTTCGGGTTCAAGGTATTTCGACAACTTGAACGGTTTGGCCCAAAGGAGGAAGTTCAAAGTTTTCTGGGGAAAAAGATGCCGGCCGATCTAGGAACGTGCGGGTCAGTTCCACGAGCCCTGTAGGGCCATGAAAGGTCAAAGAGCTCGGAATATCGCGGTCGTTACCCTGAGCCTCGTAACGAAAAAGGACGGAAAGAGAGGTACCGGCTTCGGTAAAGTCCATGCCGCATAACCGTTCCTGATCGGAACACAGGGTTAAGAGTCTTCGCCATTGGTGTTGAGATTCCTTGGCAGCCAAAACCACCGTGCCGTCCTGAAGCCTTCTTGGTAAGGATCCTTCAAGAACTTTTTCAGACGGCAATCCTAGGAGGGCTGGAGCCAATTCTGTGCCGGCGAGTGCGATTCCAACCAGTTTTTCCAGCAATGCTTCATGGCGCGTTGAAGTGTAGACGGTTTTTTCCGGCACCACCCAAAGCGTGGCCCACGAGTCCTTAAGAAGAAAAAGCCCTTGAACTTGTCCCCACGTATTCAGAATTTCCACGCGCAGTTGATCCGGTAGGGAAGCGGTCACAAGGATTTTCGCACGCCAAACCCTTTCCAGAGAGTCCGTCCATTTGGCCTGATAACCGGCTTGAAAATGACGCCAACGCTCAAGGCGTTCCAGCATGGTCTGTCGCCATTGATCAGGAGTCCAGAACGTGACAGGTTCTTGATGGTCCTTGGATGTAAGGCGAGGCACCGCGCATGCGCTTATGAAAAGGGACATGGCGCAAAAGATCGCCACGGGCAGAAAGCGCTCAACACATTTCATTTTATCTGCTGTATTTTTTCTTGAATCGTAGCAGGCTTTTCATGTCCCTTTTCCAGGGACTTTTCATAGGCTTGTTGTGCTTCCTGCAATCGGCCTAAAGCCTTAAGAATGTCTCCATAGTGTTCCAAAATGATGGGGTCGTCAGGAACCAATTCCAAGGCCTTGCGAATGACTTCCAGGGCTTTGATATGGTTTCCCATGCGGTAGTGAACCCAGGCAAGACTATCCATGATGTAACCGTCTTGAGGCTCTTTTTCCAAGGCGCGTTCAATGAGTTCTTTGGCTTCCTCAAGGCGAACGCCTCTGTCTGCATACGTGTAGCCGATGTAGTTGAGGGCACCCGCATGGTCTCGTTCCAGACTGAGAACTTTTTGCATGACTTCCAGGGCTTCGTCTTTACGGTCCATGCGGTCCAAAACAATGCCCTTGCGGAAAAGGAGCACGACGGTTTCTCCTCCTACGGTGAGACCAGCATTGAGGGTTTCCAAAGCCTTGGTGAAATCTTTCGTTTCTTCATAGAGGTATGCCAGGTAAAGATAAAAATCCACTACTTGGGGTCTTATTCGAAGAGCCTTTTCCAGGCATTGAATACCCGATTTGTGATCGTTCATCTTGGCAAAAAGAAGCGCCAAACGCATCTGAGCCGGCTCCCACAAGGGGCTGTTTTCCGGAATGAGTCGAAGGTTGACCACGGCTTGTTCCAGATCGGCGCGTTCCCCTTTTTCTTCATAGGAAGCGGCCAAGTAGTAGAGGGCTTGATCGTATTGGGGGCGATCTTTCAAGAGAGCCTGAAAGTCGGAAATCGCTTCCTGGTACTTGCGCTGCTGAAGGTGAATGATGCCGATCTTCAACCGAGTTTCCAGATCCTCGGCGTTTTGTTGAGACAGCACTTCAAGCTGTTCCAGGGCCTTGTCGTAAAGCTGTTGACGAATGTACAAATTGCTCAATCGATGGCGCGCTTGGACATGGCCCGGGTTGATGCTTAGCAGACGAAGATAGGTGGCTTCGGCTTCATCAAATCTTTCGGTCACCTCGTAAATGTAAGCGAGGTCCAAAATCGCTCGATCGAAGAATGGATTGATTTGAAGTGTTTCCAGGTACGCTGCTTCCGCCTGGTCGTAAAATTTCATGTCCAGAAAAACCCTTGCCTTGTAGTAGTGCGCCAGAGGGTTGTCTGGAAGCAGGGTCTTGAGATGCTCCAAGGCTTCTAAGGCTTCACGAAATCGGTTTTCCTGGGCGTACAAAGTTCCCAGCAGAAGATACGCATCGTGGTTGGATGGATTAAGGGTGATCACTCGCCTGTAAGCATGTATGGCCTTATCATTGTGACCTGTACCGGCGTAAAGGCGGCCCAAAAGCACAAAGGCACTTTCGTAGTTCGGATCGACTTCCACCGCTTTTTCCGCCAGTTTCAGTGCCTCTTGCACCTTGCCCTGACGCACATACAGAACAGCCAGGTCCGTCAGAATGGTAGGGCTTTCAGGATCGAAAGCTAGAGCCTGTTGGTATGCCTTGACGGCCTCTTCGGGTTCATTGACCCGAAGATAGTATTGGGCTAACAGATAAGCCGCATAGGCCTGGGATTTGGGCAGTTCGGGCACGTCACCGGGAACGGTGGGTCCCGTTCGCAGACCTATGGTGCTGCAAGAACTAAGAAGCATTAGGCAGATGACCATCAAATAGGTATGCTGTGCGTGCCGCATGCGGACTTTGCCCTTTGAGCGTGAGAGATAAGTCGATCTGGGAGTTATGGACGTTGTCACGTATCACATTTGATGAGAACCGTCAACGTTGAGGCAGAACCGATGGAATACCCACGACTCCGTTTTGGTTTGGAAGCGGTTCCCGTGCAACATGCAGGGCGTTCTTACATCTTGTTGAGAGACCGCCTTGGATACAATGAGAAACCCCTGCTCCTTCATCCGGAGTTTGCCCCGTTTCTGGTCTTAATGGACGGGCGGCATTCCATTCGCGATATTCAGGCTTACTTCTTGCGCCGAACAGGCCAACTTCTCTACAGCGAACAGATTGAAGAGGTGGTTCGCCTACTGGATGAAAACCTCTTTCTCGACAATGAGCGTTTTGCCGATTGTGTGCAGAGGGAAACCCAGAAGTTTCGAGAAGACCCTGTGAGGCACATGCGCCACGAGGGAAAGAGTTATCCGAAGGAACCTGAGGAACTTCGGGCGTTTCTGGATGCCATGCTTCGGGCCGGTCTTCCCCTTGTTGAAGGCACCAGCCGTGAAGAATTGATGGGTTTGGTGGCCCCACACATCGACCTGAAGGCAGGATCGACTACCTTTGGCTGCGCTTTTGCAGCACTCACGCGTATGGAACCTCCGGACGTATGGATCGTCTTGGGGACAGGTCATGAACCCATTGAAAATGCTTTCGCCGTCACCCTGAAGGATTTCGAAACACCCCTTGGACTCGTTGCCTGTGATCGGGATCTTGCTTCAGAAATCGTTCGACGAGCCCCGCGGGACGTCCTGGCAGGGGAATATGCTCACAGCAGGGAACACACCATCGAGTTTCAGGCGGTCTTTCTCGCACACGTGCAACCCGAGGCTCTACTGGTACCTGTTCTGTGTTCTTTTGGAGTGGAAAAGTGGGACTCTCAAAAACCGGAGATAGACAAGTTTTGTGAGGTCCTGCGTCAGGTGTCGGAAGAGTCGCGGAAATCCGTGGGTTTTTTGGCCAGTGTGGATCTGGCTCACATCGGCCCAAGGTACGGTGACGATTTTCGGCCCAATCGTCTGACCGTGCAGGAACACATGGAGGCGGACCGAAAGCTTTTGGAGACGCTGGTAAATCCGCATTCCGAAGCCTTTATGGAAGAAATTCTTCGAGACGGCAACGGTCGTAAGGTTTGCGGTGTTCCTCCACTTTATGTGTTGAGCCGCGTGCTTCAGGGCAAAGCCCAAGGCCGAATCCTTCATCATGATCATGCCGTCGTGGATTCACAGGGATCTTTTGTCACCTTTGCAGCCATGGCTTTCGTGCCCTTAAAGTCGCCTGCATCCTGAAAACCGTTACGGCCCTCAATTCCAAGCCCCGCAGGACCGAACCCACACGCCCGCCCCAAGGTAAACCATCTGTAGGGGCGGACCGACGTGTCCGCCCTGTATCCCTTTCATGGAAACCTACATCTTCCCTGCACACTCTTCGCCGGCCTTTCACGGTTCATGTTCCGGGGAAAAGGTCGTCACATCGTCTAGGCTGGGCGCATCGGTTAGAAGCATGACCAGTCGATCTACACCAAGAGCGATCCCCGCGGCCGTATCTAAAAAATCCAGGCTTTCCAAGAATTTTTTTGGCCAAGGATATACCTCACGGCCTTCGTCGGATCGACGAGCAAGCGTTTCTTGAAATCGTTTCTCCTGCTCATGGCGGTCCGTTAATTCCGAGAAACCGTTGGCCAGTTCCACGCCGGCCCAATAGAGTTCAAAACGTTCGGCAACCCACACATCCTGGTGTCTGGTGAGCCGTGCCAACGCTGCTTCCTCGGGTGGGTAATCATAAAGAAAAGCGGGTCGCGGAAAACCTAAACGAGGTTCAATATGATTGACGACATCTTCGGTGAATCGATCGGCATCGTAGTGCGTCCAGGGATCCCAGCCCGCCCATTTTTGAAAAGCAGTACGTACCGTCCAGCGATCCCACGGCTTAAGCACAGACAACTCATGCCCTTGGTAGAGAAAACGCGGATATTGTCCCACGTAGCGGCATACGTGGACCAGAAGATCTTCGCAGTCTTTCATGAGCGCTTCATAGTTTTCCCTTCGCCGGTACCATTCCAGAAGCGTGAATTCAGGATGGTGACGCTTTCCTCTTTCTCCCTTTCGAAAGACAGGGCAGATCTGAAAAATCTTATCGTAGCCGGCGGCGAGGATCCGCTTCATATAAAGTTCAGGGCTGGTTTGTAGATACCATGCTTCGGAACGCACCGCGTCGATATGGCATTCGGGAGCAGGGGCAGGAGTGCGCACGGGGGTTTGCACTTCCAGGAAACCGCGTTCCACAAAGAAGAGCCGTATCCCGTGAAGGATACGGCCCCGCATTTCCAAACGGCCGCGTTTAGCGGCAAGAGCCTCGAGGGACGTCATCAGCTGGAAGCCTTTACCCTTTCCACGTAGGTTCCTGTTCGTGTATCCAGCTTGAGTACATCGCCTTCTTCAATGAAAAGAGGCACCTGAATCTCGTAGCCCGTTTCCAGAGTCGCGGGCTTAGTAGCTCCCGAAGCCGTGTCTCCTTTAACGCCCGGATCCGACTTGATGACTTTCAATTCGACAAAATTAGGCAAAGAAATGCCTATGGGAGAACCTTTGAAAAAAAGCATGTCTACGTGAAGGTTTTCCGTAAGAAAATTCTTGGCATCTCCGACGGACTCTTCGGTAAGTTCCACCTGTTCATAGGTGCTCGTGTTCATGAAGTGGTACCGGTTGCCTTCTTTATAAAGGAACTCCATTTCCTGTTCGTCCAAGTCCGCGGCCATGAATTTATCACCCGAACGGTAGGTGCGATCGAATTGGGTGCCTGTAATCATGTTACGTAATCGGCACCGATACAGTGCCTGGCCTTTACCAGGCTTGGAAAATTCAAAATCCACGATGAGGTAAGGTTCTCCGTCGATTTCCAGTTTCAGACCCTTTCTCAGGTCGCTTGCCGTCAATGTGACACCCATGGTCTTCGTCCTCTCTGCCGTTTCTTTTCAGTTGACCTCAAAACATCGGCGCATCATACAGAGCACAAGAAAGGTTGGTCAAGAAGGGAGGTAAAGCTTCATGAAAAATGGCGCCGAAGAGTCGAAAATTTCGCTATGTTTTTTAGGTGTGGGTGAGGCGTGCGACGAAACCCAGCCTAACACCAGCCTTCTGGTTCGAGCTCGGCAGGCGGATACCATTTCCACGCCCGTTGAGATTCTTCTGGATTGTGGCTTTTCTGTGCCGCATCGCTATTTTGAGGTGAGTGCGAATCCCGAATCTTTGGATGTTCTGTGGGTTTCTCATTTTCATGGAGACCACTTTTTCGGGATTCCTTTATTACTGCTGCGTTTTTGGGAAATGAAAAGACTGAAGCCGCTCGTTGTGGTCTCTCAGCCCGGCGCGATGGATAGGATCTTGCAAGTCATGGACCTCGCATACCCTGGGTTTGTAAAGAAGCTCACTTATCCTCTGGAAGAAGTGGTCCTGGCAGAGGGAAACACGGTTCATGTGTGCGGCACCACGTGGCGCGCAGCCTCGACGGAACACGGGCAGAAAAATTTCAGTGTGCGTGTTGACGGTCCTGGGTGGTGTTTGTTCTACAGTGGGGACGGTCGTCCCACGACGGAAACGCAAATTCTGGCGAAAGGCTGTGATTTGGCGGTTCATGAAGCTTTTGTGCTCAACGGCGAAAATTCCGTAGCCGGCCACGGCACCATCAACGGGTGTTTGGAATGGGCACGAGCGGCGGGCGTTCGTCGGTTGGCTCTGGTGCACATTCAAAGGGATGTCCGCCGAAAACATTGGCGTGAGATTCAAGAAACGACCGCCGCCTGTGAGGACCTGGACGTGTTTGTTCCCACTTCAGGCGATACAATCCATTTGTAAGGGTGTATTCAAGGCGCGAAGAAAGCCTCTTTGCCGGACATGTACGAAGCCTTCGGGCGGACATGTCGATCTAGGAGCTTTCCCAAGAATTCTCAAGACCAAGGTTTTTTATGGCGTTTGAAAGTAGGGGCGAGGACCGGCCTCGCCCCCACAAGCGTGAGATCGTTTCTTTTGATTCGACAGCTAAAATTCGATGCCTTTTTGAGCTTTGATGCCTTGCTCGCGATAGTGGTGTTTGAGTGACACCATTTCTGTGACGCAATCGGCCATGGCACAGAGATCCCTCGGGGCGTTTCGGCCGGTGATCACCACATGACATCGAGGTGATCTTCGCCGCAGACCTTCAAGGACATCGGCGAGCGGAAGAAATCCGTGGGAAAGCACCACATTGAGTTCATCAAGAATAACAAGGTCATAATGGTCCGACATGATGGCCTGCAAGGCCTTTTCCCAACCTTGGCCAGCGAGGGCGCGGTCTTCGTCTGGAGAGGCCTTTCGCCAGGTGAAGCCTTTTCCTAGAGTCACCCATTCAACCGTTGGCAAAGCACGCGCTGCGGTCTGCTCTCCCGAGGGCCAGGCACCTTTGATGAACTGGAGGACCAGCACACGCATGTGATGGCCTGCAGCGCGCAATGCCAAGCCTAAGGCGGCCGTAGTTTTTCCCTTGCCGTCCCCGGTAAAGACCATCAGGAGGCCTCGGGTCGTCATGGGCTTTTCTTTCGGCTATTTTTCTTCACCGATCCTGATACCGTTACTGGGGTCCTTATGCAGCTCAAAGGCATCGTGCAGGACTCGTACGGCCAGTTCGGTATATTTTTCGTCGATCACGCATGAAATCTTAATTTCGGAGGTGCTGATCATGTGAATGTTGATGTTTTCCTTGGCCAATGCATTGAACATGACACTGGCCACGCCCGTATGGCTGCGCATTCCCACACCGATGATGGACACTTTGGCGATGTTGGGATTGCCGTGCACATAACCGGCACCAATTTCCTTGGACACTTTTTCTGCCAAGGCCAATGTTTTTTCATAATCGGCCTTGGGCACCGTAAAGGAAATGTTGGCGCGACCCGGCACTGCGCTGCTTCCTTGAATGATCATATCCACATTAATACCGGCTTCCGCAATGGGGTGAAACAATTTGAAAGCCATACCCGGCACGTCGGGCACATCGGTGACTGTAACACGTGCTTCTTTCTTGCTGTACGTGATCCCTGAGACCACGACCTTTTCCATGTCCGCATCCTCCTGGGTGACAAGCGTTCCCGGATCGTCTGTAAAAGATGAGCGCACCCAAATGGGCACGTTGTATTTCATGCCGAATTCCACAGAACGTATGTGCAAAACCTTGGCGCCCATACTGGCCATTTCCAGCATTTCTTCGTAGCTGATGCGTCGAAGCTTGCGGGCTTTGGCATACACGTTGGGGTCCGTGGTGTAAACACCTTCCACATCGGTATAGATTTCGCAAGCATCAGCTTTCAAGGCCGCTGCCAGAGCAACGGCTGTGGTGTCCGAGCCCCCGCGCCCCAGAGTGGTAATATTGCCCTCATCGTCATAGCCCTGAAATCCGGCCACCACGACAATCTTTCCTTCCCGAAGCTTTTCCACAACGGGCAGGGTTTCAATCCAGCTGATTCTGGCATGCCCATATTGGTGATCGGTGATGATCCCGGCCTGGTAACCCGTCATGGAAATGGCCTCAAAGCCCATGTCTTTGACGGCCATGCTGAACAGCGCAATGGTGACCTGTTCTCCAGTGGCCAAGAGCACATCCAATTCACGGGGATCCGGGTGGGGACTCATTTCGTGCGCCAGAGCAATGAGTCGATCCGTATCGCCGGCTCGGGCCGAAAGAACCACCACCAAATCGTCTCCAGATTTTTTTCGCTCAACCACCCGTTTCGCCACCGAACGAATACGTTCTACATCGGCGACGGATGTTCCGCCATATTTTTGCACGACCAAAGCCATTTCAGGGAATCCTCCTTTGTACGATCTACGCCCTCAAGGCCTATGGCTTTTAGCACAACTTGTTTGTGTTTCAAGGGAAATGTTCGTGCTGCAGCCGTCGAGAACTTAAGAGGGCGGATGCTGCAGCCACAGGGGAGGCGTCGGCAAGCGTGCAGCGGTTTGAAGTCGTTTCAGGAATTCCGAACGAGGAATTTCCCGGGCTCCCAGGCGTTTGAGATGCCCTGTGGTGACCTGGCAGTCAATGAAGGCGTCGTCCAAGGCCTTGAGGCGTTCCACAAGATGGACCAGAGCCACTTTGGACGCATCCGACACGAGGCTGAACATGGATTCGCCGAAAAAGACACGGCCCAGGGACACACCATAGAGGCCTCCCACAAGACGTCCGTCCTGCCAAGCTTCCACACTGTGAGCCGCTCCCAGCCGATGCAGGCGGTGGTAAGCCTCGATCATCTCCGGCACAAGCCAGGTCTCTTCGCCTTTACGTATGCGCACCAAAGCACATGCCTCGATGACGGCTCGAAAAGCCGTATCAAAGGTGATGCGAAACCGACCTTTTTTCAGCACGCGGCGAAGGCTGTGGGAAATTTTCAATTCTTGGGGAAAGAGCACAAGTCTTGGATCTGGAGACCACCACAGGATGGGGGTTCCTGGAGCGTACCAGGGGAAAATGCCCTGACGATAAGCTAAAAGAAGCCTTCGAGGGCTTAGGTCTCCTCCAACGGCTAAAAGACCGTCAGGATCCGCCAGTTCGGGCGGTGGAAACACCAGGTCTTCATTGAGGCTGAAGATCGTCATGACGCCTTGAAAAAACGTCTCAAACGACACCCGTGCTTTCTCAATCCTCGAAGACGAAAGCCATGGTCTCGGTCACCACCACATTCTCTTGCTCCCCCGCTTCGTCTCGACAAAGCACGGTCACTCGGCCGCCTTTCTGCAAGCGACCGAAAAGGATTTCTTCCGCCAGAGGGTCCTTAATTTCCTTTTGCACCACGCGAGCCAAGGGGCGGGCTCCGAAAGCCGGGTCGTAGCCCTTTTCGGCTAACCATCGCCGAGCCTTTGAAGACAATTGAACGACGATTTTCTTTTCGGCCACCTGCCGGTTCAATTCGTCCAAGAACTTGTCCACGATTTTTTCCATGATAGAAAGATCCAGCCCGGCAAAGGGAATGATTCCGTCCAAACGATTTCGAAACTCGGGGCTGAAAAGCTGTTCGACGGCCTTCATCCCCTTAGAGGCACGGTCATCCTTTTCCTTAGCCGTACCAAATCCTATAGAAGAACTGCTCATTTCTCGAGCCCCGGCGTTGGACGTCATAAGAAGCACCACGTTACGAAAGTCGGCTTTCTTTCCATTATTGTCCGTCAAGGTGGCGTAATCCATCACCTGCAAAAGAATACTGAAGAGGTCCGGATGAGCCTTTTCGATTTCGTCCATAAGCAGAACACAATACGGATGTTTTCGAATGGCGTCGGTAAGAAGCCCCCCTTGGTCAAAGCCGATGTAGCCTGGTGGAGCACCAATGAGGCGGGCGACGGCGTGTTTTTCCATGTATTCGCTCATGTCAAAGCGCAAAAATTGAATCCCCAAGATGGCCGCCAACTGCTTGGCCACTTCCGTCTTTCCCACACCCGTAGGGCCGATCAAAAGAAAGCAACCAATGGGACGATCGGGGACACGCAATCCTGCCCTAGATCTTTTGATGGCGGTGGTAAGGGCTCGAATCGCTTCGTCTTGGCCGAAAACTTTTCGTTTCAGCTCCTCTTCCAGATGTTTCAGCCGTGACTGATCGGAGGCGGACACCGAACGAGGCGGTATCTTGGCCATCTTGGCCACAACTTCTTCGATGTCTCTGACATGAACCACGCGCCGAGCTCGATGATCGGCCTTCAAGTGCAAGCTGGCTCCTGCTTCGTCCATGACATCGATGGCCTTGTCCGGAAGATACCTGTCGTTGATGTGTCGTGCTGAAAGTTCAGCCGCAGCTTTCAGAGCGGCAGCCGTATAACGCACTCCGTGATGTTTTTCATACGATTCTCGAAGCCCCAGAAGAATCTTGTAGGTCTCTTCGACACTAGGTTCATGGATTTCGATTTTCTGAAAACGCCGACTCAGGGCCCGATCTTTTTCGAAGTGGTTCTTGTATTCTTCGTATGTCGTGGAGCCGATACAACGAATGGTTCCCGAAGCCAACACGGGTTTCAGAATGTTGGAGGCGTCCATGGATCCACCGCTGGTGGCACCCGCCCCGACCACGGTGTGAATCTCGTCGATGAAAAGAATGGCCCCGGGTTTGTTTCTCAGTTCATTGATCACTGCTTTGAGCCTTGCCTCAAAATCACCTCGAAATTTGGTTCCCGCCAGCAAGGCCCCCATATCTAAGGCATAGATTTCAGCCTTTTGAAAGCTTTCCGGCACTTCCTTGCGATGAATTTTGAGTGCCAAACCTTCGGCGATGGCCGTCTTGCCGACACCCGGATCTCCAACAAAGATAGGATTGTTCTTGGTGCGTCGCCCGAGAATTTGAATGGTACGTAGGATTTCCGTTTCCCGCCCGATAAGGGGGTCGATGAGGCCTTGAGCCGCCTTTTCCGTCAGGTTGGTGGTAAATCGTTCCAAAGCCGAAGATTTTTCGGGCTTTTTTTGAGGTCGCGGAGCCAGTCCCGCTCCTGGTCTTTCCATGTGGTTTTCGCCGACCTTGGATATCTTGTGGGAGATGTATTCCAAAACATCAAGGCGTGTCACCCCGTGCGTTTTCAGGAAATAGACAGCGTGCGAACTTTCCTCATGGAACATCGCAGCGAGAATGTCCCCAACATCCACACGGCGTTTTTCCGCCCCCTGCGCATGTAATACCGCTCTTTGCAAGACCCTCTGGACCGCCAACGTCTGAATGGGATCCCTTTCCACCGACTGAGGCAAGCGTTCCAGACGGTGTTCAAAGAATTCCTCCAGCTGCTGCTTCAGACGATCCAAATCCGCACCGCAATGGTAAAGAATCTCGGCGCCTCCTGAGTCTTGCAGAATGGCGTAAAGAATATGTTCCAAAGTAAAAAACTCATGACGGCGCGTCTTCGCCTCGCGTACCGCCGCCGAAAAAGCCATTTCCAATTCCCGGCTGATCATGGCGGGAGCCTCTCCTTACTTCAGGCTTGTTCCATGGTGCACTTCAAAGGAAAACCGTTTTTGCGGGCCAAATGGTGCACCATTTCCACCTTGGTTTCCGCAATTTCTTCCGGATAAACACCACAGACGCCCACACCGTTTCGGTGCACATGCAACATGATCTCCGTGGCCTCGGCTGTGGTTTTATGAAAAACCTTTTCCAAAACTTCGACGACAAACTCCATGGTCGTATAATCGTCATTGTGCAGGAGAACCTTGAACATGGGGGGTTCGACCACTTCCTCTTCCAGTTGACTTTCTAGGCCTTCTCGGTATTCAGGATCGTGTTCGCTCATAGGCCTCGGCCCCTTTTCCAATTTCTCCTTCTTGAGAACGCATGATTCCATTATGCTTTGAGAGCCTGCTTTTGAAAAATAACGCCCTGAGCCGTGGAGTCAAGCGCGGCGTCAAAGGGCGAAGAATCGAGGAGGCATAGGTATGGCAGGGAACACCTTTGGTCGGCTTTTTCGCGTGATGACATGGGGAGAATCCCATGGTCCGGCATTGGGCGCGGTCATAGACGGGTGTCCTCCAGGTATCCCCATTTGTGAAGCCGACATTCAACAGGATCTGGAGCGTCGTCGGCCTGGCAAGAAGCTCACCACAGCCCGCAAGGAACCTGACGTAGTGCGTATCTTATCCGGCGTCTTTGAAGGTTTGACCACAGGCACGCCTATCAGCTTGATGATCGAAAACAGAGATGTTCGCAGCCGAGACTATGAAGCCCTAAAGGACCTGTACCGGCCAGGCCATGCCGATCGCACGTACGAACAAAAGTACGGCATTCGAGATTGGCGTGGAGGAGGGCGCAGCTCGGGACGGGAAACGGTGGCTCGTGTGGCCGCCGGAGCCGTAGCCAGGAAGTTTTTGGCCCAAGAAGGGATTCATGTTCGGGCCGGAACGGTGGCTTTAGGATCTGTCCGCTGTGACCCTACCGATTGGGACGAAGCCCTGAAGAATCCCGTTTTTTGCCCGAATCCTGAAGCTGCAAAGGCCATGGAAGAACATCTTCAAGCTGTTAAGGCTGCCGGGGATTCCGTCGGAGGCATAGTGCTGGTTCTGGCTTCGGGATGCCCGGCAGGCTTGGGAGAACCCGTCTTTGACAAACTAGATGCCCGTTTGGCGTCAGCCCTCATGTCCATTGGAGCGGTTAAAGGTGTGGAGATCGGAGCCGGATTTCAGGCGGCTTCCTTGTTGGGAAGCCATCACAATGACCCGATTACGGTCAATGGATATGCTTCCAACAATGCGGGCGGCGTCCTGGGAGGGCTATCCACAGGCATGGACCTGGTGGTGAAAGTGGCGGTGAAGCCCATTCCGTCTGTGGCAGTGCCTCAAAAAACCGTGACTCGAGATGGAACGGAAACCACCGTGCGCATCGTGGGGCGCCATGATGTGTCCGCCATTCCTCGCATCGTGCCTGTCTGCGAAGCCATGGTCCTCTTGACCTTGGCGGATTTCATGCTCCATCCGTACCCTTATCGGCGGCACCACGTTTCTCGGTAAGAAGCTTTTGCAAAGCATGCGTTAGGTCTCGCAGACGATATGGCTTCATGATGCATCCGCCGGCGCCGAACTTTTCTGGATGCCGAAAGATTTCATGGGCGGTATCCCCGCTGGCGACCAATACCGGAATGTGGGGGTGCTGAGCCTTCAGGATTTCCAGGCAACGTCGTCCCCCCATGCCGGGCATGCTGAGGTCCAGAATGAGAACGTCGACGGATCCGTTGTTTCGAGCCAGAAAATTCAAAGCTTCTTCGCCCGAATCAGCCGTGTCCACCTTGTACCCTTCGGCTTCCAACATGCCTTGAACGAGCTCCAAAAGCATGGGCTCATCATCCACAACAAGAAGCCTCGCACCCAATCCAACCGGTTCGTGGTCTTGAGGCACCGGTTCAACTTCAAGGGGCGGCTCTTGCAGCGCCCAGGGTTTCACAGGAAAGTCCACCGTAAAGGTGGTTCCTTGGCCGGGTCGGCTCTCACAGAAGACCCGTCCCTCATGGTTCGCCACGATACCATAGACGGTGGAAAGCCCTAACCCTGTGCCTTTTCCGGGCCCTTTGGTCGTGAAAAAGGGATCGAAGATACGGTCCCGAATGTCCTCAGGAATGCCCGCGCCTGTGTCCTCTACCTCCAATCGAAGCCAAACTTGGCCTTTTTCGTCTTTATGGGATCTTGTCCGCACGCGAATGGTTCCTGGGTTGTCTACCCCGATGGCATCTCGAGCATTGGCGATCAAGTTGATGATCACCTGTTCCACTTGCAAACGATCCGCGGCCAGTATAGGCAAATCCTCTTCCAGGTCTTTCTCGATTTCAATCATGCGAGGAATACTCTTTTGGAGAAGATCCAAGGTTTCTTGAACCACCACGTTCAAGGACATCGGCTCTGGAACGGGTTCGGTTTGTCGAGCAAAAGAAAGAAGACGTCGAATCAAATCGCGGGCCTTAAAAGAAGCCTCCTGCACTCGAGACAACCAACGGCTTCGAGGATCTTCGGGATCCGTTCGCCTCAAAGCCATTTCCAAGTAGCCGGACATGGCCTGCAAAAGATTGTTGAATTCATGAGCGATACCGCTGGCCAGCGTCCCGAGGGATTCCATTTTCTGGGTTTGGGCGAGCATTCTTTCAAGATTTCGGCTTCGCTCCAAGGCTTCGGTTTTTTCGGTGATATCCCGAGCCAAGACGCGAAAACCGATCTTGCGTCCCTCTTCATCTCGTCGCACTCCTGCGGAAATTTCCACCGTCTTGCGCCGGCCCTGCGTGTCATGGATGGTGAAGTCCTGAAGACCTAGAGAACTCCCCGAAGCGAAGATTTCTGAGAAAAAAGCACGCATTTTTTGGGCCGTTTGTTCATCTGTAAAATCCAGATAGGTTCGTTTTTGAAGCTCTTCCCAGGAGCATGCCAATATCTTCAATGTCGCAGGGTTACAAAAACTTACACGACCGTTCGGTTCCAGCTCCATATAGGCCTCATCCATGGTTTCCATGATTTGCCGGTATTTTCTTTCGCTTTCTTCCAGCCTTTTTTGAGCTTCGTATTCCACCGTGGCATCCCTCAAGACCATGACCACACCTTGAATCGTGCCTCGATCATCCCGAAATGGTGCCGCACTGTGCGTCACAACCACAAGAGATCCGTCGGCGCCAAAAAGCAAACCGTAACCGGGCAGATGATGGGGGGTGCCGCTTGCCAGAACAAGTTGATCCAGGCTTGGAACGGGCTTTTTTGTTTTGCTGTCCACAATAGTGAGGATCCGTTGCGCAGGTCTTCCCAAAGCTTGGGGACACCACCAGCCTGTGATGAGTTCCGCCTTCGCATTCATCCGCACAATCCGTCCCGACACGTCGGTGACGATCACTCCGTCTTCGATGGATTCCAGAATCCGATGGAGCACACTGCTTTGGGCTATCAAAGCTTTTTCACGTTCAAGCACGGCTTGGGAGCTACGTTGAAGTTCGTTTGCAAAAAGTTGCAATTCCATAAACGGGGAGGCTTCGGCGGCTTTGAGAATCCCATCGGGTTTCTTATGTCGCGCAAAGCCATCCCACTGATCTTTGAGGTGCATGATGGGCTGGACGATGATTCGGTCGATGTTTCTCTTGAACGCGATCAAGACACTAAAAACGGCCAAGAACAAAAAGAGAACGCCTCCAACGGCCCAAAGCAGAGGAGGCAACAGAGTCTCCACGACAGGCTTACCCACGACGAGGATCCAATTCCAGGGGGTCACCCGCCATGTGTAGGCGACCATGAGCCGATGGTCTAAAGCACCCACAAGGAATCCCGGTTGCCAGGTGGAAAGGGCTCGCTTCACGAGAGGTTCGTGGCTCAGATTTTCCTGGGAGCGCATCAGGCGAGGATCTGGATGATAAATCACGTTTCCGAACGGATCCAGCACAAGCACCACGTTTTCCGGAGCGCTTTCCAAAAAGTCTCGAATCAGACGCTCCAGATTTTCCAAGTTCAGTTCTCCTACGGCGACATAGCGATCGGCACGGACCAAAACCGAAAGGGTTAGGGTTTTCAACCTTGCACTGAAATAGGGAACAGACAGGGCGGGCCATTCCTGAAGGTCGGGAAAAAGCGATAAAGGAATATCCACCGAGGCGGGTAGGGACGGAAGCGCCGGCATGTCTTCTCGATTTTCCACCGTTCCCTGAAAAACAAAAACCCCGTGAAACTCAAGGGGTGAAGAGACAAGGAACGCCTGCTCGCCCTTGTTTGTCTCCTCTGCAGAAAAAGCCATGTTCCGTAAGGTGCGATGAGCGCCGGTAAGCAGCACGGCGATGTAGCGATCGACGGTTTTGACAAACAATTTCTGGGCTCTGGAAATTTCCTGCAGTTGCACCAAAGCGGCCATAGAAACGGCAAGCAATGACAAAAGTACCAGCGGGACAAAAAGGTGTTTGAGAAAATAAGTCTGCACCAAGTTGCGGAGTGGTGGTTTTGGATTCACGGCATGCCTCCGCTCATCCACTCCAACACGACGAACCGCCCGTTTCTCACGGCCACGATGTAAAAATCGCCCGAAGCATCTCCAAACGCGTCGATGTGAATCCTTCCTGACAGGCCGTCCAGGGTTCGAGGACGCGACAAGGTGTCCGGAAGTTGCTCTCGACGGCCCTTAGCTTCTTTTAAAGCTGTGGCAAGAAAGTTCACGGCATCGTAGGCTCGGACAGCAGCAAAAGAAGGATCTATGCCGAAACGTTTGCGATATCGCCAAGAAAACTCACGAAGGCGCTCGGTCGTGTCGATCGGAGGATTATCCGCAGCGATAAGAAGCCGCGTGGCAAGGGGTCCCACTTCAGCCAATAGGGCATCCGTTTGCGCCCACCCGGCACTGAGGATCAGGGTTGGAATTTCGGCTTCAGCAAGAGCGCGCACCATCAAGGCCGTATCCCGAGCGGAGCTGACAAAAAGCACGGCATCGGGCTTCACTTTGCTAAGTGTCTCCGTCAAGGTTTTCAGAAAAGAGGGTTCCAAGGAGTTGTAGGCGAGACGACAGGAAACGCTCCCCGCCATACCCTCGTACTCTTCCACAAAAGTTGTCTCCCATGGCCTTGTGTAGGCGTCGTTGACCAGGTCTCGTACCGTGCATACTGTTTGGATCTGCGGCTTTCCGGTTACCCAGCGGGCGAGGCTTCGAGCACAAGCATCTGTGGCCGGATACACACGGAAAAAAAGGTCCTTTTGACCCCTTAGAAGCGGTGTGGACGTAGTTGGGGAGATCAGAGGCACTCCGTTTTCACGCGTTACCGAGAGGGCGGCCATGGAAAGGGAACTGGTCATGTGACCGATGATGGCGACGACGCCTCGGGAGGCAAGATCTCGATCTGCTTGAACGGCTCCCTCAGGAAGGCCTGTATCGTCGACCACGATGAGTTCCAAGGGACGCCCGTGAATGCCTCCCGCGGCGTTCACGTCTTCAACGGCCATGCGAGCGCCATTGCGTCCGTGAATACCCAAGTCCGAGTACGGTCCTGTCAATGTTCCCGAAAAGCCCAGTCGAATGGGTTCACGGCCGCATCCTGCAGCACAGAGAAGCAGGAAGCCAACATAGAGAAAAACTTTAACTTTCTTCACTGTCAACCACCCGGTGCACGCACCATAAAGGACTTTGGGTTCATGGAGTGTGTGTCTTCAGAACGCGCCGTTTCCGCTGCGATCATGGTCGTAGCTTCTTGGACTTGTTCGAAAATGGGTGGCTTCAGGGTCCTCTTAGGTGTGATCCTCAAAGAACAACCATCTGGGCAGAGCCATGTGGCCTTCCCCGAACCAACGTTCCTGTAGGGGCGGAGCCACATCTCCGCCCCAAGATACCGCTACGGACGGTTTTTGATCCTCGTTCATCATGGTTCAATGGTTTCCAATGGCCGACCTGCCAGGGCCGTTTTCGTAACCCTATTCCTCATCAGAATATCGCCTCTTCATTTCCCTGCAAATAGGGGGCGTATTTTTTATCGGCACCCAGAATATGTTGTTTGAGCCACTTTTCGAGGAAATTCAATAGCTCCAGCGTGAGCCGTGTTTCACCGTTTTGAAATCTCTCGACCATCTGAGTTACTTTCTGAACGAGTTTTCGGTGGATTTCTCGGTGCTGATCCAGATCAGGATACCCGGCCCGTTCCATGGCTTTTTCTTCCGCTTCGAAGTGTTTTCCCGTGTAATCCACGAGCTCCGCAAGAACCTTTTCCAGCATGGATTGTCCCTGCCCCAACTGCATGGCCTCGTTGAGCCGATTCACCAGCTTAAAGAGTTTCTGGTGCTGTTGGTCGAGGTCAAAATCACCGACCGAGTATTCCGAAGACCATTCCATAAGGGGTTTAACGCGGCGTGTGTTCAAAGACACAACGCCGCCGTGTTGATTGCCTTGGGTTCTTTTGGACATTCGGGTTCGAAAAGCTACGGGATTGGAATGGGATGGGGTATTAGATGTTTCATTACCTTTTTCGGAAAGGAAGGTTTTCTTTATCGGCTTTTCCCTCAGAAAATCCTCTGGTTCCCGGCCGCTTTTGTGGGAACTTTGAGCCCGCATCGTATCGCTCATGATTCCCACCACTCGTGCCAACTGCTGGACATATTCGCGCACAACGGCAGCCTGGGCACTGAGTTCTTCACTGGCGGAGGCTGATTCTTCCGCGTTGGCCGCGTTGCGTTGCACCACTTTATCCATTTCCGCCACGGCACGATTGATTTGATCAATGCCTTCGGCCTGTTCCCCGCTGGCGGCGGCGATTTCAGCGACCAGTTCGCCAATCTTGGTCGCCGATTCGGTCACCTTGGAAAAACATTCTGAAACCAGACTCGCCGCTTGATGACCCGTTTGCACTTTGCGTACCGTTTCTTCAATGATTCCCGAGGTGCTGCGTGCCGCCTCGGCGGCCCTCATGGCAAGGCTTCGTACTTCATCGGCGACCACGGCAAAACCGGCTCCGGCTTCCCCGGCCCGAGCGGCTTCCACGGCGGCGTTCAAGGCCAACAGATTGGTCTGAAAGGCGATTTCATCAATGGTCTTGATGATTTTTTGGGTATCTGCACTGGCCGTTTCGATTTCGGCCATGGCTTTTTCTAAATTGACCATAGCCGTCTGCGCCTCTTCAAGGCTCGAAGCTGAACTCTTTACTAGGGTGTTAGCTTGAGCTGCATTGTCGGCGTTCTGGCGCGTCATGGAAGCCATTTCTTCCAGAGCTGACGACGTTTCTTCCAACGATGCCGCTTGTTCGGAAGATCCTTCCGCCAACTGCTGGCTGGATCCAGCTACCTGGGCGGAAGCATCGGCCACCTGGTCCGCTCCTTCGTTAAGGCCTTGAACAGCTTGCACGATAGGATTGGTGATACGTCGCCCGAAAAGAACAGAGACCCCGACGCCGAGAACAAGCATGACGGCCGCAATGCCTACGGCCCATTTCATGGTCTGGGACCTTCCGTCGGCGAGCTTTTCCGCCACTCGGCCGGCCATTTCCATCAGTTCATCTTGAGCCATGGTCGTGACTACCAGATAAGTCTTTGACCCCAGAGCCAGTGGCCTGTAAGCCATGAATTTGGCGACCCCTTCAAAGGTGTACTGACCGGTCCCGGCGGCTCCTCCGAGACCCGCTTTCACAAGAGCGGCCAGTTGCCCGTATTTGTCATCGGTGAGGCGAACGCTGTCAGCCAGAGAGTATTTGGGATGCGAGACGATAAAGCCTTGATAATCGATCACGGCTGGATAGCCAGTTTTCCCATGTTTTCGGGTTTTCAGAATGTTCCAGACAGCGCTCCAGTCGAGATTGACAACAACAACCCCTTCCTGCCGCCCTTCAAAGCGGACCGGCACGGCCACTCGAAGCTCAGGTTTTCCGGTGTTTCGAGCGATTTCCACTCCGGTGTTGTGAATCGTTTCGGCCTTGAGGGCTTGTTGAAACCAGTCGGTATCGGCTCTGGATTGAAAATCCTGCCGGAAAGATCCATCGACGATTTTGATACGTTCCATACCGGAAACATCCAGGTAACGCACCTGAGGGTAGAGTGCCTGGGTACCATCGGCGGTTTTCACGACACCAACCTGCCACAGGGCTTTAAGTTCAGAAGCGAATTGATTGAAAGCGTTTTCCGCGGAAGCTGCGGTAAACTCGTTCCAGAATCCCACACCGACGAGAATCCATTTCCATTCGGGGTAGTGCAGAAGAGAAACAAAGCCATCCCGACCGTCCGAGGATTTGAAACTGCTGAAAACTTCTTTCTTTTGAACCACTTCTTTGATGCGTTCATGCCAGGAGGGAATACCGATGGCTTCGGCGGCATCCTGACCTTCAAGGCTACGGTCCGAATGAAGTACGATCCGCCCTTCCTCATCAGCAATGAAGACAAAACCCGTTGTGCCCAATTTGGCTTCGGCCACTTGGTCGCGAATGGTTCCAATACTCTTTTCGGGTACACCCACGTAAAGCATGCCGATAACTTCGTCAAACGGGTTCCTTAACGGTTTGTAAATGGTTTGGTACCAGTCATCGACCGCAAAAGCCCGACCCGTAAAAGGTGTTCCCAGGGTGACCGTAGTGACGACCGCATTTGGGGTGCCGTCCGGGTTGACGGCAGGAATAAAGGTTCCGACGGCGCGTTTTCCTTCTTTGGTTTTCACGGAAGTGGCCACACGTAGCATATCACCGTCATCGTTCATTTTTTGAAAAATGGTGCAGGTACTTCCCGTAAGCTCCGTGAGTTCATCCACCACATAAGCTCGAGTATCGAATTCTTTGACAGGGTAGATCAATTGGGATCCCAGACGGAGAAGAGGAAGTTCCACGTTTTTGGTTTCTTTGGTGAACTGGTTGACGGCATTCCAGCGATACGGTGTGTCAGAAAGATCCGGTTTGCCGTATCGCTGAACGAGCGTTTCAGCTAGCTTGATGTCGTTTTGAAGCTGCTTTGAAACCATTTGGCGTTGAGCATCAAAGAAGGCCTGGATTGTGCCGAGTTGCCCTTTAGCCTGGGCTTCCACGGCGGCACGCACTTCGGCCTGTGTGCCGCGACTGATGGCAAGAAAATTGGCCAGAATTGGTGATGCCGCTAATCGTTTTGCATCGTCTTCCACCCTGGATACGATGTCGCTGACGACCGTGTAATCTCCTTCGAGCAGGGCCGTGAGCAATTGGGCTGCATCTTCTTGGAGAACCGTTGTGACGTACTGGGAGATGTCCGCGGATTGTTTGCCGGACAGGGCCATGTTGACCAGGGTGTTGGCCACAAGAGGCACGGCGACAAGGCTAACCGCAAAGGCGATAAGTTTCATTTTCAGATTGAAACGCATACTTTCCACTCCTTTCCAGCTTTTGACCAAGGTTACTCCCAGCCTTTTCGTGATGCCTTCCACAAAGAGTCATGTTGAAGGTCGGCAGGGCTTAAGAAAAACTTAAAAGAAAAATGACAGGCCAAGGCTCAGATTTTTCGACACCGTAAGCCGATGTTGTGGTAGGTAAGGGTCGCAAAAAGGCTGAAAGGTATGCCGACCAAAATTTAAAAGCTTATCACCCATTATCATGACAGGAGAATGACGCTCATGGATTTGGAAGCCCTCTATGAACTGGCGCCCTGGGAATGGCCCGAAGGAACGAAGGAAACACTGGTGGGCGTGCTGCAAAACAGAAAAGCAGCCATCCGGGATCGGGAAATGGCCGCCGAACTTCTTTCGGATGTCTCCCTCATGGACGATGCTTTGGCGAGACTCTTACTAAAAATCGCGGCCGATCCCGATGAAGATGCATCCCTTCGAGGCACGGCCGCCGTGGCTTTGGGAGCGTCCTTGGAATACGTCGATATGGAAGGTTTTGAGGATCCCGAAGAAAGCCCGCTCTCTGAAGAGCTTTTCGATGAAATTCAAGAGAAATTTCATGATCTTTACCGGGATCCTCGTACACCTGACGAGGTGCGACGCTCGGTGCTGGAAGCTTCGGTGAGAGCCCCCTTGGAATGGCATCGAGAAGCCGTCGCCAGCGCCTATAAGTCGCCTCAAAAGGACTGGAAACTTTCCGCCGTGTTTGCCATGCGCTGGTTGGAAGGCTTTGATAAGGAAATTTTGGAATCCCTTCAATCCGAAGATCCTGACATTCTTTACCAAGCCGTGTGCGCTGCAGGAGCTTGGGGTGTCTCAGGAGCAGCTCCCGTGTTGCAAAAAATTTTGGAATCAGATGAAATCGACGAAGATCTCTTTTTCGCTACCCTAGAAGCCGTCGGCACCGTCATGCCTGAGAGAGCCACGGAACTTCTCGGCGATCTGCTCAATAGTGACGATCCTGAAATTGTCGATGCCGTGGAAGAGGCTCTGTCCACGGCCCGAGGAATGTTGATGGCACGACAGGACAAAGGAAACGGTGTGGAATAGGGGAGGCGAAGACACGTTCGTTACGGAATTGATGCAAATCGAGGACGGTTCATGGCTCGAAAGAAAAGGATTCGATGGACGTGGGACCCTGTCAAAGGACTTTTGGCATGGGAATATGTGCGCAACGGCATGGTGTTGGCTTCCAGCAACGGCATGCGACCCGTAGGTGAGTCTCTGGCCGATTTAGTGGATTGGGCGAGTGACCTGGACGATGAGGGGCAGGAAGCTGAAGCCCATAGGGTCATGGAGGAGTGGGTTGCCATGGCCTGGAGCCTACGGCATGAAGTGAACCCAACGGTGCGGCAGGCCATTGAAGAAGCGTGCCAGGAATGGTGGAACGCCGAAGCGGAAGAGAACGAGGACTCGGCATAAAGCGGGCATCTTCCGCTTGCGAAAGGGGTGAATGAAAGGTATAGGCTACGGGTTTGCAAAAGGCGTGTGGAAAATTTGGACAAAAGGAGGAGAAAACATGCGACGAGGATTTTGGTGGGGTGTTTTGGCGGCTTTGATTCTTATGGTGGGCGCTGTAAACGGGGGGCAGGCGGCCGATAAGGTTTACATCAACGGAATCGATGCCAACTTTCCACCGTTCGCCTACATCGATAAAGACGGAAAGCCCGCCGGATTCGATGTGGAAGCTCTGGACTGGATCGCTCAAAACATGGGCTTCAAGGTCGAGCACAAAGCCATCGATTGGGACGCCATTATTCCCAGTCTCACGGCACGCAAGATCGATGTCATTGCATCGGGACTGAGCGTTACCGAAGAACGGAAGAAACAGATTGCTTTTACGATTCCCTACTGGCAAATCAAACAGGTACTCGTCGTCAAGAAAGATGCCAATCTTACTGTGGACCACGTTTTGAACAGCGGCCAGAAAGTGGGGGTTCAGCGGGGAACTTCCGAAGCCAAATGGATGAAGGAAAACCTGATCGATAAGGGTAAGCGATTTGAACTGGTTTACTACGATTCTGGACCATTGGCGGCCGAAGATGTGCTAAACGGCAGAATCATTGCGGCAGCCATGGATGACGCCCCGGCCCATGAAGTGGTTCGTGAAAAACCCTTAAAGATTTTAGGCAGCTTCGGTATGCCGGACGAGACCTTTGCCTACGGTGTGCGTAAGGAAGATACGGAATTTCTCAAGATGCTTAACGAGGGTCTGGAAAAGCTGATGAAATCACCCAAGTGGCAGGAACTGAAAGAAAAGTACCAGCTCTAAGGTCTTGTTCGAGAACGAATTTTTCCACGGAAGTGGAGGCGCCACGGCCGGCTGATGAGAGGGCCGAAGGTCTTCGCTTTCGGGATCGGGCACAATGGGGGCAAGGCGACCCCTCACCCTCAATCGAAGTGGCAAAAGACTTTGGTATTGCGAGTTCTAGGACAGTCTTTCACCATCCCTTGAAGCCGTTTTCGGAACCTTCAAGCCGTAGGGGCATGCCCCTGCGGCTTTTTACCTGAAACCCCGAAGTGCTTTTCCAACAACTTGGATTGGATGCGCCGACGTTTTCGGTGGCTTAGACCCCGTGAGAAAAGGCTAAGACAGGACCTATGCAAAATGTGTCGTTTCAAAACGGATCTCGTTCATATCGCGTGACAACCAAGGCCATGGCCGCGCTGCGTCAGGCTCTAGGGGACGACATTGTTTCGGTCCATCCGGAAAAACTGGCGGCATGCGCCGAAGATGCTTCGCACACGCGAGGGGTTCCGGAAGCGGTAGTCACAGCCCGCAACGAACACCAGGTTGTGCGCCTCATGGAACTGGCCAATCGGTATCGCTTTCCGGTGACACCACGAGGTATGGGAACTGGCTTGGCCGGCGGTGCCAGCCCCATTGAAGGCGGTGTGGTGCTGGACCTTTCCGGCATGAATCGCATCCTGTGCATCGATACGAAAAACCTCGTGGCTGTGGTTGAACCCGGTGTGATAACGGCTGATCTCAAACGTGCCGCCAAGGCTTGTGGTCTCTATTATCCTCCAGACCCCGCAAGCATTGACACCTGCAGCATCGGCGGAAACGCCGCCACCAACGCCGGCGGGCCTTCCTGTGTCAAGTACGGGGTCACTCGGGATTATGTGCTTGGACTGGACGTGGTTCTCCCTACGGGTTCTCTGATCCACACGGGATGCCAAACGCGCAAAGGGGTCGTGGGCTATGATCTGACGCGACTTATCGTGGGAAGTGAAGGCACTCTCGGAATTATCACGAAACTCATACTGAAACTGATACCCCATCCTCCCGCAGTCACCACCCTGGTGGCCCTTTTTTCTGACATGACCCAGGCCATGAATGCAGTCTCCGGTATCCTGACCGCGGGTTTGGTTCCGTCGGCCTTGGAATTTTTGGACCGACGCTGTTTGGAGCTGGTCGGGGATTTACTCCCGTTTCAGGAAGTCCAGGGTGCGGGATCTTTCCTTCTTGTGGAAGCCGACGGACATCCTCAAATGATCGCTCAGGAAATCGAACGCATGGGTGAAGTGTGCTTGGAACATGGAGCCCGTGACGTGCTGTTGGCTCCCGATGCCGCTAAAAGGGAAAAAATGTGGGCGGTGCGTCGGGAAGTATCTCTGAGAATCGAGCACAGCGCCGCTGTCTACATTCCCGAAGATGTGGTTGTCCCCTTGGGTCAAATCGCCGACTTCATCAGCGGCATTCCTGAAATAGAAAAGCGCTTTGACTTGAAGATTTATTGTTTCGGGCATGCAGGGGATGGAAATATTCATTTGAACATCACAGCCTGTGAAGGGTTTCTTCCGCAACGGGTGGAAGAGGGCGTTCGTGCTTTGCTCGTGGAAGTCGTGCGAAGGGGCGGGACGATTTCGGGGGAGCACGGCGTCGGGGTAGCCAAACAACATTACCTTACCCTGGAACAAGACGCCGAAATCATTCGATTACAGATGGCACTCAAAAAGCTTTTTGATCCGAACCTTGTGCTGAATCCGGGAAAGATCTTTCCTTGGAAGCAGGAATCACGGAGGGTCTAAACGGTGGCTTTGGAACGATCGGCTTTGGAAGCTGCAGGCAAGCGGTATCGGGAAGAGGGGATCAGTGATAGGGTTCGGGGTATCGCGGTTTCCGCCATCAAGGAAATGCCGCTTCTGGCCCAAAAGGTTCCTGACTGTATCTCTCTAGGTCAAGGGATTCCATCGTTTCCCACTCCTGGTCACATCGTGGAGGCGGTGTGTCGGCATCTCAGGGAGGCTTCCTGGTCAGGAAAATACACTCTAGGGCCGGGACTTCTCACGCTTCGCAGAGCCTTTGCGGATAGGCTCGTTGGAGAAAGGGGCCTTTGGGTTGATCCTGAAACAGAGATCTGTATCACGGTCGGGGCCATGGAAGGGCTGTGCGCCGCGATGCTCACATTGGTTGATCCCGGCGATGAGGTGCTCTTGCCCTCACCCAACTATGCTTCCCACATCGAACAAGTCCTTCTAGCCCAAGGACGCCCGGTCTTTTTTCCACTCAAACTCGAAAACTGGCAACTGGACCTGGACGGGCTTCGTGACGCCATTTCCCCTCGCACCAAGGCGCTCGTGCTGTGCCATCCTCATAATCCCACCGGTGCCGTCTTTCCCGAAGAAGACCTACGAATGGTGGCCCAGTGGGCTCTGGAACAAGGGTTTTTCATTATTTGCGATGAAACTTATGACTTCCTCACCTATGACGGACGTCCCTATTTCAGTCTGCTGTCGATCCCGGAACTTCGGCGTCAGGTGATCGGTATTTTCAGCTTTTCCAAAAAATACGCCATGACCGGATGGAGGGTCGGGGCCGTTGTGGCCTCTGAAGACATTTTGGATCATATGATGAAGGTCCATGACGCTACCGTCATTTGCGCTCCAACGCCATCTCAGGTGGCGGCTTTAGCAGCATTGGAAGGACCTCAGGAATGCGTGAGGCAGTTTCGAGACACCCTGCAAGCCAGACGAGACCAGGTTTGTGCTCACCTGGACCGCATGGCTCCGCATCTTTCCTACATCAAACCCCAAGGCGCCTACTATGTCATGGTCAAGTTTCCGTCGCAGGCGGGTGATTCCATGACCGTGGCCCTTCGACTCCTTCAAGAAGCCCGCGTAATCACCATACCCGGCAGCGCCTTTGGTCCGGGAGGTGAAGGGCACGTGCGGCTTTCCTTTGGGGGTACGGAAGAAGAGTTGGATAAGGGCATGAGGCGCTTCACACAATGGTTTGAAAAACAGTTGGGCTGAACAGACGAAAACGCCTCGGCCCATGGTGCCGAGGCGTTTTGAGCTGGGGGGAAACCTTCAGCCTAGTATCGTGGGCCCCGAGAGGGGCGGCTGGGTCGCGGCTTGGCCTGATTGACCTTCAGGGTGCGGCCTTTCAGGTCTGCACCGTTAAGGGCCTTGATGGCCTTGTCCGCGTCGGCGTTCTGTGGCATTTCCACGAAGCCGAAGCCTTTGGACTGTCCGGTTTGACGATCGACGATGATGTTGACACTGCTCACTTCGCCGTACTTGGCAAAAGCGTTACGCAGATCGTCTTCCGTGACACTGTAGGCGAGGTTTCCAACGTAAAGATTCATAGAGTATCCTTTGCGCGTGGTTTCATGGCATGAAAGGGTCGGCCGTTTCCAACCACGAGAACGAAAGGCCAACCCATCACCGAACCGTCGGTGAAGCTTCGTCGCATCCCGAATAACCGGCGTCGGCCCATGAAAAACAAGGAGAACCATGCGTGGCGAGCTCGATCAGACGGCACGTGCCAAAAACGGTTCCCTGACGACCTCGGCGGGCCAGGATGTCCCGAGCACCTTCGCACAGAGCCCGTCGCCTGTCAAACAGATTACGCGCCTGTTACAAAACCAGACTTTCCCCTGGTTTCAAAAACACCACATGGGTGGAGGTCTCCTTTTCCACGCGTTCTTTCCATGCCCCTGGATCCTGATGAATCATGTCAAAAGTGTCGTAGTGAATGGGAAGCACTTTGGACGGTTTGATGAGCTTCACCGCCCTCAGGGCATCGTCGGGTCCCATGGTGAAATTGTCTCCGATGGGTAAGATGGCTAAGTCGATACCTTCCTCGCCGATAAGAACCATATCGTAAAAAAGCCCTGTATCGCCGGCATGATAGATTTTGAAATCGTCTACGGTGAAAAGGAATCCGCACGGATTTCCCCCGTACGATCCATCGGGTAACGCCGACCCATGGTGCGCGGTGGTCAATTTCACCCGTCCCCAGGGATGATTTGAGCCTCCGCCAATATGGTGAGGGTGTAGCTTGGTCAGTCCCTGAGCAGCGAGCCAGTTGGAAATTTCAAAGTTGGAAACCACTGTGGCGCCGGTACGCTTGGCAATAGCCACCGTATCCCCCAAATGATCCCCATGCCCATGGGAAACAAAGATATAGTCGGCGGGAATTTCCTCGGCTTTGATCGTCGCCAAAGGATTTCCCGTCAAAAAGGGGTCCACCAGAAGATGGGTCCCTTTGGATTGAATCAAAATGCAGGCATGGCCGTACCACGTCACTGTCACGCTCATAGGGCCCTCCCATGTTGAAAGCTTCAGAAAACGGTTTAACTTCTGTCATGTGAGATCCGACTTTCTTCACGGAATCGGAAAACTCCTTCAGCCCATGATTGACACAAACTCGCTGGGATGACAAGATTCTTGCGGTTCAAGAGACAATTCCCGAAAGGACGTTGGAGCGTGGGTCTATGATTTCGAAAAGACAGATCGTCGTCCAAGCCTTGGGGCTGGTTCTTTTTATTTATGCCTTGGCAAACGCGATCGGAACCGGAAATCTGTTGTGCGATTCCTTTGGGTGTCAGGCTCTCCAAAAGAACGCTTTGTGGTGGGCCGGGGTCCTCTATGCAGCCATACTTCTTGCTGCTTACCGCTATGCTAAAATCCTTTTGGGCGGTCTCGTCATTATGGGGATGGCGGTCGAAAGCGTGCTTGTCCTCACCCAGGTGCTGCTAAACCTCTACTGCCCTGCCTGTTTGGGCTATACCGCCTTGTTTTTGCTCTGGGTTTTTCTCTCCGGCCCGGAGATTGTCCCCATGGCCAGGAAAGCTTCGTGGGCCTTGGCCGCAACCACCCTGGGCGTGGCTCTCATTATCGTGCCTCTGACACAAGCCGTCTGTGCCTGCTCCGAATCCCCCTTTTCGACTATAACCGGGGATGACCGAACCCTTTACCTCTTTTTCGAACCCACTTGCACCCACTGCCATGACGTTTTGGCTTTGCTCGAGAAAATGACCGACAAGGACCGCGTACGTTTGTGTCCCGAAGCCTGGAGTTTGGCTTCGGTGTGGCAATTGGCGAAGGACCATTGCCAAACCTGCACCCGGTGGTCCCAGCGGACTCGATGTCTTTTGGCCACCTTGACGGTGGTGCGGGCCAACAACGCTTACTGCATGGCCAGAGGGCTTCCTTATGTTCCCCTCATCGTCCATCAGGGGCGCATTGTGACCGGTGCCGAAGTGCCTGGCTACCTTTTAAGCGTCCTTCAGGACCCTCAGAAGGGTCTTAACCCTGAGGATCTTTTGCTTCCTCTGGAGGCCGGCGGAAGCTGCACGGTCAATAGCTGTGACTGAATCAGCGCCCAAAGCGCTCATAACTCGCTTTCAATCGAGACGCCATGACGCGCGCGAGACGACGAAGCGCCAGCAAGCCATCCTTAGGATTTTCTTCGAAAATCTGAAGGAGCTTCGCACCGTCCAACTTGATCACCGTGGTCGGCATGGTCGTTTCGCACGTAGCCGTGTAGGTGCGCGGTTCCACAAGAGCCGACCAGCCGAAGACAGCTCCGGACTCCCCGATGGGAAAGGTGATAGGTGAAGCTCCCCCCGTGGTCAAAGCTACCTGCCCCTCCTTTAAAACGTAAAGATACACGGCAGGTTCGCCAGCCCTAAAAAAAACATGCCCTTCCTGAGCCTGCTCCTCCTGTGCCATGGCCTGAATCCGGTCTAAAACCTCAGCGCTGATACCATCAAAGATTTCCGCCTTCTTCAGAATCATGGTCTTCCTCCCTTGGTGCTCTCTTTTCCCATCACCGAATTCCAGCCGCTTTTTCCGAACACGGAAAAAACCCTTTTTGGCCGTTGACCATTTGAGAAAAAAAGAACTAAAATAAAACACATTGGGAATCGGGAGGTGTGGGGGTACCTCCTGGGCTTTTCCCGTGGAAACTATCTATGCCTGGCTTCGCGTTCTTTGTCGAGTGCCTGGTGCATCTCATGGTGCCCTCATACTGAAAACATGAGCGACGGGATGGCTGTTTCGGCTCCGAGGTTCATCGAAAGAGGCTCAACGGCCGGTCTTCCTTGAAGGAGCCCAGAGAGAGGCTCACGGCGTCGGCTTAGTTTTAAGGGCGCCGAAAAAACCTTTCGGGAAGGGGGGTGATTGTAGGCTGTTCGACCTTTGGGTTGAGGGACCTGCCTGCTTCATGCAAGGCACAATGGACGGGACGGCGAGACAGGAGAGGTGGATCATGGCTGAAATCGGGCATGGCGGCAAGGAAATTGTGGAACGGATTCTGGACCCCAAGGAGGCTCCCGCAAGGGTGAAGGGGTTGAAACAGGTGCCGGTCCGGAGTCAGATTGCCAATGAAGTGATCGGAATCGCCTACGGGTTTTTCTGTCCTCTGACCGGTTTCATGGGCAAGGAAGACCTGGATTCCGTGGTCAAGAGAATGCGTCTCAAGGATGGAACCATCTGGAGCATTCCCATTCTCTTTGACATGTCCGACCAGGAGCTGTCGGACTACGGCATCAAGGCGGGAGACTCCATCTGCTTGACCTACCATGACAACCCCATGGCTATTTTTGAAATCTCCGAAATTTACTCCTACGACAAGGAGGCCATGTGCCAATCCATTTTCGGGACGGCCGAAAGCAAACATCCCGGATGCGCTCGAACCTACGCCTACAAGGACAAGTTTCTGGGCGGCGACATCACCTTGGTGACGCCACCCAAAATCAATCCTCCGTTCGATCCCTACTTCATTCCGCCCCTGGAAATGCGCAAGCGTTTTCGAGAAAAGGGATGGCAGCGGATTGTAGCCCACCAGACCCGCAACGTGCCGCACACAGGTCATGAATGGCTTATGAAGGGCGCCTGGTTCCAGACCTATGCGGAACTGCCCATTGAAAAGCCTCTGGTCGGGGTCCTTGTCAATGCCATTATCGGTGAAAAGCGCAAGGGGGACTACATTGACGAGGCCATTATCTTAACCCAAGACGAACTGCGCAAATCGGGCTATTTTGGGGACCATAATCATATGACATCCTTAACTTTTTGGGATATGCGATACGCTGGCCCCAAAGAAGCCGTCTTTCATGCGGCGCTGCGGACGAACCTCGGTCTGACCCATCATATGTACGGTCGGGACCATGCGGGGGTCGGCACCTACTATGGGCCTTATGACGCGCACCACCTGTTGGCGACGGTTCAAGACGAGCTGAACATCACCCCGGTTTATTCCATGAACTGGCTCTATTGTCCACATTGCGGCGAGATCACCAGCGAAGGTTTGTGCAATCACAAGAACGAATGGCAAAAGTTCAGCGGTACTCTGATTCGAAGCATCGTCGAAGACGGCGTCAAACCGCCTCGACTCATTTTCCGTCCGGAAGTCTTTGATCTCGTCATGGAATGCGCCGAAAAGTACGGGTTCGGCTCTCCGTTTGTCACCGACGAATACTTGGCAAAAAGAACGCCCGTTTTCACCATTCCGCCGCTGGCGGGCTGACAGGAGGTGAGGTCATGGCCGAGGAAAAATATCCCATCAACATTTGGGTCAACGAAGAGCGCTATGAAAAGCTTAAAGAGGCAGGGCTGGCCCACATGTGTGAAGAAATGCTCGCCGGCATGAAAGTCATTCGCGTTTATGCCAATGCAGCTCAACGGGACAAGATTCTCAAGGTCTTTCCTACAGCCAAGTTTGATTCGGCTACCACTAAAAGCATCGAGCTTTTGCCCAGACAGGTGAAGGACAAGATCTTTGACATTGTGGTGGAGAAAAAATCCGTGGATGTTCTGGATGAGTTCCTAAGCGCCTACTAAAAGCTTTGAACGGCATGGGGATTCCGGCCGATCATATCTTCGGCCCCATGCCTGTCAAACGAAAAGGGCGGACAAGCCATCTGTCCGCCCCTAACCGCCGAAACCCTGTAGGGGCGGATCCATGTGTCCGCCCCAAATTCGGGCAACATCCCACCGATCCCACCCCGGCAATTCTCCCAAGGCTCAGAAGGAGCCGTGAAAGGAAGACGGACAATAAAAGACCTCCCTTTCCTCCTTTTCCGGTGCGTCTTCGCGCTCCAACAAGCTTTCTTCCAACCGAAGAAGATCCCCTAAGGTCCATTGTCGAAGTTTTTCAAAAAGAGTCTGGGATAATTCCTGCCAGGCCAAGCGAGGAGCGCATTGGACAGAACGCGGACACCTATGAGGTTTGGACACACAAGGTGCAAGGTCAAATCCCCCTTCAAGAAGCCCTACGATCCAGTCAAGAGTGATCTCCTCGGGATACTTGGCTAACCTATGGCCCCCTTTGCGTCCACGCACGGTTTCAATAATTCCGGCCTTTTTAAGAATCAAAGCGATTTGTTCCAAATACTTGACGGAAATGTTCTGTTCTTTGGCGACATCCGAAATCTGCATTGGATTTGGCCCCGAATGGCGCGCCAGAGACATGAGAAGGCGGATTCCATACCGGCTGCGCGTCGAAAGGCTGACCATGGGTGCGCTCTCCTTTTACCTTGAGGTTGCAAACTCACCGCTCGATCCCAAAACAAGTGGGATTCACGGAGCGTTCTTCAATGGTATTACGCATACCGTATGTAAGGCGAAAAAATCAAGAGGTGTTTCACTTATAGGAACGCTCAAGGACAATAGTAAGCTGATAATGTGCCTGGAAAAAGTGTTGAAATCTAAGTGGAGGAGAATTCCTCGGCGTACTTTTTCAACTTGAGTTTTAAGGTGCGACGCGTGATTCCGAGCCGCCGAGCCGCTTCGCTCTTGTTCCCGCCCGTTTCTTCTAGAACCTGTTCAATCAGACGCCTTTCCATTTCCGCCAGCGTCATGGATGGAGCTGGGTCTTCGTCTTCATGGTCTCCTTGTCGTTGGGGCGTCAAAGGGACGGAGGCTGCTGTTCTTTGAAGGTGCAGGGGAAGTTCCGCCTCAGTGAGATACTCGCCTCGCAGCAAAATGACGGCTCGTTCCATAACGTTTTCCAGTTCACGCACATTTCCCGGCCAATCGTATCTAACGAGAAGGTCCATGGCGCGAGGTGTTATTCCTCGTACCGCTCTTTTGTTTTTGGAGGCAAAGGTTTTGATGAAATGTTCCACGAGAAGGGGGATATCTTCCTTGCGCTCACGAAGCGGTGGGACTTCCACCGCGACCACGTTGAGTCGGTAATAGAGATCCTCGCGAAAGGTGCCTTCTTGGGTCATGCGTTGTAAGTCCCTGTTGGTGGCTGCCAGAATGCGCACATCCACGGCAATGGTTTGGTCACTTCCCACCCTTTGAATATGGCCATCCTGAAGGACCCTAAGAAGCTTGGCCTGCATGGGCAGGGACAATTCCCCTACCTCGTCAAGAAAAATGGAGCCTCCATCGGCTTGCGCAAACCGCCCTCGACGGGGCTTGTCCGCTCCGGTAAAGGCTCCTTTGTCATGGCCGAAGAGTTCAGACTCCATAAGGTTTTCAGGAATGGCGGCGCAGTTGACTTCCACCAAAGGCCCGTGACTCCGCGGGCTGTTGGCGTGGATGGCTCGAGCCACCAGACCTTTTCCTGTGCCGCTTTCCCCGGTGATAAGCACGGTGGCTTCACTAGGGGCCACCAAAGCCAGCAGTTCCACAAGACGTTGCATGGCGGTGCTTTTTCCGATGATTTCCGGCAGACGCAATTTGGCCAGTTGCTCTCGTAGCTCCTCGTTTTCAGTGCGTAACTGCATGTGTTCTAAAGCTCGATTCAGGGTAAGGCGCAGAGCGTCAAAATCCAGGGGCTTGGTGAGATAATCGTAGGCGCCTGCCTTGAGGGCTTCCACAGCCGAGGGGACCGACGAAAAAGCGGTGAGCACGATCACCGGCAAAGCCGGGTTATAGTGATGGATACGTCGTGTGGCCTCGATACCGTCCATGTCGGGCATGCGCACATCCATGATCACGGCATCCAGAGGCTGCTCCTGCACTCTTTGAACGGCGGAAAGTCCTCCATCCGCCTCATGCACTCGATATCCCCAATCCTCAAGAAGTGTGGTGAGCATCAGCCGATGGGCCGGATCGTCATCCACGATGAGAATATGGGCGGGACTTTTGCCTTTCATGGCTCTCTTTCGTTTTCCTTTCCATGTGAGGGTGTTCGGTGCCGACATTCCAATTTCTTCAACCAACCGGTTGGTTTTCCCCTTCCTTCATAATTTTTGGGCTTGCCGCAAGGGAAGGTTTCGAAACCTTCTGAGGAAGGCGAATCACAAATCGGGTTCCTTGTTCCGTGGAAGGGTCCACCACAATTTCGCCGCCGTGGGCGTCTATGATCTTATGAACGATGGCCAAACCCAATCCCACACCTGTAGGTTTCGTGGTGAAATAGGGATCAAAGATATGCCCTACGACCTCCGCAGGAATTCCCGGTCCCGTATCCTCCACCTCCACTCGAAGAAACTCCTGATCCATGAAGGCGCGGACGGTGAGTTTTCCGCCTCGATCCATGGCTTGGACGGCATTGAGGTAGAGGTTTAGCAAAACTTGAGAAAAGCGGTCGGCGTCCACAACGACCATCAAATCGGGTGGGGATAGATCCACAGCCAGTTCCACCCCTGCATGAGCGGCATCTCTTTCCACGAGCTTTAGAGTGTGTTCAATGATGTCTTGAAGACAGACAGGATTAAGGTCCAATTCAGCAGGGCGGGCAAATTCCAGCAGTTCCGAAATGACTCGATTCAGCCGGTCCACTTCATGGGTCATGGTTCGCGCCACTTCCTGGGCTGAGGCATCATTGGACGCCTTGCGAGCAAGAATCGCCGCAAACCCTTTAATGGAGCTCAAGGGGTTACGAATTTCGTGGGCTACTCCCGAGGCAAGTTTCCCTAAGGCTGCCAAACGTTCATGCCGGCGAAGTTTTTCTTCCAGGTTTCGTACGGTGGTCATGTCTGAAAGCAAGAAGACAAAGCCCGCAGGACTTTTTTCGCTTTCCTGGATCGCCGTGGCGTGGACAAGCAGAGCTTTTCGCGACTTTCGCCCCGTTTCGCAAAGGATATTGTCTTCAACGGGGTCTTCCCCCCGTTCCAGGCGGCTCCTCAGGTTTTCCAATCCTGGAAAATCCTTTAAGCTGCCGCCTGGCTTCACAAGAGGACCCAGCAGGGATGCGGCGGCCGGATTGATTTGGCGGATGATACCGTGCGAATCCGTGGCGACAAGACCCACGGGCATGCGAGAAAAGATGGCCTGGGTCATGACTTCCATGGTTCTTAGGGATCGACGAGCCAGCCGATAGCCGTGAGCCCAAAAGAGGGCGACCAAGCCGGTGGCGCCCAGAGCAAACAGGGAGGCTAGAAGAACCACGTGATGAAAGATGTCCTGGCGGACGGCTTCTTTCAAAGGCGTGGCATCCAAGCCTACCACGAGCCGCAAGGGTCCGGCTTGAGCGAAGGGATCCTGTCCTTGACCCATCTGACCTCGAGCCTTTCCATGACCTTGTCTTGCTCCTTCTCCTGTACAGGGTCCTCGCGGACTCGTGGCACAGCGCGCCCAGGGTTGATAAGCGCGAACCACTTCAAAGACCTTTTTCCCTTGAAAATCGGTATAGGCATGCCCGGAAAGCGCCGCTTGATGTGTCGGAGGAATTTCCTGCCCTGTTTCTTCAGCATGGCTCGAAGCCATGACGCGTCCTGATTGATCCACAAGGCGAAGGTAAAGGACGGATGGTTCTTGTGCCATTTGTTCCATGAGCATCTGCACGTGGTGCCGTCCCCATCCCATGCGGCCCATCATGCCGGTTCGAGTTCCGGCTTCAAGGGATTCCATGAGCGTATGAGCTTGAGCGGAAAGGGCAGCTTCCATGAAGCGCCGTTCCCGATCCGCATTTCTAAAAGCCACCACGCTGAGGATAACGGCTAAAAGACCTACCGCCCCAAGAATCAGCCACGGCGAAAACCACGGACCATCCACGGCAGGGCCAGGTTTCAGAGGAAAGAGTGAAGGACGTTTCGCCATAAGACTGCATCTCGCCAAAAGTCAAAGCTTGCAAAGGCATCGACCGCCGACATATCAGCCCTTGTCGTTAGAAAGCATCATATCAAAAACCGCGCCAGAAAAAGAGGTTTTATCCAGCGCATTTTTCCCCCTGAAGGCGTATCATAGGTTTGAGTGGAGGAACCCGGCCCCTTCGCCAAGAGGTCCTGGGTGCTTTTCTAAGCAACGTGCCTCCGTTGAATACTTAATTCCCAGCGAATACCGAATAAACACTCCTGTAAAGCAAAAAGTTCTGAGGCACCCTTAAGGACCGCAAAGAACCGATCCACGAGAAAGCATGGGGGCCGCTGGTGCTGTGTCCTGGCGTTCCAACGGCTTCCTCCAGTTCATGGATCATTTGGATCCAGGAATGCCACGCATGGATTCAAATTATCCAGTCTCTGGGCGTGGGGATCGAGAAGGATCGGCCAGGTCCGCACGGCTTTGATTTTTTCCTTGAGTTCTTGGAATGTCTTGCCGAATAAAAGACTGAGGAGTTGGTGGACTTTCCCCAGATGATGACTCTTGCCCAAGGTAACCCAAATGACCGAGAAGGGAAGAAGCACGAAACCTGTCAACGGATCTTTTCGTGACGAAGTACGCAAGGTGATTCGAACCCTGGAAGCCCTTCCCTCAGCCCCCGCTGTGGCTTCCAACATCCTCAATGCCCTGACCCAAGCCCGGCCTGACATGGAGCGCGTGGTCAAGCTTCTGGAAACGGACCAGGGACTGGCCATGAAGCTTCTTCGCCTTGTCAATTCCAGTTATTACGGCCTTTCAAAAAAGGTGGCCACTTTGCAAAGGGCCGTGGCCTTGCTCGGCGTGGAACAGCTTCGGTGCGTGCTGCTGAGCGTGACGGTTTCCGAATCCCTTATCAAGGAGTTGCGACGAAAAGCACGCAAGGATCAACAGGCTCTCTGGGAGCATTCGCTGGCTTGTGCCGTGTGTTGTGAGTTGTTTGCGGAAAAAGTTCTGCCAAAAAGAGCGTCGGAAGCCTTTGTCCTGGGACTTTTGCACGATGTGGGTAAGCTCCTTTTTGTGGAATGCGCCGCCGAAACTTATCAAGAAGTGGAAAAGGCGGCTCGTGAGCGGGGTGTCACCATGGCTGAGGCGGAACAGGATCTTTTAGGTGTCGATCATGCCACGGTGGCACGCTGGCTTGCGGAAAAGTGGGAACTTCCTCCCATCCTTACTTTTCCTTTATGGTGGCATCATCACAGCCCGGACGTCCTGTCCATGATGGATATTCCGGATCCTGAGATTCGAGATCTGAGCCTCTTGATCAATCTGTCGGACCATGTGGTGCACGAGCTCATGGCGGATGCGGTGGCTGTGGAACTCTTTCGAAACCCTGACCCGACGCTTCTGTCCCACTTCGGATTGAACCTTACGGACTGCCATGAAGTTAAAAGCCGCATCGCCAAGCGCTATAGTGCTCGAACCGCTCTGCTGGATTTTGAACAGGATGAAATCTCTTTTTATTTCCGTGCCTTACAGCGGGCCAATCAGCATCTGAGTCGAATGGCTTCCCAGGGTTTACGGCTGGAAAGCGCAGGTCGACGTGAAAGGGAACCAGAGGCTTTAGAAGACTTGGAGACGGTGCTTCCCGTTCTTGGGAACATCCCCACCATGGTGGAAGAGGCCGCGGGGCGAGTGGCCGAGGTTTTGGGTGTGGATCAAGGGGTGGTCTACGTCTGGGACGATTCAAGCCCCACGCTTCACGGGTGCTGGTGGAAAGCCGAGGATGCGCCCCGTTCTTTTACCTTGTCCAAGGAGGGAGGGAACGGCCGGGAAACGCTTAATAGTATGCCCTTTGAGATGCGTCAGCTCCTCGGTGGTTTTCGCAAACGCTACAGCTTCACGGCTGGTGGCGCCCTTATGGATCGCCGTGTGCAGTATCACCCTCCCTTTATCGCCGTGCCGATTGTTGTAGACGACACCGTCGTAGGAGAAGCCATTCTTCACGAAGAGTCTCTTCATTATGAGGAACCGGATGCGGCACGTCCTCTAAGTGTCTACGAAAAGCTGGGTCGCGTGCTGTCATCAGCGGTGCGCCAGATTCGGCTGGTGGAAAAGTCTCGGGACCTCAATGACAAGCTCTCCGCGGCCCTGGCTCAAGCCGGTCGTACCATGAAGGAGCTTCGAGAGGCCCAAGCGAGGTATCGAGATGAAAAAGAGCGTCTTGCCGTGACGCTCAAGAGCATAGCCGAGGCGGTCATTGCGACGGATACGGAGGGCCGCGTGGTTCTTTTCAACGAAGGAGCTTCCAAGCTGACAGGCTGGAACGAGGAGGAAGTCCTTGGAAAGTCGGCCGCAGACGTGCTGCGTCTGGTGCGCACCCCGACTGATGAACCTCTGCCAAATCCCGTTGGCTTGGTTGTGGCGAAAGGCGGCCCTGTGGAATACTCCAACGAGCTGGCTTTAAAGACTCGAGAAGGGTCGGTCAAGCCTGTGGCCATGTGTGCCGCCCCCATCATTGATGAAGAAGGTCGAACCTTGGGCGTGATCTTTGCCATTCGTGACTTGACCTATCAAAAGAAGATGGAAACGGAGGTGCTTCGAGCTCGTAAACTGGACTCCATTCGTATTCTGGCTGGAGGTATTGCCCATGATTTTAACAACATTATGATGGGCATCTTAGGAAACCTTAACCTGGCCCGCATGTACCTGAACGATCCCGAAAAGCTTGAGTCTCGGCTTTCGGAAGCGGAAAAGGGTGTTCATCGTGCCAAAGAACTGACCCAGCAATTGTTGAGACTAGGTAAGGGCGGAGCGCCGATCAAAAAGACGACGGCCATATCGGATCTTCTTCGAGAGGGGGCAGATTTTGTGCTTTCAGGGTCCAACGTAAGGGTTCATTTTGATCTTCCTAAAGATTTACGCCCTGTGGATGTGGATGTGGCCCAAATGCATCAGGTGATCAGCAATCTGCTTATCAACGCCAAGCAAGCCATGCCCAATGGAGGAACGGTGTGGATTTCGGCGGAGAATTGCGAAGTGAATGAGGAGACGGGTTTACCTTTACCTAGTGGCTCCTATGTGCATATCGCCTTTCGTGATGAAGGAGTTGGGATAAAAGCGGAATACCTGGATCGCATTTTCGATCCTTACTTTACCACTAAAGACCGCACCGCCGAAAAAGGGACAGGGCTCGGCCTTGCCATTGTCTATTCGGTGATGAAACGTCATGGAGGGTGCGTGACGGTGGAGTCCCAGGAAGGAAAAGGAACGGTTTTTCACCTGTACCTTCCTGCAGCGGATGCGGTGCCGCCCTCGGTTTCTGCAGAAGCCGAGGCGATCCAGACGGGTCGAGGCCGCATTTTGGTCATGGACGACGAGGAATCTGTGCGAAACATTGTTCGAGAAATGTTGACGCATCTTGGCTACGAGGCGGACATGGCCAAGGATGGTCGGGAAGCCATAGAAAAATACGAAGCGGCCCTTATGCAGGAGAGACCCTTTGCGGCCGCTATTTTGGATTTGACCGTTCGAGGGGGAATGGGTGCCAAAGAAACGATGGAACGAATTCTCGCCCTGGACCCTTCGGCTAAGGTCATTGTTTCCAGCGGCTACGTTCAGGACGAGGTCGTGGACCGGTTTGCAGAATTCGGCTTCGCCGCGTTGATCACCAAACCGTTTACCATTCGCAAGCTCTCGGAAACCCTTCAAAGGGTGGTGCCCATGAAGGAAAGGCGCCGCTTTCAGAGAAAGAGAGTGAAACGCCCTGTGATGGTGGAAACGGAGGGTACCACTTTTCTGGCCAGCACCATGAACCTGAGTGAGGAAGGCATGCTCGTCGACTGTCATGTGCCCTTGAACCCGGAGGCGACGATCTCCCTAAACCTCAAAGCGGATCATGAAACCCAGCGGCGCTTCGTGGGACGCGTGGTGTGGTCCCGAGTCAATGCCACCAACGGTCACGGAGGCTCCTATCTGGTGGGCGTGCACTTCGAAAACACCTCTGAAGAAGACAAAGAATTCGTGCGCCACCTCATAGAACAGGAATCCTAAAAGCTTCATCGAAAGTCGAAACAGAAAGCTGTTTATTTGAAAATGCGGGTTTGGGCCCGCTTTTTGTGCGGTGGACGCCCTCGCGGGGATGAGGAAAGGCTCTATTTGAGTAACTTGCAAAGGGCTCCTAAGGCATGCCTGAACACCCTTCCCTGTGAAGGGCTGTTGAAAACTCAAGACATACACCAATCATCCCGTTTGTTTGTGCCGGGTCCAATAGGGATTGGAGAGATCTTCAAAGATGGTTAAGGCGGCTGCCGCCCCGGCTGCCGTCGCTGTCACAATTTGCCGGTAACCTCCTTCCACATCTCCTGCGGTGTAGATCCCGGCAATGATTGTGCGGTGTGACCCATCATGCTGCACAAACCCGTCGGGGGTGAGTGGAAGCCCGAGTTTTTGGGCCAGAGTGGTTTCCGCCACGTATCCTATGGCCACAAAGACCGCATCCGTTTCACGAGAAAAAGTCTCTCCGGTTTTATTATTCTTGAGAATAACGGATTTGACCAAGCGATCGCCCACGATCTCTTGCACTTCCGTGTTCCACAGCACCGGGATTTCGGACGTCTCGAGGGACTTCACCAAATGTTCTTGGGCTCGGAGGGCATCGCGACGGTGCACCAGAGTGACTTTCACCCCGATGTGATTCAGGTGCAAAGCTTCTGTGACAGCACTATTGCCGCCTCCGATCACCAAAGCCTTTTTGCCTCGGTACAAAGGACCATCGCAAGTGCTACAATAACTTACCCCTCGACCAGCCAGCCGTTCCTCTCCAGGGACTCCTAACCGCCGATAAGAGGCTCCTGTCGCCAGAAGCACTGCCCGAGCCCTAAATCGCCGCCGCGTGGTCAAAACTTCTATCTCCTCGTTAGGATGAACCTCCACGACCTCTTCATTGGGGAAGATCTTCACATATTCCAGAGCATGGGAGACCATGATATCCACGAGCGTTTTTCCGGGCACACGGCTTAATCCCGGATAGTTTTCGACCATGGGTGTGCTGGCCACTTGGCCTCCTAAATTCCCTCGCTCCACAACCACGGCTCGAAGTCCGCTTCGGACGGCATAAATGCCCGCTGTCAATCCGGCGGGACCTCCGCCCACAATGACAAGATCCGTTTGCACTTCTTCCGCATCGATGTCCGGAATGAAAATGGTCTGAGGTACCAGTTTCACTAAAGAAGCCATAAAAAGTTCTTCGGGCTGAGCTCCTTGAGCCGTGAGGGTTTCGTTGGCTATGACCTGGGGCACGCTGAAAGCTTCGTAAGCTCTCGCCAAATCAGGGTTGAATTCGATATCGACAATTTCCACGGAAACCTTTTCAGGCAACGCTACGGCGGCCTTGACCGCATTGATCGCCTGTTGGGGGCAATACGGGCAAGTGGCGCTGACAAATACCTTAATGTGGCGTTTTTCTGCCAGCTTGGAAAGGACTTTTTTCGACTGATCGCTCAAGCCATCGGAACGCGTTCCCATGTGGATGATGGTTTCCACCAGGGTACGACCTTCTTCGCCTAAAGGCAGTCCCAGATAGCGCACGTGATAGCGATCCGGGCAAAAAAGGAGTACGGGCGTGCGATCCACCTGAAAGGTTGCGGCTTCGGGGTCACCAAGGTCCTTGTGGAACATATGAACCTTACTGGACAAGTCCTTGAACATGGAAACAAAAGTTTTGACCGCTTCATCCATCTCCGCATGTCTCTTGTCCGAGAATACGAGAATGGTGACGTCGTAGGGTAGCTTGTCAAAGAGGTCCCTCAGATACCGAGCGACATCCTTAGGCAAGATTTCTTTACGGGCCATATCATCTCCCTCCCCTCCAAAGGACAAACCTTTCAAGTTCACAGGTCGTGAAGGCAATGATCATGTCAAAAGACCTCAAGCCGATGCCGCAGGGGAATCACAATCACCAGAGGGCATCAACGGTTCGTTCCGACCGCCGAAACTTGATCGAAGATAAAGTTCACTTAACAACAGAACACCTCTTATATGTTCTGAAACTTGAGATAGGACGAGCTACGGCTTTGCTTCTAAAAAACGGATCAATTCTGTAACGATCATTTACCCTATAGTCAGCTTTTCCTGTAGCAATAATGGCTAAACGGATCAAGGAATGTTTTCTTTTGACTCGCAAAGAAGTTGAATGCACAGTGGGAAAGGATTCAGTCGGAGAACTCAAAATGAGCCGCACCAGGCCGCACTGTTTCGAGGTAGGGGCGAGGCGCCACCTGGTCCGTACGTCTGAAAGCGCTTGTTTTCCCGAGAGCGTGTTCTTTTCAGCCCACCATGATCGGTGCGGGGGCATGTGCTTCAGGGAAAAGACACAGTTTTAGGCTTGGAGAGGGCGAGGCGCCGCCTCGCCCCTATACAGCGGCATGAAGTGCCCATGATGGCGGGGATGGTGAGAGGGCTAGAGTGTCACGACCTTTTGGTTTTGGTGTTCGGACTTTCTGAAGGTTCATGAGACTTGGACTGAAACGCGCCGTTGAGCAACGCGGGCTTTCTTTGCGAGGGGTTCTAAGCCTCTGTGGGTAAAATCTACCTTAAGTTGACTATTACGGCTTTTTTTTGGGGGGGGACCTTCATTGCCGGCAGATGGATCGCCCAGGAGGTGCCGCCCTTTTCGGCGGCTTTTCTTCGCTTTCTCTGGGCCTCTATATTTCTTTTTGGTTTTCTTAGGACCCGTGGCACTTTGGTCTCTGTGCCCCGAAAACACTGGCCGGTCTTCCTGGTTTTGGGGCTCACGGGCATTTTTGCCTACAATGCCTTTTTCTTTTCAGGGCTTAAGCTGATCCCCGCAAGCCGCGCTTCGTTGATCATTGCTTGTAATCCGGCCATGATTGCGCTTTTTTCGGCCGTTTTGTTTAAAGAGCGGCTGGGGCCGGTTCGAGCCGGAGGGGTCGCTCTTTCGGTGCTTGGAGCCTTCACGGTCATTTCCAGGGGCGATCCTGTGGCTGTATGGAATGTTGGCATTGGTCTAGGGGATCTCTTGATTCTAGGATGCGTAGCGAGCTGGGTTGCTTATTCGCTGGTGGGCAAAACGGTCATGAAGGGGGTTTCTCCGGAAATCGCCGTGGCCTATTCCTGCCTGATGGGAACCGTGCTTTTGGCGATTCCGGCAGGGGCTGAACGGGTTTGGTCGCACCTTTTCACCTACAGTCTTTCCTCCTGGATCGGCTTGTTTTACCTGGGTTTTTTCGGATCCTTTTTGGGATTCCGTTGGTACTACGAAGGCATTCAAGCCATTGGAGCGGCCAGAGCGGGGGTTTTCATTAACCTGGTGCCATTGAGTGCGGTCTTGATGGCCGTGCTTTTTCTCGGGGAACGCCTTGAAGCCTCCCTGCTTTTGGGTGCCTCGATGATCTGTCTGGGCGTCACCCTTACCAACCGTTCATGAGGAACTCGCGACGGCGCGTTCCTCAACCTGCTTTCGGTAGGCTTTCTAGGGGACAATCCTGGAACGAACTTTCCTCAGAAAGCCCGCGATCCTGAAGGCATTCCAAACCTTTGAAAAAATGTTGCTACCCCCTTTCTTTTGCGATTCGCTTGGTCAAAAATGAAAAGAAGATCTTTAGCACGACCGTCTCCTTTTCCTGTCGTGGTTGCCGTTTGCCCAAAAAGGCTGATGGATAGGAGGCACCGATGCACGACGATGTTTCTTTTTCAGAAAAACACATTCTGGTCGTGGACGATGATCCCCATGTTCTCGAGATCATGGGCGAAGTTCTTCGCAGTGAAGGCTGCTGTCCTGTGCTGGCCTCAAATCCCCTAGAAGCTTTGAGCCGGCTCGCATCTCAATATTGTTCTATGGCCTTTCTCGACATAGAGCTTCCCGGCATGAGCGGTCTTGATCTCACCGCACGTCTTAAAGCTCAGGACCCTCACATGGACGTGGTCATCATGACAGGCTACGGAACCCTGGAAAATGCTGTTCAGGCCATCAAGATGGGAGTTGTGGATTTTATTCGAAAGCCTTTCAGTATCGAAGATGTCATCATGTGTATTCGAAGACATCGGGAAAGAGAGGCTTTCCGGGAACGGATTCACCGCGCTGAGCAGCGCTACGCAAACCTCGTCCAGCATGCGCCCATGATGATCTTTTCCCTGAGAAAGGATTTTGGCCTCGGCTTTATCAATCGAGCCTGTCGCACGGTTTTGGGGTTTGATCCGGCCGAAGTGGTGGATCGAGAAGGATGGTTGCTGGAACGGGTCGTGGAGGAAGATAGAGCTCGATTGACAGAACATGTCCAAGGAGTTTTTGATGGCCAGAAAGAGTCCGGTTTTTTGGAATGCCGACTGAGACACCGTGAGGGTCATGTGCTTCATTGCCTTCTAAAAACCTTTGTCCCTGAGAACACCCCTAAGGTCGAACGGGCTAAGCAATTGGAAGGCATAGCGGTGGACATCACAGATCGAGTGCTTTTGGAAAAAGCTCTCGTTCAAAAAGAAAAACTTAAAACTTTAGGGGCCGTGGCGGCAGAAGTGGCCCATGAGATTCGAAACCCTTTGGTGGCCATCGGCGGCTTTGCGCGCCGTTTACTAGTGCGTTATCCTGAAGCTTCTGAAGCGGCCATTATTTTGGATGAATGCCGAAGGCTGGAAAGGATCTTGGACCGCATTCGAAACTACCTGTCACCGGTAGAGACCTCTCTTGGCAAACATTCCCTGGAAGAGATCCTTCTTCGCTGTAAGGAACTCATGGGCCTGGAACTGGAAAGAAGGGGCATGCGGTGTCGACTGGACTTGGAACCTGGATTGGAACCCTTACCCGTGGATGCCAACGCTCTTCTCCAGGTTTTTATCAACCTGGTGCGAAACGCCATTCAAGCCATGCAGAAAGGTGACGAACTCACGGTTCGGGCCTACGGCAGTGCCCAGCATGTGCTCATTCGTTTCCAGAACCCATGCCGCAAGTCTCTTCCCGCCCATCCAGACGCTCTATTTCTTCCCTTTGACGAGGGCGGGCAAACCATCGGTTTGCCTCTCTGTTACCGCTTGATTCGCTCCATGGGAGGAGTCCTCAATTTTTCCTGGGAAGAACCTTACGCCGTCTTTACCATTTCTTTACCAAGGTTTCAGGAGCATGAATTCGAAGAGCATCAAGAAAAGGCTTCCAGCGCAGCCGAAGCGGCGAAACTTCCTTAAAAGCTCGTGTGTTAATACTCCCAAAGGACTTCCCAGCCGATTTTCATCATCGCGGAAACCAAGCAGTAAGCTACATCGATAATCTTGATTCGTCGACTCTGATCCACCGAGTGCGTGTTGAGATCGCCGAAGCGCTTGTGAACCGGTTTTCCTTCGCAATCGTTGGCCTCCAGTCCGCCCAAAATGGGCGGGACGAAGAGGCTTCCAGGAAAACAAAGGGCCTCGGACGTAAGGGCACGGCGCACCGTGCCCTTACGGATTTGCCTGGAGTGGCTCGTTCTCAATTCTCGGACAAGTTCGTATGCTAACGTGAGTCTTCAAGATAGAAAGCTCGACCGCTGAGGTCATTCCGGTTTTTTTCTCAAACGGGTCTCAGACATTCTCCAGATGAATTCAACGGCTTGTTATGAATAATCCCTATTGTCACTCCGCTTCTAAGCTTCCCTCGTGGTAAAGCGCCTTTGCAAGACTAGACGGCTGGGTCAGTCGTAAGAGATGGCGCTGATCTGCATGAGTTGTTCGAAGGAGTGGAGCGCTTCGATACGGCGGACCGTTCCTGTTTTGCCGCGCATCACCAGGGAGTAGGTGACAGCTCCTCGACCCGTGAAACGGACTCCGGGAAGAAAATCCCCTCCACTGATTCCTGTGGCGGCAAAAAACACATCATCACTTCGAATGAGATCATGGGTGCTGAGCACCCGCTGCAAATCATAGCCGGCTTTCAACAAGGCTTCTTTTTCAGCAGCAGACTGGGGATCCAGACGGCCCAGCATTTCGCCGCCCACAACCTTGATGGCGGCAGCGGCCAGCACACCTTCCGGAGTTCCTCCGGTGCCCATCATGACATCCACGGAACTGTCCGGCAGTACGGCCATAAGGGCTCCCGCCACATCCCCGTCGGTGTGAAGCTGGATGCGAGCTCCGGCTTTTCGAATATGCGCGATGAGTTCCCTGTGGCGCGGTTTGTCTAGGACAAAGACCGTAAGGTCGTCCACATCTTTTCCTAAAGCCCTGGCAATGTTTTTCAGATTGTCTTCGGGTGAAGCATCCAGGTCGATGGCGTCACGAGCCGGAGCGGGCACGGCCAGTTTATTCATGTAAAAGGCAGGACCTGGGTTGTACATGGAACCCCGGGGGGCCATGGCCACGACCGATATGGCGTTGGGACGTCCTTGGGCCAAAAGGCGTGTGCCTTCAACGGGATCTACGGCCACGTCCACCTTCGGACCTCGGCCCGTCCCTAATTTCTCGCCGTTGTAGAGCATCGGCGCCTTGTCTTTTTCCCCTTCCCCGATGACCACAATGCCGTCGATATCCACCGCATTGAAGCTTAACCTCATGGCGTCTACCGCCGCTTTGTCACCGGCCTTGCCATCTCCGCGGCCGAGCCATCGAGCCGCCGCCAAGGCGGCGGCCTCTGTGACGCGAACCAAGTCAAGTCCCAAGTTCCTTTCAGGTGCTTCCGTCTGCATCGTCGGCTCCTTATCCACGCGTCTCTTTTTGGACAGTCTTGTCGATCCCTTCCATCAGCGGCATGCCCTTTAACAAACCATGGTTTTCCGCACCTGCAAGATCGATGGCTTCGGCGGGACATTCAGCAACACATAAACCGCATCCGCGGCATGCTCCCGGATCCACCCGCACCCCCCCCACAGCCGGCACCTGCACAGCCTGGGCGGGGCACACTGCAGCGCAACTCAGACATCGGGAACAACGGCCTGAGTCGATCGTCGCAATGAAGGCAGGACGTCGCACCACGCCTTCCCGATAAACGGCCAGCATCTTGGCAGCAGCCGCATCGCCTTGGACCAAGGCCTCCGCAAGGGTTTTCGGGGCATGACACTGGCCCGCGATAAAGATGCCTTCCACGGAAGTTTCCACCGGGGCCAGTTTCACGTGTCGTTCCATGAAAAACCCCTCGGCGGTCAGGGGCACTCGAAGAATGGAGGCTATGTGCTGATTTTCAAAAGCCGGCACCGTGGCTGTGCTTAGAACCAGAAGGTCTGCTCGTTCGTGAAAGGATCTTCCGCTGTCGGGATCGTTCCAATGAAGGTCCACCGTGGAACGGCGGCCGAATCGTGTCGGTACCACATGCGGCGGCTGTTTTTCGTCATAACGCAGGAACCGAATACCCTCGCGACGGGCCTTTTGGTAAATGAGTTCTGCAAGGCCGTAGGTACGCATATCTCGATGAAGCACGGTGATGGTGAGATGTGGAAACCGGGCGCGAAGTTCCAAAGCATGGGACACGGCCTGCTGGCAGCAGGATCGACTGCAATAGGGGCGCTCATCGTTGCGAGATCCCACGCACTGGATCATGACCACTCGACGAGCGTTGCGCAGATCCAGGCTCCCTTGCCCTAAAGCTTCGGCCAGTTCCTCTTGTGTGATCACCTGCGGCACCGTGCCGTATGAAAAGAGATTTCCCGGCTTCCAGACCTGAGCTCCCACGGCGATGAGAATGGTTCCAAAGATTTCGAGCACACGTTCTTCAACGACTTCGGTTCCCGGCACCTTGCGATGCAGTTCCACTTGAAACCGTCCCAGGCTTCCTCGGCATTCCACAAGGCTTGTATTCATCAAGACGCGAATTCGAGACTGTGTTCGAATGCGGCTCAAAAAATGTCGGTACAATCGATCCACATTGACATGGGGTTTTTCAAAAGAAGCCTGAGAAAGACGGCCGCCGAACGTGTTTCCCGATTCCACTACCAGAACATGGATTCCGTTGTCCGCCAGGCGCAGCGCAGCCGTCAGTGCCGCGGCGCTGCTTCCCAGAACCAGGGCTGAAGGAGCCACGGGGATTTCTATAACCCGTGCCGGCTGCGCCGCCCGCACCTGGGCTACGGCCGCTGCAAGGAGAACCTTGGCTTTGTGCAGGGCCTTTTCAGGCTCGTCCTTGTGCACCCAGGAACCTTGTTCTCGAATGTTCACCATGCGCACATAACCTGGAGGAAGTCCGGCTTTTGCCAAAACGTCTTGAAACACGGGAAGATGACTTCGAGGAGAACAGGCGGCCACCACGACTCGATTCAGTTTCTTCTCTTGAAGGATCCTGGCCATGCGTGCGGTCGCGTCGGTGGAACAGGAAAAGAGGTTCTCGGCCACGTGAGCCACACAAGGAAGCTGTTTCGCCCATTGAGCAAGCTGTTTTGTGTCGATAACGCCGGCGATGTTCGTTCCGCATCGACACACAAAAACACCGACACGAACAGAGGTGTTCACGTCCGCATAAGTGTTTGTTTCAGGAAATGCGCCGAGATATCTGGACGCTTCAGTCAAGTCCTGGGAAGGAGATGGCGATGAGGATAAAAAGCTCTGACAAGGGCGCCCGGCGGTAATCATGCCCGATGACAAACGGGCGCTGGCCGCCACGGCCGCCGCGTAGGCTTCCTGGACCGTGGAGGGAATACTCTTAGGGCCCATGAAGGTGCCACACGCATAGACACCGTCCAAGGACGTGTGCACCGTGTGGTGTTCTTTGATGCGAACAAAGTTGTGGGGATCCATGTGGAGTCCCAAAGCCTTGGCGATCCCAACGGCTTCTCGTGAAGGCCGCATGCCCATGGCCAAAACGACGAGATCAGCTTCCGCATGCCAGACAAGGCCGCCGTGCGAAGCCCATACCTCGACCCCGGTATCTTTGGTTTTCGGTAAAATACGGGCCACTTTGCCGTGGACAAGACGCACCTTTTCCAAGGCCTGAACCCTTCGAAAAAAGGGTTCGCAGTCCCTTCCATGGGCCCTGACGTCCATGGCACAGAGGGTAATGCGTTCCACATGAGGAAAAGAAGCGGCCACGTAGATCTGCTTTAAAGCGGCGGCGCAACAATAATGTGAACAATAGGGCACACCATAGGAAGGATCCCTGGATCCAACACACTGAGCAAAAACGATATGCCGTGGCGGATGTGGAAGCCCTGATGGGTGAAGGACACCTCGAGTGGGTCCGGTGGCGCTCAGGTATCTTTCCAGTTCCAGGTTGGTCAAAACATGAGGGCTGTCAAGCCAATACGGTTCTTGAAGGTCTTCGCGGTCCAAAAGATCAAAACCCGAAGCGAGGATGAGAGCGCCCGCGTCAATTTCCATGGCCTCAGGTTGGTCTTGAAAATGAATGGCTCCTGTGGGACACACATCGGCGCATCGTGAACAGGTTTCCCCCTGAAAATGCAAGCATGTTGCCGTATCGATGGCCGGGACTGCGGGATAGGCCTGCGGGTAAAGGATTCGAATGGCTTTGGTCATGCCAAGGTTCAGATTGTAAGGGTCCGGTCTTTCCACAGGACAGGCTCGCTGGCAGCTGCCGCAGCCGATACATTTCGAAGCGTCCACGTAGGTGGGTTCACGGGTTACCGAACACACGAAAGACCCGGCACATCCTTCCACTCGATCCAATCGTGCTCGGACCAGCACCCGAATCTTCGGGTGACGGCCGACGGCGAGCAGACGTGGGGACAGAATGCACAAGGAACAGTCAAGGGTCGGGTACGTCTTGTCCAGCTGCGCCATATGCCCGCCCAAGGCCAGATCTCTTTCCAAAAGGACCACGTCATGGCCTAAATCGGCAGCCTGCAATGCGGCATGAAGCCCGGCCACGCCCCCTCCCACAACCACGATGGTCTGGTAAGGTGCCTTCCCCGAGCGTTCGTGTCGCCACGACGTGCTACCCATGCCGTTCCCTCAGAACGTTTTGAATCAAGGTGTCCATGTCTTCCGTGTCCTGCTCTGACAGGTTCAACACCCTTTGAATGGCGGCACAACGCAAAGCCGCCAGATGAGATTCCAACGCCGAAAGGCGTTCCACCTTTGAAGCGCTCATGAAACCTTCCTGCACGGAAAGATGCGCCAATGTGGCGTTGATATCCGCAAATCGCACTCCCTGCGGACAATAAAAAGAACAGCGATGGCATCGAAGGCACAGCCATATCTTGGAAGAACTCAGGACAAGCGTGCGCAGACCCAATAGAATCCATTGAATGATTTGTGCGGGACTGAACCCTTCGTCCACGGCACTGACCGGGCAGCAGCCCGTGCATGTACCGCACTGATAACACAGGGACAAGGTCTCGCCGCCTGGAGCCGCCATAATCTCTTCGGCAAAACCAGAATCGCCGGTCAAGAGTTCCGCCTTCCCCATTTTCTTTTTCTCAATCGCTTCCATGAGGCTCATATCTCCTGGCCTCTACACCAAAACAATGGCCTGAGTGGGGCAATGATCCTGGCATTTGCTGCATTTGTCCGCAGCTTGCAGCAGTCGAGTGCACAAGGTCTCGTCAGCCAAAACGACCCGCCCGTTGATGATTCGAAGCACCACTTTGGCGCCGGCGTAAGGGCCTTTGCCCTGTCGGCTTTCGGAGTCATTGGCAGCATTGTATTCGCACACAATCAGGCAGATACCGCAGCCCGAACACTTGTCACGGTCGATGAGATGCCCTGTTTTGGCTCGAGCCGCCAGTTGTGCCAGCAGTTCGGCCAAAGCTTCTCTTTGGACCGTGTAGGCATCTTCCTGTAGTGTTGGACATTCCTGTGGAGTCAGATCACCCGAGAGAAGAAAATCGGCAAAATCGGTGCAGGTCATACCGCACATTTGGCAGTCCGTTTTTGGAAGCAGCTCAAGAATTCGTTGCTTCATGAGCGGAATCTTCCTTGCGGGTTTCGGCGTTAGTCTTGCACAATATCCTGGAGCCAAGATAGGGAGCCAAACGGCTCAGGGTCTGCGGCCGCAGGCTCAATCCTTCGAAAAGGGGACCCAACAAGGCCTTGTCCACATCCGGCCTCACAAGTGGGCGCCGGCTCTCGGGTTTCGACCGAAGCAGTCGATCACCACGGGACGCGTCGTAAACCAATCTTCCTTTTACGTAAAGCCGCTCGCATCGACTGAAGGTTTGAGCCCAACCGACTGGTGAATCCTTCGACGGTTCTCGATACAAGGCCACATCCGCTTGGGCTCCGGGACACAGGTGCCCCTTGTTCGACAGTCCCAAAGCCTTGGCCGCATGAAGTCTTGTGGCCAGTAACCATTCTCGAAGGTTCCATACATTCAAGACGGCATGCACGAGAGCTTGCCAGTCTTTCACAAGTGCCAGGTTGGCATGGCGACAAGAAAAAGCCCACCCTTTTTCAGCGGCGTGAGCCATAAGTTCCAAAGTTTCGTTCTGGTTTCGGAAGTCATGCTTAGGCAGAGGTTCAGCTTTGAGAAGGCGATAGGGGCCTACATCCCAGACGTAGCCTTCGGTAGCCGAAGATGGAGGAACCCAGGTAAGCTGAATACTTTCTTCAGGCCATGTCAGCCCGAGATCGGCGCTCAAGCTAGAGTAAAGAATTTGAGAAGCGTTCAACGATGCGTCATTTTCCCTAGGCTCCAAGAGTTCGGTGATCCTCTGCAGATGCATCCCGGACGGCAAAGCCTGCATATCCTCATCGGAAAAACCCGTGGCAGGCACCATGAGGGGTCCCGGTAGATGAGCACAAGCTTCGCATAGAAAAGGAAGAAGATCTTCGGCTGATTTTTCTCGGTGTTTGTAAACTTCGTTTCGAAACCGTAGCCTCGGTTCTGAAAGATAAAATCCGTATAATCCCAAGACTCGGCAAAGATGTTCGAGCACTTTGCCTGCGGTTTCCACATCCTGGGTTTCGATCCATGGGATGAGTTCGTAGAGCGAAAGACAGAGACCAATGGAAGCCTGAAGGCTCGTCACTCGATTCCACGCCTGGTGTACCAACCCTGCATGCTCCAAAGTCGTCCAGCTTTCATGGACATGACCGAAGCCTCTCTGGGCATAACGAAGCGCGATGGTTTCTGCATCGGGGAAAAGCCCTGCAGCTCTTAGATGCCAGACGCCGGGAAAAGTCACGTGCGCCGCGCAATCCACAGCGGCGGCTGTCACCACAAAGCCGGAAGCGTCCACGATTTCATCCACCTGGGACACTTCGTTCGGGGAGAGAATGGTCTCCCCGCGCACGACAATATCCTGAATCCGGCCTTCACAGCCCAAGGCCACATCGTAGACCGTGCCGGATTGAATGAGCAATGTTTTCAAACTCTTCGGTCCTCTTAAGAAAACGGCTCGAACAATTCCTCTACCACGGTTTCATCCGAAATCAGACCATGGTCCCTTAGCTTTTCCGCAAAAAGGGACACACCATCCAGACGCACCGCCCAACCCGAAGCCTCCAGACCCTGAAGCCCCACAGCGATGACCACATCCGCTTCCGCCGTGGTCATGGTTTCGTAAGCAGAAAACGCTAAAACGGGAATATGCAGGTTCCGTACGGCCTGTTTTTGCTCGTCCGTTAAAAACCAGAAACAGTCTCCCGAGACGGCCAAAAGCACGTCCCCGGGCTGCGGTATCCATCCGTACACATCTCCCTGAAGATGCCATAACGGATTGGACAATCCACCATAGCTTAAGAACATGTGTAAGAATCCGGCAGTGTTGAAATCGGAAGGTAAAGGCAAAAGAAACGTAGGGGCCGTCGCGCCAAGATCCTTCACCCAGGAAACCAGAGCCCGTAGCACCGCCGAACCGTGCTCGTGAAACAGGGGACCTCTTCCAAAGAAAAAGACGCGATACCGACTTTTTCCCAAATCCTTGAGAAGCCTCTTGAACTCTTTGGCCGGAAGTTCCTTCGAAAAAGTCGAGGCTCGGCCGAGACTCGCTTCGTGCAATGCTTGTACACAGTCTTCTTCGGCTTGCTGGGGAATCTTTATGAGGTTCGTGACTGTGGCCATTTCCGTTGTCTGAATATCGACGGTCCAGGCGCTGCGATCTTCAGCGCCTCTTTCCGTAAATCTTCCTCGGGGAAACAGGGCGTAACGGGAAAGAAGTCGCGGGGTACTTCGTAGTGGATTGGCTCCCCAAAAGAGCACAAAATCGGCGTGATTGCGGACGCATTCCAAGGTTGTAGAAGCTGGACACTGCTGACGGTAAAGATCGACGGCAGCTTGCAGAAGGTGACCGTCCGACGGAATCCAGACGGTCGACCTACGCCTAAGCCCTAACAAGAGCCCTTCCAAGGCTTCCATGGACATTTGGCCCAAACCGTAGACCACCACCCGCTGGGCATGAAACAGATACTCTCGACATTCCGCCACGGCCTCGTGGGCCTGCAACACCTGACGACGTTGACGGTTCAGCCTTCGATAAGATCCGCAGCGGGCTCGAGGTATGGAAGCACTGAACTTTTTCCATTCGAGGAACCGAGCAGCTCCCCAGGCACAAGCATTCCCCACCTCCACGACACGGTCGTTTTCAAGAACGGCGTCGATGTCGTCGCACAGGCAGCTGCAGCCACAGCACACAAGGGAAGAGAGGGTTCTTGCCGTCATAGCGTTTCGCTCTTTACCGAGGAGCTTGATACCTGACGCAACCACTTGGCGGCATGAGCCGCAGCCGCGGACGCTTCGGTCACTGTTTGGGTAATGTCCCTTGGACCATGGCATCCTCCGACCAAAAAGATGCCGGGAACCGTGCTGTGGGTTTGGCCTCCCCAATAAAAGGCTTCTTGATAAAAACCGTAATTGTCCCTTTGAGGTGCCGAACGAACAACCCATCTGGAATCCGCATTGGGCGCTTGAACCCCGACGGCCAGGATCACCAGATCCGCTTCTAAGGTTTGGGTTCCAGGTGCCCAGGAGGATCGATAATGCACCGTGAGGGGACCCTGATCACGAAGTCGATCCACCCGATCCGGTAGCGCCTTTATGAATCGCACACCCCGTTCTCGAGCCCGCATGAGAAGGCCTTCAAAGCTTTTGCCTGTCGTTCTTAGGTCATTGAAAAAAACGGTTACTTGAGCCTGCGGTTCATGTTCTAGAACAAGCATGGCTTCTTTGATACTTGCCGTGCAGCATGTCACGGAACAATAAGGCAAAAACCGGCGGTTTCTGGATCCTGCACATTGAATGAAAGCAACGGATTTCGGCTTTGACCCGGACGGTGTGATCAAAGCGCCTTGGGTGGGTCCCGTAGCACACACCAGCCGCTCAAATTCCAAATTAGTGAGTACCTCCGGAAAACGTCCATAACCGTAGGAACCGAGATGGGTAGCGTGAAAAAGGCGTGCGCCTTCGGCGAGAATGATGGCCGCCGTATGCAGGCGGCTGACGCGAGGTTTTTCATCCAAGCGAATGGCTTTTCTTTCGCAAGCTTTTTCGCATAAGCCGCATTCGATGCAGTAGTCCTTTTGAATGGCGGAACGTAAAGGAACCGCTTGCTCAAAAACAATGCCTATGGCTTTACGAGGTCGAAGACCGGCATTCCAGGCGCTGGGCACAATGACAGGGCAGACTTCGGCACAGGCTCCGCATCCGGAGCACAGGTTCATGTCCACATAACGCGGGCGATGCTCAATTTCCGCAAGAAAATGGCCTGGACGCCCGCTGATTCTTTTCACTCGGGAGGAAGCCCAAACGGTGATATTGGGGTGGGATGCCGTGTCGACGAGGCGAGGTCCAAGAATGCAGATGGAACAATCCAAGGTGGGAAATGTCTTATCCAGCCGGGCCATGTTTCCACCCAGGGAATCTTCCGCTTCCACCAAAGTGACCGGAATGTTCATGTTGGCAAGATCCAGGGCGGCTTGGCAGCCGCCTACCCCCCCGCCGATAACCAAGACCCGGCGTGGAACCTTGGCGCCGAGAGGGCGCAGCGAAGCCCACGGTCCACCTCGAACGAAAGGTGTCGAGCATAAGGGCGATGAGCCATGTTCCAATGTGCGCAGACGGGCTTTAAGAATTCCGTAGAGGGCTGTGGCGTCCGGAATTTCCTTGAGATCGATCAAGGTCCAAGGAAGATGGGCTGCCGGGCCCAGGGTTTGCTGCAAAAGTTCACCTATGAGAGAAAAGGAGCAGGCTCCGATGAGGATCTGTTTTCCTTGGGCGCTAAGGGGCTTCAAAACTTCATAGGGAAACCTTGTGGCATCGCATAAAGTGTCCACGACACGAACGACGAGGCCATCGGAGCGCAAGCGCTGCGCCGCTTCTTCCAGGTTCAGATGGGCATGCCTTTCCGGACACCGACACAGGAAGATGGGTACCGAGAACTTCCGGTTTTGTGGTTGTGCGGGTGTGGAAATGAGGGAATCACTCATGTCAACAATTGGGCCGTGTTTTCGGGCGGACCCATCGGTCCGCCCCTACGGGTTTTTATGCATGGGCCAACCCATCGGCCGCCCCCACAGGTTTTTGTTCGTGGGCGAACACGGGGGCTCGCCCCTACGGGTTCATGGTCATGGGCCGAGTATGGGACTCGGCATCCGTTGGGGAGACTGTGCCCGCTGTTATCTCCTCGGCCAAGCGCCTTATCAACTGCTGAAACTGAGGGCCTTCGGTGGCCGAAATCCACTGACACACGAATCGGTTCGGATCGTAACCTTTTTTGGCAAGAACCTTTCGAATCCGCGGAATCCGGCCTTCAAATCGCAGATTTCCTGAAATGTAATGGCAATCTCCCGGCGGATGACATCCAGCTACCAGGACACGACCAGCCCCTTTTTTAAAAGCCTGTAAGACCAGCGAAACACTGACACGTCCTGAACAGGGTACGCGCACAATCCGAACATTGGCAGGGTACGAAAGGCGTGAGACGCCGGCGGCATCAGCCCCTGCGTAAGCACACCAGTGGCAGCAAAAAGCTAGTATCTTTTCCCTTGCGTTTTCGGCAAGAGCCTCGCGAATCACGGCTTTGAGCGCTTCCGTGGGATACCCGAGGTGGTCTGCCGCCTGAGAGGGACACGCTCCGGCACACACGCCGCACCCTTTACAAGCAGCCGCTTCCACGAAAGCCTTTTGGTCTCCGTGCTCGTCCTTTCGCATTTCCACGGCTTGGTAAGGGCATTCCGAGGCGCAGACGCCGCATCCCACGCATCTTTCTGCATCAATGACGGCGATCATGCCGTCCAGCCGCAAAACATCCTTGCATAAAAGCTGGTACGCTTTGGCGGCGGCCCCTAACGAAGCTGCCACAGTCTCTCGAACATCCTTAGGACCTTGACATGAACCTGCGAGGAACACCCCTTCCACAGCCGATTCCAAAGGATGCAATTTGGGGTGTGATTCCAGCAAAAATCCATCCTGGCTCGCCGCCAAGCGAAGGACCCTGCGCAGAGATTCGGCATCGGCTCGAGGTCGAAGTCCCACGGCACAGATTAATCGATCCACAGAAACCCGGAAAGCCGATTGAAGAAACTCATCTTGCCATTCAACCAGAAGTCTTTCAGATCCGTCCGGTTCCACCCTAATCAGGGAACCTCGATGAAACAAAACCCCGCTCCGTCGCGCTGAACCGTACAGCTCCTCTTCTTGGCTCTTGTCATAAAGTCGAATATCGCGATGAAAAACGTGCACATTGATGCCGAAAGCTCGCAGAGCCAGAGCCTGTTTAAGGGTCACGGCACAACAGATGCGGGAACAGTGTGGATACTCGTCTTCTAAACGCGATCCCACGCACTGCAAAAAAGCGACGGAACTTACCCCTTGAAGAGCAGCCGGCAGGGCCTCTTGCCCAGGGGATGAAAACATTTCTTCCAGTTGCACGGAAGTCATCACCTGAGGCAGGCAGACAAACGGATAGCGGGAGACTTCCGGTTCATAGGGTTCGTATCCTGTGGCGACCACAATGGCGCCCACTTCTTCGGTTCGAATTTCTTGCCGTGAGGTGTCTCTCAAGGCCACGTTGAAGCGGCCCACATAGCCGCTGACACTTTCAAGGATGTGGCCTTTCAAGACATGGATTTGAGGATGCAGCACCGCTCGAGTGACAAGGGGACGCAGAAAGCATGACAAGGGATCCGTTTTCGGGGGTCCAATGCGCCATCGGATGGCTTGGCCGCCCAGAGTAGCCTCTTTTTCCACCAAGATGACCGGAACACCGCAGTCCGCCAATTCCAAAGCGGCACTCAACCCTCCCACACCACCTCCAATGACCAGCGCACGGCTCGTCACTGGAACCAGCCGGTCTGAAAGCGGTTTCAGGCGGGAAAGTCGAGCCAAACCCATGAGGATAAGGTCCAGGGCTTTGTCCAAGGCTTCCGGGCCCCGGTGAACCCAAGAACAATGTTCCCGTATGTTGGCCATTTCCAGGAGATAGGGGTTCAAACCAGCATGGGTGATGGTTCGTCGAAAAGTGACTTCATGAAGCCTTGGGGAACAGGCCGCCACAAGAACCCGTTCCAAGCCGTAAGTTTCAATATCCGCCTGAATTTCCCTTTGGCCGGGTTCGGAACAACAAAAAACGTTGGTTTTGACGACCGACACATCCCGGGAACGGCACACCCGATCCCGCAAAGCCTCGACGTCAAGGACTCCGGCGATATTTTGCCCGCAATGGCAAATATAGACACCGATTTTACTCATGGACGTTCGCACCGGCCGACGGAAGACGAGGGTGAAGCTTTCAGCATGGAGCCTTCTCGGTTCAAGGCGCCCGTGAGGGCGTCCCGAATACGGATCCACAAGGGACATGCGGTTTCATCGGAAACAAGGACTCCTTCGCGCACAACCTGAATGGCGTCTCGATCACAAATGTTGGCGCAGGCCCCGCACAGAGCGCATGTGTCGTGAACTAATGTGACGCGTCCTTCGCGACGCTGGATGACCTTGACCGGACAAATATCAAGGCAGAGAGCGCAATCGTCGGGGCAAAGATCTGCGTTGAGGATCACAGTCCCTTGAAAAAGAGGGCTGATCTCAATGGATCCGTGAGGGCAGGTTTTCAAACACTGTTCACACCGCAGGCACAAGGTGGACTCAGGCGATGTCCCTTCAAGTGTTTCTCGATAAACGCCTCGAGGGCACGTCTGGACACAACGAAAGCAGTACTTGGGGCATGAGGCTTCTCGGTTTTCCACAAGGCGGCGCTGCTGTCGGCACCAGTGCTCCTCTTGTTTTTCCAAAAGTTCACATCGGTGCGGACAACGGCTTACTTGCACATGAAGCTTTTCCGGTATGGATGGCAACCCGCCGGAAAGGCGCAGCAGATCTTTGGCTCGATCTTGGTAATGAAGAGATACGGCCGAGACAGGGCACACATAAGCACAGACTTCACACAAAAGACACCGGTTATGATCCAAATAGATCTGGAGGCCGTCCTCGTCCGCTTCTATCCGCAATGCCTCGCGAGGGCACGCCAACGAACATAGATCACATCGAATACAGCGGTCCCTGTCGATTTCCAAAGACAGCGTCACGTGATAAAAGCGCAAAGCATACTGAATACGATGTGAGTCCTCGCGTTTCATGCTCTCGTGTCGAAGTTCCGCCGCGGGTAATCGAAAAAATTCACATTCCTTTCTTTTGTAGCACAGCTGTGGCATCAAATGAAGAGCCATAAAGCCTCTAGACGCAGAATGTACGGCGGTAAGGAGTCCTATATGTCCTACGAAACCATGGGGGTGTCCTTTGAAAAGGCGGACCCTTCTCAGATTGACAAACTGGGGGCCAAAGGGGCCAAGCTGGTGGAAGATTTTCAAAACCTTCGATCGGATTTTCCTGGAATGGAAAAGAGGATTTCCGTTCCTGACGGATTCATTCTGACCACCGATGCTTGGCGTGCCTTTTACGAAAACGGAGGATCTCTGCCGGAAGGGTTGTTTGCTGTGGTCACGATGGAACTCGCCGATTTGGAACGGAGAGTAGGGCGTCGCTATGGTGATACCAGCGGAAGGATGCCTTTGATTGTGGCTGTACGCGGAGGGGCTCCCGTTTCTTTGCCCGGGGCTATCAGCACGATTCTCAATGTGGGCCTGAATGACGAAATCGTGACCGCTCTGATCGAAGCGGGTGAAGATGAAGCCTTTCTTTTAGGCACTTATCTGGAAGCCATTCGCATGTATGGCGAGGTGGTCCTGGGGATTCCGTACGAACGTTTTTTTGAGGTTTTGCAAAGGTTTCATGTGGGTGATGAAGGGTCGGTGCCTGTCGACGAGCTGTTTCCTTTGATCGATGCTTACAAGAAGGTTCTGCTGCAGGCACCCTCTCAGGGACCGGCGGCCCGAATGGAATCGGATCCTCTCAGGCAGCTGCGGACGGCCATCGAAAGTGTGTTCCATTCTTGGATGGCCGAAACGGCCGTTGAAGCTCGACTAAGCCGAAGTCCCAAAGTCCCTGACGACATGGGCACGGCGGTGATTGTCCAGAGTATGGTCTTCGGAAACCGTGATGAACATAGCTGTTTAGGGGGTGTTCTTTTCACGCGGAATCCCAGAACTGGAGCGGCTACACCGGTGATTGAATGGGCCCCGAAGGTCCAATGTGACAAAATCGTTTCGGGAAAGCTTCGCAAAGAGCTTCTGCACACTCAAGATTTGGCCGAACGTTTTCCGGATATTTACCAGCTGCTCATGACCGTTCGAGACCGGCTGGAGACCCGTGCCAAAAGGCCTCTTGATGTGGAATTCACCGTGGAAAATTTAAAGCTCTATATTCTCCAGCGGCGGCCTTTGCGCATGACTTTTTCCGCTACGGCTCGTGCCATGTGGGATCTGGTGGATGAGGGGAAAACCACCATCCAGATGGCTTCGCTGATCATCAATACGGCTTTGGAACAGCCGGAAAAGATGCTTCGAGAAGGCTTCAAGAACTACCGCGTTTTGGCCGTGGGTGAACCTATTACGGACACGGCCGATTACGGCATTCTCGCTTTCGGAACTGAAGAAGCCTTGGAACTGGCACGCCAGGGCCGGAATGTGATCATGCTTCGTAAAAGGCCCTATGGAGAAACCGATCTTGCCGTCAATCACCCCAATGTGCGAGGCATCATTCGAAGTGACGGAAACGTGACCGGCCATGAAGCAGTCTCCGCTGTCGCTTACAGCAAGCCCTACCTGATCAACGTAACGGATGTGGAAGGCCGTTCTCTGCTGGTAGTGGACGAAGACCGCATTGAACTTAATCCCGAATGTACCTTGGCGGCCTACCTAGGTCGTAACGTGTTTGTGGACGGAGAACGAGGCATTGTCGGGCATACGGAATCTCAAGATTTTTTGGTGGATAGAAAAATCCGCAAGAAGCTTTACGTGGATTGGGAATACCTGAGGGATCAGTTCCATCGAGCGGGTTATCATGAACTGGATTACGAGACGTTGTTGGACATTCATTACCAGATGGAGCTGGAACTGGCCCATTATCAACGGCTGGAAACGCGCCTTAAGGAGGGCGATCGAAGCGTTTCGGAAAAAGAGCTCATGCACGCCTTTGCCACCTACCTGATCTACATTCCCGAAAAGGATCGGGAACGCACTCTGGCTCTGAAAGATGTCCGAATCGACCAGTTCGACCTAGGCCCACCTTTGGTCTATCACGGCCATCGTCTGGGCGAAGAGGTCTTAAAAATCCTTAGAGCCCTGATGTTGTGCACCACGTGGCGGACACACTGGATTCATGAAATCATGGTGGCCAAAGCGAAGGAACGTGGGGAAAACGAAGGGGATGTGATCCGGGACATTTTCATTAAAAATAGAACCATGAGCGTCGTGAAGGACTTTGAAGCCGAAGGATTTCATCTCATGCGTGTTCCCCATTATTACTATCTCATTTTTGCCAGTAACTTCGAATACGATCAGGATCTGGACAGTGTTCACGTGAATCCGGGTCTCATGAAATATGCGGAGAAAGAAGTGCTGGCACGCAATTTCCTTTCCTATCTGCAGCAAATCAATCCTCGACTCAGGGAAAAGCTTCGCATCATTCAGGGGGAACCACCCTTGGGGCAAGGCCATGCGCGCATTGTGAGCATCGGTTTGGCGATTCCTGAGGAAGATTTTGATGTGGTCTGCCGGTATCTTCGAACCTTTTTGGACCAAACCAAACATGGTTGTCCCTTGACGTTTCAAAGCACCGTGGCGGAAGGCGAATTCGTTGACCTGTATCATGTGGACGCGGTTTTTGCTCCATATCCCGAACTTCGTATCATGAAGGAAAAGCCAGGCGGCAATCCCGATGCCCAATCGGGGTATGTGCTCGCCTTTGGCCGTTGTTCCTTCGGGGAATTTGACGGGGTGGTCTATGGTCGGGACGAATACGAAAGGCTTTGTCGACACGTTCAGGAATTTCAAACTTTTCTAAGAAGTTACGGCCTTGAAGAAGCCGTTCGGCCTTGGCAGTTCGAAGTGGATCCCTATCGGCGTCATTCCGTTATTGCCGCCGTGGGGATTCGCATCGAACCTGAAAAGGTACGACAGGTCATCTCGAAGCTTAAGGAATTCTTAGGCCTCGAGAAACATCTTCTACCATCGCACCAAAGCGGTTCCCCAAGTGAAACCGGATCCAAAAGCTGCCAAGAGCACCAAATCTCCCGGTTCTAACAAGCCGTTACGATAGGTTTCATCCAACAGAAGAGGAATACTGGCGGCGGTCGTATTCCCATACCGCTGCATGTTGTGCAGGAATTTTTCCTCTGGAAACCCTAATTTCTGAGCCACCATTTGGTTAATGCGCATGTTGGCTTGATGGGGTATCACAAATTTAACGTCTTCGCCTTTGAGGCCGTTCACTTCCAGGGTGTGCTGAATCACTTCGCATAGACGCGAGACGGCGTGCTTAAAAACCGTCTTGCCATCCATTTGAGGCCAAATGTCCGTGCCGGCGATGGTTGACTCGGTCATGTAGGGTTTTTTGGAAATGTCCCAGATGTCCAGATACAAGGCTCGAGCAAATCGGCCGTCCGCATGAAGTTCCGTGTACAGGACTCCGCGGTCCGAAGAAGGAGAAGGCGACAGAACCACGGCGGCGGCACCGTCCCCGAACAATACGGCTACATCGCGGCCCCGATCCGAAAAATCCAACGCGCTGCTATGAACTTCGGAGCCAACCACCAAGATGTTTTTGTATGTTCCGGCACGAATCATGGCGTCGGCGACCGTGAGCGCATAAAGAAAACCGGTGCATTGATTGCGCACATCCAGGCAGCCGATGGGGCCCGTGCCCAGTTTAGGCTGCAGGTAGCAGGCGGAGCCCGGAAAATGGTGATCCGGACTGAGGGTGGCCAAAATCAGAAAATCGATGTCCGCCGGCGTCAATTTGGCATCGTCAAGGGCTTTGCGACTGGCTTCCAAAGCCAAGTCGGAACACTTGACCCCTTCTTCGGCGTAGCGTCGTTCTCGAATGCCCGTTCGCGTCTGAATCCATTCGTCACTGGTGGTCATGAGCTGAGCCAGATCATCATTGGTGACCACCTTCGGCGGCACATAGCTTCCAATGCCGGCAATGGCGCTACGAATCATGGGGCCTCCTTTCCTCGCTAGATGGTCGCATGGGTTCTTTTCGACGATACCACTCAGCCCAGCCGCCTCCTCGAGGCAACGCCGCAAAAGCATCGACGCGCACGACGGTCTCTTGGGCAAGCTGTGTTAGAGTGTTGAGACGCATTTCCAGAAGCTGTCGGTACCATTCTAAATCTTCTTCATGAATAGAGGCCGGCACACGAATGGGATCCCCCGCAGCGAGAACAAGGTCTGCGAACGGCTTCGGAATTAGGGTGCCGTCCCAACTGGGCAAGCGCCAGGCCTTGCTGGCGGCAAGACTCACAGGAACAAGAGGGAGTCCGGTGATGGAAGCCAACCATACGATTCCTTTTTGAGCTTGTAGTGGTGGGCCTTGGGAACCGTCGGCGATCAGCCCTGCAGGGCAACCTGTTCGAGTCCATCGAAGCATGGCACGCAGGGCTTGAGCTCCTCCACGATGGGAGGAGCCTCGAACGGTCCGAAAACCAAGGCATTCCACAAGCCTCGAAGCCCATTCGCCGTCTCTGGATCGACTGACCATGACGATGCCGTTCAAATGCCGAAAAAAGTAAATCACCGAAGGAAAAGCAAAGTGCCACGTGGTCAAAAGACCGCAAGGACGCCCTTCCAGGACCGAGTGAAGATGATTTCGGCCCAAAAGGAGGAAGCGACATGTTCGATACCATGCCGAAAGAAGTGACGCTCCCCAACAAGGCAGACGCCGTAGCAGAGGATGATCGGGCGATAAAATGTCCCGTCGCACGGATGGGCCCTCAAAGGTTTGAGAAGCAAAACCTATGTTTTCCGCACCCTTCTCCTAGCCGAATCGAGAAGGGGACGTCAAGCAAGAGAAGACGCGGCGCCACAAGCGCGTCTAAGAACGAAGTTTTTCCTGGAAGTTCGAGCGTTCAGCTCAATCCCATGGTGGGCTGAAGGCTTGCGCTCCCAGGGAAAAGCCCCGTCTAGGGTTTTTAAGGGCCAGACGCGCCTCGCCTCTACCATTAACGGCATGCGACGCAGGGGTCATTATGCGCTCTTCGACAAGTTCCTAAGGGCACGGCTCGCCGTGCCTTTGCACTTTTGCTCGGAACGACTCATTCCAAGCTTTCTGACAGCATCCTGGGTGCTGGTCCGATCAACCGTCAAACCAATAGGGACACGGCGGCTCGAAGCCCCAAGAGATAACTTTGTACCCCAAAGCCTGAAATGAGCCCGCTCACCACTGGGGCCAGAACAGATTGCCGCCTAAATGGTTCTCGAGCGTCGATATGGGACATGTGCACTTCCACAATGGGAATGGAAAGCATTTCCAGAGCGTCTCTCAGAGCGTAGCTGTAATGGGTCCAGGCGCCGGCGTTGATCACAATGGCGTTTGTGCCGTCGTCCAAAGCGGCGTGAATGCGTTCCACCATTTCTCCTTCCCTGTTGGTTTGAAATGTTTCCACATGCACTCCCAAAACCGCTCCCAGTTCCACCAAGGCTTGATCGATCTCAGTCAAGGTCCAAGTCCCGTAATGCTTGGAATCCCTTCGGCCAAACATGTTGAGATTGACCCCGTGGAGCACCAAAATCTTTTTCATATGCTGAGACCTCCTTGTGTTCTGATACTCATTTTCATTCGAGACTTTTCTTGTATCTTAGGCAGCTTGTTTACGTCTAAGGAATTTTTGGCTATGGAAAGTCTGCAAGAGTGTGTCTTGAGTGAGAAACTATTGTTGAAGGTTTTTCGACAATGAGGAAAGGCAATGGGTTTCCTGGGAGCGCGGGCCGCCGGCCCGCTCATTGTCAGGGCGGGATAGCCGTTCTGGAACGAAAAAATGGTTCTCAGACAAGCTCTTAGGAATCGGTCCTGAAAGGGGAATGGTTGATGCCGCTAGCACAACGTATAGCCCTCATCGGTTTTCGAGCTTCAGGGAAAAGCACCGTCGGCCCCTTGGTTGCCGAATTCCTGGGTTGGACTTTCGTGGACATGGATGAGGAACTGTCCCGTTCCTTCGGATCCTCCATCGCGGAATGGGTGGAAAGATTCGGTTGGGAAAGATTTCGTGACGAAGAGGCTCAACTTCTGGAAAAGCTCTCCCGCCGGGTGGCCATCGTGGTGGCTACGGGAGGCGGTATTGTGGAAAAGGAAATAAACAGCCAACGGTTGCAAAACGAATTTTTTACCGTATGGCTTCGTTGTGACCTTGTAACCCTTCAAGAACGCCTTGCTACGGATAAAAAATCGAGCACACAAAGACCGTCGCTGACCGGACGGCACATCCTGCAAGAAACCGCAGAAATACTCCAAAAAAGAAATCCATGGTATGCCGCCTCGGCACATCTAACGCTCCATACAGACACCGCGGCTCCCAAAGATCTTGCATCTGAAATCATTCGAGTCTACAAAGCCTTAGCCGATTTTGACAGAACCGTTTCCAGATGGTAGACATGGTGTGAAGTGGTGAATCATGAAATGATGAAGGTGTGAATCGTGAAGGTGTGAGCCATGAAATGAAAGGATTTTGCTGATGGCAGAGACTTTTAGGCCAGCATCCTCGGGTACCACGGAACCAACTCCAAGTCCGTGGCAGCCTGTTTACGATATTTTTCAAGGAGTGAGCCGCGAAACGGTTTGTGCACGCTACGGCCTTCGTGAACAAGATTTGGACAAATTGATCGCCGACTACAAGATCTCGCGACGTCAGATGGCCCTGGCCGACGAATTGGTCGTGCGCAGGGTAGGGCGCAACGATCCTTGTCCTTGCGGCTCCGGAAAAAAATACAAAAAATGCTGCATGCCTCTTCACGAAGAAGCGCGCAAGACTTTGCCCAAAGACGAGCTCCAAAAACTTGAAGAGCGTGTCCAACAAAGGGAAAAACTCCAGAAAGACATTCATACGGGATTTCAAGCTCTTATGGATGAATCCTACGGCAAGGCTCGAAAGCTTGCCGAGCAGCTTCTGGTGACATTCCCGGAAGATGACCGCCTCCACGATATGCTCGTCGCCGCCTGCCTTGGGCAAGGAGACTACGATGCGGCCTTCTATCGGGCCCGCACTCGGTACCAGGTGGCGGTTGAAGAGAAAGAGTTCTTTCAGGAAAACGGCTACCACAAAAGGGAAGGGATAGAACGCACGCAGCTGGTGCATTTTTATTCACCCAGCACCTGGCTTGAAAAGTTATGGATCGCTCAGCGAGCCCGCACCTACGCCAAGGAATTTCCTCAAGACGGTGATAACCGCAAGGCACAGCGCGTGGCTAAACTCAAGGCCGCCAACGACCTCAATCGGTTCCCTCAAAAGGATATGGAAGGTTTCGAAGCGCGCCGTACGGCTCTGGCTTCCGTCGTGGAAGAGATTCAAAGGGACGGCGCGGCGGCGGTCCCGTATCTTCTTCCTTTATGCTACAACTTTTCCTGGGCGAGTTTGTTTGTCCCGGAACTGATCCATTCCGCAGGACATTCGGAATCGATCCGCCTGTTGGCCGAACTGTCCATGTTTCGCTTCCCTTATTTTTCTCAGATGTGCTTGAAATATCTTGAGGAAATAGGGGAAGCCTCGGTACCGGTCATCGAGAAGACTCTTTTTGAAAACACGGCCTTTGACGAATTGAAAACCGGCCTACTCATGGTTCTGGGCGCCATTCCTACGGAACCTAGTTTTCAGATTCTCGTAAGGATGACCGAGCATGAGAACCCCTACGTGGTCAACTGGGCAGCGCAAGCCCTTGGACGACAAAAGAATCCCAAGGCCTTGGCGCCTTTGGAAAAGGCTAAGGAAAGGCTTGGGGCTCTGAGTAAGATTCAAGGGGCTATTCAAGATCTGGTGCAGAGTATGGAAGGCAAGCCTACCTAGAAGCATATGGAAGAGGCGCCGCGTGATGGTTTCAATGTTCTTTTTTTCCAAGCACGCGGCGAATCATTTCCGCCATGTCCTTGATGGCGTAGGGTTTGGGTAAGGCGCCCTGGAACCCGTAGAGCCGGTAATTGTCCAGAATAGGATCCGCCGAATACCCGGTATAGATCACTGCTTTGACCTTTGGGTCAATGCTCAACAGCTGAGCTATCGTGGGAATACCGCCCATGCCCCCTTTGACGGTGAGATCCAGAATCACCATGTCAAAGGGTTCCCCGGCTTCCATGGCTTCCTTGTACTTGGCGATGGCTTCTTTGCCGTGTCGCGCGGTTTCACACTGGTAGCCAAGGTGGTCCATCACAGCTTCCGCCAATTGTCGGAGCATGGGTTCATCGTCCATGACCAGGATCTTGGCACGCAACGGACCTTCCATTTCGGCCAGACGCGCCTCAAGGGATCGACTTTCAGGAACCGCCGGCAAATAGATGGTCACGGTCGTTCCCGCCTGTTCCTGCGTCGTGATGCCAATATAGCCTCCATGGCTCTGCACAATGCCCCAGGCAACGGAAAGGCCCATGCCCATGCCTTTTTGCGTGCCTCGAGGTTTGGTGGAAAAATAAGGATCAAAGACGCGATCTAGAATATCCGCTGGAATCCCAGGACCTTCATCCTGAATGTCAAACCGAACATAACATCCGGGTTTGATGTGGAGGCACAAGGGATCCTCGGGCTTGAGTTGCACGTTTTGCAGGCGTACCAGAATTCGTCCCCCCACAGGGCTGGCGGCTCGAGCGTTGTCCAGCACATTCACCAAAAGGGTGCGCAAGAGCTGCGGGTCGCCTTTCAAGCTCCACAGGCCGTTTGAAAACATCACCTGGCTGGTTACGGGCTTTCCCGACAAGGTCGTTCGGCAAGCCTCTTCGGCCAAAGACCCGGCATGAACGGTGGTTATTTCTTGCAGGCCGCTTCGAGCGAAACACAAAAACTTAAAAGTCAAATCTCGGGCTTCCATGGCCGCCAGGTTGGCGCTACGCAGCATGGGAGTGATGGGATCTTCCGGACGGCACTTGCTTAGGGCCAAATCCAGATTGCCTAATATGATGGAAAGAATATTGTTCCAATCATGGGCGATGCCGCCCGCCATGGTGGACACGGCTTCCAGCTTGGTTCGGTTGGCGATATCCGCTTCCAATCCCTTCCGTGTCGTGATGTCCCTCAAAACCCAGCCCATGAGACCCTGATGTTCCCGTGGAAATTCAAAGGCGCTTATTTCAACCCATAGCAAAGCGCCGTTCGCACTTCTTAGGCGGTATTCCCCGTAACGCGAAGGTAACCTCCTTTGTTCCGAAGCTTCAGCCAAGGCTCGCGTCACGTCGTGTTGACGCAAAAGAAGGCTCACGTGTGATTTTTGTAACTGTTGCTGGTCGTATCCCACAAGGCGGCATGCCGAAGGGTTGGCGTAAACAATAATTCCTTGGGGATCCACAAACAGGACCGCATCACGAGTCAAGTGAAAAAAATCCCGTAGGATCTCTGGAGCTGGATCCAGCCGATCTTGATTCATAAGGTGCACACCTCGTGCACATGAATTTTCCTCTTTATTTGAAGGCATAATTTATAGAGGAAGGCTCAAAAACGCAAGCGATTTTCGCCCGCTGCAATACACCCTTACAGGAAACCCAAGAGCCTTGTTCGAAGTTTGGGGGTGCTTGGAGCCTTCATGAGGTGTAAATCCTTCTTTCCGCCGGCTTGACGGGGCCTGGACTTCGTATTAATGTCCTCGTACTTTAAGATTCCGAGAGAACTCGGAGTTCTTGGGCCGAAGCCCAGCAAGAGCACAAGGCTCAAAGGTTGACCTCATCCCTTACGAAAGCGGTCATGAAGGCCGGCGTCTCGAGGGGGACGTGCGGCCTTTTTTGCGTTCTCCAGGACTTTGCGGCCCCCGCAAAGCACCAAAGCGATGCCCTCGACTGTCCGTGCGGGGTGCTACCGAGCCGTTCCTGAGCCTTGGGTCAAAACTTTGACCTCGATCGGTGAAAGGGGAGGACACCATGGTTGCGAGACGTCAGAGCAGATTACTTAAAACCTTTTGTGTGGCCGGCTGTTTCCTGGTGATGCTCACGGTCTTGGCTTCGGTTCCCGCCTGGGCTCATAAGGTCAACCTTTTTGCCTATGCGGAAGGCGGCGTCGTTTATGTGGAAAGCTATTTTTCTGACGGTTCCCCAGTGGTCCAGGGAAGCCTTCGTGCTATGGACGCCAAGGGTGCCCAAATCTTTGAAGGAAAAACGGATCAGCGAGGAAAGGCTCAATTTCAAGCCCCTCCGGAAAAACAGGATCTCACCATTGAACTCAATGCTTCCATGGGCCATCGAGCGGTGTTCACCCTGAAAAAAACCGACTGGTGAGGGTGCGTCCATGAGAAACTGTCTGTTTGCATTTTTGGTCTTGTGTTTGGCTTTGATCAGTTCGACAGCTTACACACAGCAAACGGTACCGACCGGCACGGAATCGCAGGATGCGAAGGGTTTACCTTCGGCCGACAAGCCATTTCAAGGGCAACAGGAGGCCCTGCGCCTTTTGGAGGCGCTCCAGTCGCAGCAGAGGGAAATGGGCCAGGAATTGCGGGCTATTAAAAGGGAGATTGCAGCCTTGAAGACGGCCATGCAGGAACCCGACTTTAAAGACATTGTGGGAGGAATCGGCTATATTTCTGGAATTTTTGGGATCGCCTTTTATCTGCATGCCCGTCGGGAACGTCGGCGTCAAGCCCCATAAGATTCGGACGTTTTCCTATGGGCTACCGTCCTCAAGGCTTAAGTGATGTGTTGTTGCCGTGGCTTGTGGCGACAGGCATGGTTACCGAAGATGTAGACAACGCTTCTATGACGAAAGAAAAGGTACTGTATCATGCATCTTTCCGACGGTGTGCTTCCCACGGTCGTGGCCGTGGGATCCTTTGTGGCTTCCGGATTGTGTGTCGCCCTGAGCGTTAAGAAAACGGAAGGCGAAGATCTGCCTAAGATCGCCGTCATGACTTCGGCCTTTTTTGTGGCCTCCCTTATTCATTTGCCTCTTGGCCCTACCAGTGTTCATCTTTTGCTTCCCGGCCTGGTGGGGATTCTCACGGGCTGGAGCGCCTTTTTGTCCATTTTCCTGGGATTAGTGCTGCAGTCCTTGCTCTTTCAGTTCGGAGGACTTACGGCTTTGGGGGCTAACGCTCTGATGATGGGTCTTCCTGCGTGGTGGGCTTCATGGTTCTATCGGTTCCTTCAGCGAAGTCTTGGTGGGAGAGCGGCCATCGCGGGGGCTTTAGCTGCGGCCCTCGCTGTAACGTTGGCGGCTTTGATTCTTGCGGGCCTTTTAGCAACAGGGGGTGAGGATTTCTTTGGCGTGGCCAAGATTGCCGTCGTCGCTCATGCGCCCGTGCTAGTTATTGAAGGGGTGGTATCGGGAGGCGTGGTGAGTTTTCTTCAAAAGGTAAAACCGGAACTTCTTATGGCGAGCTTGGGGCGGAGGAGCCTGTGAACCCGATCCTCATCCGATGGCAATGGGTGGCGGCAGGATTGGTGGGAAGTGCCGCAGTTTTTGCCGCCGCCTGGTTTTACGGGCATGTGGCGCGCCGAAGAAAGCTTTCCCGGTGTGAAGCTTCGACAGAATGGGAAGTGGATAGCCCTTTGCCTGAACTGGACGTTGAGGGAACGCACCGTTCTTTTTTTCATCACTGGGACCCGCGCTTAAAGATTCTTTCCCTTTTCTTTTTCGCCTTCATGACGGTCTCCCTCCAACACTGGACAGGTCTCCTTATCTGTTTGACCATAGCCACCGGTTCCATCTTAGCGGCTCGAACACCCATGCATCGGGCACGGCAGCGCCTTGCAGCCATCAGTGGTTTTCTGTTCATGCTTGCCCTCATCATGCCTTTAACGGTTCCGTTTCACGAAGGGGATCGTCATGTTGTTCTGGAGGGCCTTCCTTCGGTGGCTCTGAATCTTCGAGGTCTGGATCTGGCGGCGCGCATCGGCACCAAAGCTGTCATTGTGGCTCTGATGATGGAACCTTTGCTAAGGACGACGCCGTTTCCGGTCACCGTGGCGGCTTTACGAAGGCTGGGGGTTCCTGTGATCTTGTGTCAAATGCTTCTTCTGATGTACCGATATGTCTTTGTGTTTCGACATGAGATGCAGCGTATGTGGGTTGGTATGACCGTTCGAGGGTTTGGCGGTCGAACCGGAATGGAAACCTTCCGCGACCTCGGTTGTTTTTTGGGCATGCTTTTTGTCCGCAGCATGGAACGCACCCAAAGGGTCTATGAAGCTATGCTGTGCCGGGGTTATACAGGAACTTTTCCATCAACGGTACGGTTCGCGGCAAAGCCTAAAGATTGGATATGGGCTTTGACTTGGACGGCGGTGTCTCTGGGCGTGTTCTTGGGTGACCGGTGGCTTGGGTGAGAGACACCACTTTTTGCCCTTAAATGACCGGATGCTTTTCTTTGGGGATTCGACATGCACTGGCAATGGGTACCGGTTGCTTTGCAGACTTCTGGGGAATCGGTTCTTTTTCAACTTGAAGACGTCTCCTACACCTATCCGGGAAGCCGGACCGCGTTGCGCGGTGTCTCGCTGAATATCGGTTACGGAGAAAAAATCGCTCTGGTAGGCCCGAACGGTTCCGGAAAAACTACCTTGGCCAGAATACTCTGCGGTCTTATCAAACCGACGGAAGGCCGTCTCTGGTTCGACGGCCGGCCTGTCGAACACGAGGATCTTTCTTCCCTAAGGCGGCAAGTGGGGCTGTTGTTTCAAGATCCCGACGATCATCTTTTTTGCACTCGATTGGCGGACGATGTGGCGTTCGGTCCCTTAAACTACGGGGTACCTCAGGAAAAGGCTGCGGCCATAGTCACCGAAATGTTGGACCTGGTCGGCTTAAAACGCTACGAAAGCAAGGCGCCTCATCACTTGAGCTACGGCCAACGAAAGAGGGCGGCCTTGGCTTGCATTCTCGCCTGTGAACCTTCGGTGCTCATCCTCGATGAACCTACAGCCAACTTGGATTCCAAAAACACGGACAAGCTGTTGGAAGCGCTTCATCGTTTTTCGGGAACACTCATTTGCATCAGTCATGACCTGATGTTCCTCTATGGCTTATGCCGTAGGGCTGTGGTGCTCGATCATGGCATCCTTCAGCACGACACGGATTTCGATGCCCTGATTTCGCATCGATCCTCTCTCAGAGAACACGGGCTCGATTTCACCTTTCGTTTTCAATGCTGCCGAAAACCCTATGAGAATACAGGAGAACCTAAGGAGGATTGTTCCCATCATCACCGGGCCATAAAAAGCGATTCTGGAAAAACTCAGAAGCTCCATCCTATGCCGGTTTCCATGAGGGCTTCATGCCGTGACAACCATGATTCGGACCTGAGCCCCGGGCACGATGTTCCGGTTTTGGAACTGGAGGACTATTCCTATCGATATCCGGACGGGACATGGGGACTTCGGAAGGTTTCCCTGAAGGTTCATGACGGCGAACGTATTGCCCTTTTGGGTGAAAACGGCGCGGGAAAATCCACGCTGGCCTCGGTCCTTGTAGGGGTTCGTACAGGTTCCGGAGAGTATCGGTTCCAGGGACGCTTTGTCGACAGACGTCTCAAAAAGCAGCTGTGGCGTTCGGTAGGTATGGTTTTTCAGGATTCCATGGACCAGATGGTTACGGCTGCGGTTTATGACGAAGTGGCTTTCGGATTGAAATATTTGGGTGTGAAAGAGCCGGAATTGGGACGTCGAGTGCGGGAGGCTCTACACCGGGTGGGGATGGACGGGATGGAAGATCGGGTTCCTCATCACCTTAGTGCGGGGGAACGGAAGAGATTGTCCCTTGCCGCCGTTCTGGCCATGGAACCTCGTGTCCTCATTTTGGACGAGCCTACAGCCAATTTGGATCCGGAAAGCGAGGAAAAACTTCTACGTATTCTGGATGAACTTTCAACGACACTCATCCTCATCAGTCACGACATCTGCTTTGTGTCATCTCTGACCGATCGCGCGCTGGTGCTGCACAAGGGTTGCCTGGTTCAGGATCTTTCAACGGAACATTTCCTCATGGACGAAGGGCTTCAGTCGCGTTATGGATTAGACGTGACGTACCACAATCGCTGTTGCCGACAGATTCTGGCCATGCACCACGTGAAGCGCGAGGAGGCTGTTCCTAAAACTTAGAATGAGCCATGCCAGGCCAAGACGTAGGGACATGGCGCGCCGTGCCCCGACGTCTCGGACCTTTTTTCCTGGGAGCGCGCGCGTCCCGCCCGCACAAACGGCGGGCCGGAGGCCCGAGCCCCTAGAAAAAAGCACAGTTTCGGGCTTTTAGGGGCGAGTGGCTCCTTGCCCCTGCCTTGCCATGGCAAGGGAACTGGGTATTGCGAGTTCTCGAACGGGCTTCTGAAGGATGGAATGAAAGGAATGCCGATGGACGATAAAAGACATGGAATGTTATGGGCGGCATTCGCGGCGGATGCCTTAGCTTTGGGAGCCCATTGGATTTATGATCCAAAGGTGATCAAGCAACAGTTTGGGCGCCTGGAACAATTCAGGGCGCCTGGACCAGATTCGTATCATCCGGGAAAATCGGCGGGAGACTTCACCCACTATGGAGATCAGATGCTTGTCCTTTTGGAATCCATAGCCGCATGCCAAGGACGTTTTGACCTTCAGGATTTCGCTATCCGTTGGCAAGGCCTTTTCAAGCACTATAAAGGCTATGTCGACAAAGCCACCAAGGCAACCCTTCAACGCTTCGCCGAAGGTCACGGACCGGAGGGCTCGGGCTCTACGTCCACGGATCTTGCCGGAGCCGGCCGTATCGCTCCCGTGATTTTTGCCTTGTCGGATCGCCCCGAAGTATGTGTGGCAGCGGCCCGTGCTCAAACAGCCATGACGCACAACCATCCCATGGTTATTGACGCCGCCGTCTATTGGACTTGGGTGACTCAAAAGGTGTTGAAGGGACAACATCCTGAAGACGCTTTGGAAAGCGCTTTACAGGAACTTTTGCTTCCTGAAGCTTTCACATCATGGGTTGGCCATGGATTGGAAAGTGCTTCCATGGAAACAGAAGCCGCTGTATTGGATTTCGGGCAAAGTTGCGCTGTGGATGGAGCCTTTCCATCCGTAGTGCATCTTATAGCCAAGTATGCAGACGATCTTCGCGAAGGTCTGATTCAAAACGTCATGGTAGGCGGTGATTCCGCTGGTCGAGGCCTTCTGGTGGGCATGGTCTTGGGAGCGCATCACGGGTTTCGGGCAATTCCCGAGGAATGGATCCATGGGCTTCAAGCGGGAGAAAAAATTCAAAGGTGCATTGAAGAAATCGACCGGGCTCGTTAAAGGAAAAAGCGAGCCCAATGACACGTGGTGAGAGGCAAAGAAAATCCATGACACGTGAAGGTGATTTGGTCCTCGTTTACATAGAGGGAAAACCGGCGTTTTTTGCTCGGATTGAAAAGATATCCCCGGACCTCAAACCGGAATGGTGGCAAGTGAAAATGCTGGTCCTTCAAGTGCCTTTGGTCACCGTGACCTGGATTCTTCGGGAACCTTACATTAACGGGGAAGAATTCACCATGGGTGGGCATCCCGTGCGCCTGATCAAGGTGGAAGCCCCTGCGGAAGATGGGTCGGCTTTTCAGGAAGAAGAAAGAGAACCCGTTGAAGGCTCGGGCGGCCGTGACAGTTCGACGCGGGATTCTTCCACCAAGGTGGTTTCCTTGCTGGACCGCAAGCCTAAAAAGAAGTCTTAGTGTTGATCCCTTTTTTCCTGCGATGACGTCCGGTCCACATGTTTCAAGAGGAAAGTTGATTACGGATTTTTCCTTGGCTGGTCCGCAGCCGTAGGGCGCATGGAGGCGTGGCTGAAACGCGGCGTCAGCCGCATTTGGTTTTCACCGAAGATGTTCCAGGCGTGTTTGCCTAAAAGGATTTCTAGCGGTGATGCTGCGATTCCTTCATGAAGAGCATGGTTTCTTCTCAACACCTCGAGCAAGGAGGAAGCATGAGCAGGCGGAGGAAAAGGACCGTGGATATTCGAGGGTTGCGGGGAATTGACTAAACGGCTGGATACCAACCGTGGTTGTTCCAAAACGCATCGGAAGACAGCGTCTGCAGAACCGGACCGCAAGGTGTTTTCTGCTGCACTACGTGCTCTCTCCGGAAACGGGTAACAACCCGTAGGGCGGATGGAGCGGAGCGAAATCCGCCAAAAATGCGAATCCACCTCGAATTCCGTGTATCGCTCCTGGATCCCTGCAAGCCTGCCCTTGTCACAAACCCGGAAGGCAAGGCTCCCTGTCCAGCACCGCCTTACCATAGCGTCTCTGCTAGATCACGATTGTCTTATGCAAACACCAGATCCAGCGAAAAGCCCTCCGCTGGGAAACCTCTGATTCCTGCCGTCGTACCGTGATCTGGAGTGTTCCACATGACGGTAGCTTGCCTCATTGAGTGCTGAATCCGGTGGAAGGATTGACAGAAACAGACAACGATCGCGGTTGGGGTCAGCTTAGCCGAAGATGCGCAGCGTGCCCATAAGCGCGACGATAAGCGTGATGCCTAGACCGATCATCCATTGCATCTGGGAAAAACGTTTGTCCATGGCTTCAAAGCGCTTATCGACCGCCTCGAATCGGGCCACCATTTCACGCTGCAGGGCCTCAAAGCGCTTGTCCATGGCTTCAAAGCGTTTGTCAACGGCCTCAAAGCGTTTGTCAACGGCCTCAAAGCGGGCGACCATTTCACGTTGCAGGGCCTCGAAACGCTTTTCCCAAGCATTGAAGTGAGTGATCTGGATTTCCTTGAGGGCTCGAAGCTCTTCTTCAACGCGCACAACCCTTTCTATAAGGGAAAGTTCTCGGGCGCGTTGTTCATTTTCTTTCACAAAAGCATCGAGCCTTTCCGCCAGAATCTCATCCACTTTCTCTCGAAAGACGTGTTCGACGCTTTGGGTGATCCAATCCTTGAGTTCCCTTTCGCTTATCGAGGAACCAGCGAGGCTCATGGGCAATGCTCCTTCTTTCGGCTTGTTGCGCAAGAACTTTAGCAACCGTTTGTCCTGCTGACAAGATAACCCGGAAGAAATGCTAAACCCACGTTATTCACAGGCAAGCAGTGAAGCCGTCGAAAGCTGTGACGTGGGGGCACTTGGTTCATCATGGCCTATAAAGTTATTCGTACAAGCACAGGGACCTTTTCAAGGGAACGGCCTAACCGCCTTTCGAAATGTAGGCTTTTGTTAGTTCGCGGCTTCTGCGTGGGCCATTGAGTTTCGAAAAGTGTCAGCTGGGCCCTGGATTGGAGGCCGCGGAGGATATCTGTGGGCCCGTAGGCGACGGTTCCTGCGCAGTTTGAAGGCCCTTTTGGGGATATGGCTAAAAATCGGTTGAACGCGGATCTCTAAGGCAAATTTTGGGGCGGCCCCATGGGTCCGCCCCTACGAGAGGATGATGAGGGGCGTGAAACTGTTGGGGTCAACAAGGTCGTGGAGCAGAGAATCCATGGGAGACCGGGCGTGTTGCAGGCAAGCCATTCCGAAACTCCAGGTGCCTTGGGTCAAGGATTTTCACAGCTCCTATGTTTTGAAGTCCACCAATCGTCGTGGCCGTCAAACCACCAGGCGGCGGAATCGGTTTCAAGAACCACTCGAGCCGCCTCGCGACCAATAGGGGTCTGCAGGCGTTCTAGGGCATAACGAATCCACTGGGTGGCATAGGCGTTGCCGAGATCTTGCTGTTGTTTGAGTTCCAGCAGAAGGTCCAACTGGTCTGCATCGTGAGCCAACCTGGCGGCCTGGGTTTTTCCTTCTCGATATTCTTCAATGAATGATCGTAGCTCCTTTCCGAAAGACAGACACTCCGTGAGGTCCCGCACCGCCTTGTCTTCATGCACGGTCACATACTGCTTGTTCACGTAATTCATATCTCCGGTACGGGCTTCGGCCATGTCGTGAAATAAACAGAGGCAGGCCACGCGATAGGGGTCTTCATGGCCGCTGAGGCGTGCCAGCGCAAAACCTATCACCGCCACGCGAAAGGAATGGTCGGCGACGGATTCCTTGCCCGATCCCAAGAATTGAAACCCGGAGCGGGCGGTCCGTTTGAGCATGCCCATCTCAAAAAAGAAATGGGCCACGGCGCGAAGGTTTGTGCCGGAAGGAGCGTCATGCTTGGCATGGGTGCCGGAAGGTTTCTTGTTCTTTTCTGGATTCATGAACATGCTTTCATTGCCTCAATGAAAAGCTCCGTGACGGGCGGCGTTCTTGATTTCATCCAAGGTAGCCCATCGAAGTTTCTCTACACAGACTCGACACAAAAAGGAACGCTCAGCAAAGGGATGGCTAAAATCCGCCCAGACAATCCCTTCGTCCTGCTTGACAATACGAAAGGGTTGAAGTCGGCGTTGATCGTCCATGATATGGCGAATGGATCCTGTTTCATGAGGCCCTTCCTCGGCGATGCTCTGTACCGGCAAAGGGACAAGTCCCTTGGAGGAAGGATCATTGCCAAAGGCTCCAGGGGGCAACAGGATTTCCACGGAGGTCCCTTCTTCCAGTCCGAGAATCGCCTCTTCTAGAGAAGGTAGCAAGACTCCATGGCCCACAAGGCATTCCATGCGAAAGGGTCCTGTAGGAAAAGGGAATGGGCTTTCGTCCGTAGGCTCCAGAGTATAGCGAAGTGTCACCGAACAGTACGGCTGCACCTTCATAAATGTATCCTCAAAATCCTTGCTGGTTTAAAGGTTCCCTTGATCCAGTCTCACCCTTCTTGGAAGCTTAAAATCCTACAGCCTCCATGGTTTGTCAATGCATGGTCGTTGACACTCTCAGGCAATTTCTCTAAAGTGACCCTTCACCCACAGGAAAAGGCTTAAGAAGAGAAGGAGTTAGCTTACATCAAACCCTCTTTGAGGGCATGCAGGCACGGTTTTGTCGCCTTTAAGCCCTCGAGGTCTCTTGAGGACGCCCATGAAACTGACAGGAGCCCAAATTTTTTTCGAGTGTTTAAAAAAGGAAGGCGTGGAAGTCATTTTCGGCTTTCCGGGGGGAGCGGTCATAGACATTTACCATGAGATGCCCAAGCATCCCAGTATTCGCCATATCCTTGTTAGGCACGAACAAGGGGCGGCCCACATGGCCGACGGGTATGCACGAGCCACGGGCAAAGTCGGAGTGTGTCTGGTAACTTCCGGACCCGGGGCTACCAACACAGTGACGGGAATCGCCACCGCGTACATGGATTCCGTGCCCATGGTGATCTTTACGGGTCAGGTCCCGACGCCGCTGATCGGAAACGACGCTTTTCAGGAAGTGGACATCGTGGGAATCACACGTCCATGCACCAAGCACAATTACCTGGTCAAAGACGTCAACGATTTGGCGCGCATTATTCGAGAAGCCTTTTATTTGGCACGTTCAGGCCGTCCCGGTCCCGTTTTGGTGGATTTACCGAAGGATGTCATTCAAGCCTCCACGGAGTTTCGTTATCCCAAAACGGTACATCTGCGCGGGTATAAGCCCACCGTAGACCCACATCAAGGCCAAATCCATAGAGCCTGGGACTTACTAAAGACGGCCAAACGACCGGTGCTTTACGCCGGAGGTGGCGTCATCATCTCCAGTGCTCATAAGGAACTCCTGCGCTTGGCTGAAATGCTTCGCGCTCCGGTGACAACAACCCTCATGGGACTTGGAGGCTTTCCGGCGGTCATCAGGACTGAAGACGGACAAAGGGCCTTGCATCCCCTGTGGCTGGGTATGTTGGGAATGCACGGAACCTTTCGAGCCAATATGGCCGTTCAAAACTGCGATGTGCTTTTTGCCATCGGAGCCCGATTCGATGATCGTGTGACAGGAAAGATTTCCGGCTTTGCTCCCAAGGCGAAGATCATTCACATTGATGTGGATCCCACCAGCATCAGCAAGAATGTGCTCGTGGACATTCCCATTGTGGGCGATTGCAAGAAGGCTTTGCAGAAATTGAATGAACTGGTGGAAAAGGAACCCATTCCCAACCTGGAAGAACTGAGGGCTCCTTGGTTGGAGCAGATCCGTCAATGGAAAGAGACGTATCCTCTGGCTTACAAGCAGGAAGGTGAAACCATCAAGCCCCAGTACGTGGTGGAAAAAATCTTCGAGCTGGCTCCGGAAGATGCCATCATAACCACCGAAGTGGGTCAAAACCAAATGTGGACGGCTCAGTATTTTCATTTCACCAAACCCCGCACACTCCTGACATCCGGCGGTTTAGGAACCATGGGCTATGGGCTTCCTGCGGCCATCGGCGCTCAGGTGGCTTTTCCGGATCGTTTGGTCATCGATGTGGCCGGCGACGGCAGCATTCAAATGAACATTCAGGAAATGATGACGGCCGTCTGTCACGAGCTGCCCGTCAAGGTGGCCATTTTAAACAACCGGTTTCTCGGCATGGTTCGTCAATGGCAAGAGTTGTTCTACAACAAAAACTACTGCGCCACGTGCCTGGACGCCTCACCGGATTTCGTCAAACTTGCCGATGCTTACGGAGCCGTGGGACTTCGAGCCACCAAGCCTGAAGAAGTGGAGCCGGTTCTGAGAGAAGCTTTCTCTACAAAGCGGCCGGTGATCATGGATTTTTGGGTGAATCCGGAAGAGGGCGTTTATCCCATGGTGCCTGCCGGCAAAGAAATTTCGGAGATGTTACTGGTATGAGCATGACACGACAAAACGGCTTAAGGCATACTATAGGCGTGCTGGTGGAAAACCAGCCCGGAGTGCTGTCCCGAGTGGCGGGGCTTTTTAGCGGCCGAGGGTTTAACATTGAATCCTTGACGGTGGCCGAGACCAACGAGCCGGGTCTGTCCCGCATCACCTTGGTGACGACGGGTGATCAGCACATTCTCGAGCAAATTATCAAACAGCTTAACAAACTCATCAATGTGATCAAGGTTTATGATTTTCGAGACACAGAGTTTGTGGAGCGCGAGATGGCTCTGATCAAGGTGCGCGCCGAGCAGCACACGCGCGCCGAAGTGCTTCGTATTGTGGACATCTTTCGAGCCAAGGTCGTGGATGTGAGCCCGCATTTTTACACCATCGAGGTGACGGGCGATGATGGTAAGATCCAGGCGATTCTGGAGCTTCTCGGGCAAATCGGCATTGTGGAAGTAGCGCGAACGGGCAAGGCGGCGCTGGCTCGAGCTAAGAAACACTGACCTTTGAGGAAGGAGGGGCTTTCATGCGGATTTTCTATGAAGCGGATGCCGATGCACGGTTTCTTCAAGGAAAAACGGTAGCCGTGATCGGCTACGGCAGTCAGGGACATGCTCAAGCGCAAAATCTTCGAGACAGCGGCATTACTGTCATCGTGGCACAGCGCCCGGGGTCGGCCAATTACGAAAAGGCGGTGGAAGACGGCTTTCAGCCGGTGAGCGCTCGGGAGGCGGCGGAAAAGGCCGACGTTATTCAAATGCTGGTTCCCGATCACATTCAGGCCAAATTGTATCGAGAAGACGTGGCGCCCTTCATGACTTCAGGAAAGACGCTCCTCTTTTCGCATGGCTTTAACATTCATTTCGGACAGATTGTGCCGCCCAAGGATGTGGATGTGGTGATGGTGGCTCCCAAGGGGCCGGGGCATCTGGTACGCAGTGAATACGTTCGAGGCGCAGGGGTACCGGCTTTGGTGGCGATTCATCAAGATGCCAGCGGCCAGGCGCTGCAAACCGCCTTGGCCTACGCACGAGGTATCGGGGCCACACGAGCCGGTGTCATGGAAACGACCTTTCAGGAAGAGACGGAAACCGATCTTTTCGGCGAACAGGTGGTTTTGTGCGGTGGTGTTTCCGAACTCATCAAAGCCGGCTTTGAAACCCTTGTGGAAGCGGGCTACCAGCCGGAAATCGCCTTTTTTGAATGCATGCATGAACTGAAACTTATTGTGGACCTCATTTACCAAGGAGGTCTTTCCTATATGCGCTATTCGATCAGCGACACCGCCGAATATGGGGACTATACCCGCGGCAAGCGCATCATCACGGAAGAGACCCGCCGTGAAATGAAAAAAATTTTGCAGGAAATTCAAACAGGGGCTTTTGCTCGGGAATGGATTCTGGAAAACCAAGCGGGAACCCCCATGTTCCGTGCCATTCGTCAAAGGGAACGGGCCCATTTGGTGGAACAGGTGGGCAAGAGGCTTCGAGCCATGATGCCGTTCCTGGATGCCAAGGAATTCGCGTAACTCGTATCGGGGAACCTTTACCAGTACGGGGAGGCGACGGCTTTCCTGGTAGCTCGGGCCCGTAGCTCGCTTTTGATGCAGAAGAAAACCCGCGTTCCCAGGATAATCTTCGTTCTTGGATAGAGTGGGAAGCCTGTTGGAGAACTCGCAAGACCAAAATGTTGAGTGGTGTTTGAAGGTGGGGGCGAGGCGGCGCCTCGCCCCTACAAATTTGAAACTGTGTCTTTTCTTGAGAGCGCGTGCCTGCAGTCCGCCGTTTATGGGGGCGGGAGGCCCACGCTCCCACGGAAGTGTTCATTCTTGGACAGGCTCCTGAGCCATGTGTTGCGGTGAGGACCAGAAGTTTTTTGGGGAAAAGCTCATGAACAATCCACTACAGGATGCGGGTTTTCGACGTCTGCGAAACCACGTGCCCTTTATTCCGGAAGGCCTTCCGTATGTGCTTACGGGTGTATTTCTGACTTTCACCTTTGCGATCCTGGGTTGGGCCTTTCCGACCATTCTTTTCGCCGCAGCCACGGTGCTCATGGTCCACTTCTTTCGGGATCCCGTCAGGTGGTCCAACGCGGGACCGGGGGATGTGGTGTCCCCGGCGGATGGGCGTATCCTTTTGGTGGAAGAAGCCAAGGAACCTCGTTTTACGGGACAACCATGTTGGAAAATAAGCATCTTCATGAATGTGTTTGACGTGCATGTCAATCGAGCGCCCGTATCCGGCCGCATTGTCGACATCTTTTACCAAAAAGGAAGGTTTTTGGCGGCGGACAAGGCCAAGGCGAGCCTGGAAAACGAACAGAACTGGTTGCATCTGGAAGCTGAAGCCGGAACATGGGTGGTGGTGACCCAGGTGGCGGGCCTCATTGCCCGACGCATTGTCTGTTGGCCCCAAGTGGGTGATACTGTGTGCCGAGGGGAGCGGTTCGGAATGATTCGGTTCGGCTCCCGTTTAGACCTTTATATTCCTAGAGCTGGCGAAGTTTTGGTCCGAAAGGGTCAAAAGGTTTTCGCCGGGGAGACCATTCTATGTCGAATCCCGTAGACCGATTTTACGCAAAACGGCGGAAAAAACGCCGATGGTCCCAAGACGGTCAAGCCGGCCCGGTGACCTACGTGCTGCCGAACCTCTTTACCACTGGTAACCTCTTTGCGGGTTTTTACGGCATTGTCAGCAGTATCAACGGGCATTACGACAATGCGGCCATTGCTATTCTCGTTTCCTGCGTCTTCGACATTCTGGATGGAAAAATCGCTCGGCTGACCAAAGCCACAAGCCGCTTCGGCCTCGAGTATGATTCCCTGGCGGATCTTGTAGCTTTCGGGGTTGGTCCGGGGCTTTTGATGTACCTGTGGGCCTTAAAGCCTTTTGGGCGTCTGGGATGGCTCGCTGCTTTTCTTTTTGTGGCCTGCGGCGCTTTGCGACTGGCTCGTTTCAACGTGCAGGCAGGAAACGGAAGCAAGAAATACTTTACAGGGTTGCCGATTCCCGGAGCGGCCTGCATGGTAGCGACCACCGTGTTGTTTCTCTTCAAAATCAAGGGAACGGATTTCAGTCCAGTTCATGCCATCTTCCTTTTGGAAACCTTTGTTTTGGGATTCCTCATGGTCAGTAGTATTCCCTTTGACAGCTTCAAGGAATTGGAAGTGGTCAAAGGCAGGCCGGTTCCCGTGCTTTTCGTTTTGGTGCTCCTGGTCACCGTGGTGGCGGCTCAACCGAGTTTAATGCTTTTTGTTGTGTTTACCCTTTATGTGCTTTCAGGACCGGTACGGTATGTTTTTCGTAAAGTCAAACGAGTGAAAACGCTGGAAGACGGCTCCTCACCGTGCGAAGTCCCGAAAGAAAACGGATCTTCGGCCAGTTGAACCTTGAGTGGAAGGAACGATTCCATGCCCATGACTCTTGCGGAAAAGATTCTCGCTGCCCATACGAGCCGATCGGAAGTCCATCCAGGTGAACTGTTGGAAGTGCCCGTGGATTTTTGTTTCGGCAACGACATCACGGCCCCCATTGCCATCAAGGCTTTTCGCGATGCCAGCGCCAAAAAAGTCTTCGACCCTCAAAGAATCGCCCTCATTCCCGATCATTTCACACCAAACAAAGACATCGCTTCCGCCATGCAGGTAAAAATGCTTCGGGATTTTGCGAGGGAATTCGGTCTCGTTCACTACTTCGATGTGGGGCGTATGGGTGTTGAACATGCCCTGCTTCCTGAAATGGGGCTTGTGCTTCCTGGGGATGTCATCATCGGAGCTGACAGCCATACCTGTACCTATGGAGCCTTGGGAGCTTTTGCCACGGGCGTCGGCAGTACGGATTTGGCGGCGGCCATGATCACGGGAACCACGTGGTTTCGAGTTCCAGCCAGCATGAAACTGGTCTATCACGGCCAACTTAAGCCCTGGGTTGGAGGCAAGGATCTGATTCTCTACACCATCGGGCAGATCGGCGTGGATGGAGCCCGTTACATGGCCATGGAATTCACTGGACCGGTGATTGAACGTTTAGGCATGAGTCATCGAATGACCATGGCCAATATGGCCATTGAAGCAGGCGCCAAGGTGGGTCTTATCGCTCCTGATGATATCACGAGGGAATACGTTCAACCTCGAGCCCAAAGGCCCTACAGGTTTTTTGCATCCGACCCAGACGCACACTATGAGATTGTTCATGAATGGGATGTTTCTACTTTGGATCCCGTGGTGGCGTGTCCCCATCTTCCTGAAAACGTGAAACCGGTGACTGAACTTTCCACTGTTTCCATCGACCAGGTGGTGATCGGCAGCTGCACCAACGGCCGCCTTGAAGATCTTCGAGAGGCCGCCTCGGTGTTTAAGGGCCGAAAGGTTCACCCTTCGGTTCGATGTCTTATCATTCCGGCCACCCAGAGGATTTATCAAGAAGCTCTCAAAGAGGGGCTGATCGAGATCTTTTTGGAAGCGGAAGCCGCCGTTAGCACGCCCACTTGTGGGCCCTGCCTTGGAGGGCACATGGGGATTCTGGCCGCCGGAGAGAAAGCCGTGGCTACCACGAACCGAAACTTTGTGGGCCGCATGGGACATCCGGAAAGTGAAGTCTATTTAAGTTCTCCGGCGGTAGCGGCGGCATCGGCTGTTTTGGGTCGGATCGCCCATCCGGAAGAGGTGCGCTGAAGGAAACGCGGGACAAGAGCCCGCGGGTAGGGGAGTTCGAGGAGCTTGTTCGAAAATGAATGGCTCCCCGGGAGCGTGGGCTTCTCGACCGCGCTATAAACCATGGGTCCATTGTGGAACAAGGGAATCGAGAAGCACTCTGAAGTGACGGCTTTTTGCTGCGCAAAGAGAAACTTTGAGAAGCGTGGAGCACGTTATGATGTGTGTAAGTGAATGCGGGAACGGAAAGACCAAGATCAAAGGGCGCGTGTGGATTTTCGGCGACGATGTGGACACAGACGCCATCATACCGGCTCGATACCTAAATACGTCCGATCCCTTGGAACTGGCCAAACACTGTATGGAGGACGCAGACCCTCTGTTTCCTTCCAAGGTTCAGCCCGGCGATATGCTTCTTGCGGGTAAAAACTTCGGGTGCGGCTCTTCAAGGGAACATGCTCCTATTGCCCTGAAAGCTGCCGGTGTGGCTTGTGTCATTGCCGTCAATTTCGCCCGCATCTTTTATCGAAATGCTTTCAATATGGGCCTTCCCATTCTGGAATGCCCCGAAGCGGTGCGAGAAGCTCGAGAGGAAGATGTGTTTACGGTGTGCTTGGAAACGGGCGAAATCTGCAATGAAAGTCTAGCTCGAACCTACCGAGCGGCACCGGTTCCGTCTTTTATGATCGAATTACTGCGATCCGGAGGCTTGATGGCTTACGTAAAAAAACGTTACTTGTCGGAATCCAGGAGCTAAATGGAAAATGAGTGACCAGGGTTATCGTGTGGCTGTGGTCGGCGCTACGGGCGCCGTGGGAACCATGATGATCAAAGTGCTGGAGGAACGTGGCTTCCCGGTCACGACCCTCAAGGCCTTGGCGTCGTCGAGGTCGGCTGGAAAAAAGGTGCCGTTCCGCGACAAACTCATTCCAGTGGAAGAGCTTACCGAGCGATCCTTTGACGGCGTGCAATTGGCTTTGTTTTCCGCGGGAGCTTCCGTGAGCCGCCGTTTTGCTCCCTTGGCAGCTCAGGCGGGATGTGTGGTCGTGGATAACTCCAGTGCTTTTCGCATGGATCCTAACATTCCCTTGGTTGTCCCCGAAGTGAACCCTCATGCGCTTCAAGAACATCGAGGGATTATCGCCAATCCCAATTGCTCCACAATCCAAATGGTCGTGGCTCTGAAACCCATTCACGATGCTGCAAAGATTAAAAGAATTGTGGTCACCACTTTTCAGGCGGTTTCAGGAACAGGCCAAAAGGCTGTGTTTGAATTGGAAGCTCAAGTCCAAGCACTGCTTCATAACCAGCCTTTGCCTCGAGCTGTCTATCCGCACCAGATCGCTTTCAATTGCTTGCCCCATATCGGCGCCTTTGTGGATACGGGATATACCGAAGAAGAAATGAAGATGGTCAATGAGACTCGAAAGATCTTCGAGGATCCCAGTATTCAGGTGTGTGCGACGACGGTGCGAGTGCCGGTTTATTATGGGCATAGCGAATCGGTGGCGGCGGAAACCCATCGGCCGCTCAGTGTTGAGGAAGCTCGGTCGCTCCTGGAAAAAGCAAAGGGTGTGATCGTGGTGGATGATCCAGCGCAGAACAAATATCCCATGCCCCTCGAAGCGGCCGGAAGGGATGAAACCTTTGTGGGACGTCTTCGAAAAGACATCTCCGTGGAAAACGGTCTCGTGATGTGGATCGTTGCAGACAATATTCGCAAAGGAGCCGCCACGAACGCCGTTCAGATTGCGGAGATTTTGGTCAGGGAAGGTCTGTTGCGCGTCCCGTAAAAGACTGCCGACGTCCTAGGAATGAAACGAGCCCATTCGGCCCATGCGCATTATTGCCGGACGTTTTCGCGGAAGACCCTTAATCTCTCCCAAATCTTTGGCTGTGCGCCCGACGACCGACCGTGTCCGTGAAGCACTCTTTAGTATCCTTGGCGAACGTGTCGTGGGAAGTCGGGTTCTGGACCTTTTTGCCGGGACGGGAGCCCTGGGGTTGGAAGCTCTGAGCCGAGGGGCCGCCCATGCCGTCTTTGTGGATACCAATCGAGCGTCGCTAGCCCTGCTTCGATCCAACCTGGAACGCTGCCAGGTAACCTCTTCGGAGGCCGAATGTTTGGGCTTACCTGTGGCGTCGGCCATTTCACGGCTTCAAGCCCAAGGCCGTCGTTTCGACCTCATCTTTATGGATCCTCCTTACGGGCAAGGTTGGATTTCAAAAACCCTTGCCCTTCTTGATCCCATCGCCGCCCCTGACGCCCTCATTCTTGCAGAACATCATAACAAGGAAGACGTTCCCGAGACCCTGCACCCTTGGGGCAAAGTCGACCAAAGGCGTTACGGAACCGTTTGTGTGACCTTTTATGCTCGAGGAAGCGAAGCACCAAGGGCCGATGAAGCGTCCCGCAGAGACCATGTGAAAACCCTTTGAACGCTCTTTGTGTTACTGCTCTTTGTGCCGTTTTAAATTGACGGAGTAGCTTGAAACTCATAGAATTTTCAAGTGACATTGTGATCTTTAGCACGTGCGGTCCATTGGACTAAAGGACGGATGAAATGGAAGGGGCGTAAAATGAAACAAAAAATGCTTGGATCGGCTCTTGTCCTAATTGCGGTGGCCGGATGGTTCGTGGCCGCCGAGGCTGACCATCGCGAAGACCGTGAACACAAGTTTATGCGTGCGCGCCCGGATCATGTGGCTGAACGTTACCGTGAAGACCACGGCAATGAGACGTCAGGCCGGATGGCTGCCTGGCTTTTGGCGTCGGCAAATCTTCCGGTCACGGGAACCGTATTGACACGCTGGTTTCTTCGCAAAAAAAGGACCATAGGTTCCCAAAAGAGGGCAAGAGCGCTATACACATGGTTTAAAGATCTCATGCCCTTCCACTATGTCCTCAATGCAGCGGCCATTGCTATGGCTCTCATTCACTTCAGACTTTCGTGGTGCCTATCGACAAACATTCCGGAATGGGCGATACTTTTGGTGACCTTTCTGGGAACCACGGGAATTGTGATCAAGTTTCGAATACTTCCTCATTCCATGGTGCGATGGGTTCGATCTTTTCATACGAATCCACTCGTTGTTGTGTTGGTTTTTGCGCTTTTGTTTCTCGGACACCGGTACTTGGATTAAAAACACTAAAGGTTCCATCTGCATCAGACACATACAATGAATGTTTGGAAAATTTTCTGGGGAATGGTTCTGGCGATAATGATTTATGAATTCATTGAGCATGTCATCTTTCCTTTGGTTTGGAGCTGGAAGGTGCGGCGTCGGCCGTCCCTTACCGGCGTTGAATCCTTTTTTGGGAAGCATGCCCATGTGGTTCGGTGGCATAAAACCCGTGGAGTCGTCCTGATTGATGGAGAAAGGTGGCAAGCGGAAAGTTCGGTAAGCTTTGCTCCAGGAGATTTGGTGCGTGTTACCGGGGCGCACTCCCTGATTTTGACCGTCACCTCGGCACATGACGGTCAGGAGAAGCTTTCTCGTCTTTGACTTTCATCGGTCAAGGCGCTATGTTCCATCCTTCTTTGCAAGGCGATGAAGCTGCCATGGGGCGTCTTGAGAAACTTGAAGGAGGGGACATGGACAAGCTGGCCGTGTATCCAGGTTCTTTCGATCCCATTACCAACGGACATCTGGATCTTCTCGAGCGGGCGCTGAAAATCTTCGATCGCGTGATCATTGCCGTTGCCAGCAATCCCGCCAAAAATCCCTTGTTTACCCTGGAAGAACGTATGGACATGATCCGCCGTTCCCTAGTGGACCATCCTCTTAGGCAACGTATTGATGTCGACACTTTTGACGGCCTTTTGGTCAATTACGTGGATCGTGTGGGGGCACGGGCCATTTTAAGAGGACTGAGGGCCGTGAGCGACTTCGAGTACGAGTTTCAAATGGCCCTTATGAACCGAAAATTAAACAACAACATAGAGACCCTGTACCTGATGACCGGGATGCGATGGATTTACATCAGTTCCAGGATTATCAAAGAGGTGGTGGTTTCCGGAGGAGATGTGAAAGGGCTGGTGCCCGAGGTGGTGGAAGAAAAACTTATCGAAAGATTGCGAGGCCGAAAATCGTAAAGCCTATTCAAAATTCCAGCCCATGCCGCCTGTCTTCTTAGGCGGGATTGTTGAGGGCAAAACATAGGTCAGGCCCCGAGACGTGTTGGTCATAAAGCGCGATCCCCCTCACAATCGAACATTCCTAATGTCCACCGAGCACGAAGAGCTTTTCCGCGAGCTCGTCAAACCAAGGTTTTGAATGGTCTTTAGCGTAGGGGCGAGGCGGCGCCTCGCCCCCCTGCAACTGTGCTTTTTCCTGGAGGCGCGGGCTTACGGCCCATCATTTCCGCGGGCGGGACGCCCGAGCTTTCATTCAAAAGTTCGTTCTCGGACATGTCCTAGGGAGACTCAAAGGGTGTGTCCAGCCTTGTTTTGGCTTTTTGAACGAGAACGACAACAAAGTGCGCTCCGTCCTTCGCCTCATTGGCATCTTCAATGGTGTATTCCTCTGATTGGAATAAAATCCATATCACCGTAGAGGGCAGGTTCCGGCCCCTCATTAGGCGTAGACATCGATCCATCCAAAGAGGGTGTGATGGTGGGGCAGAGACATCAGTTCACCCATACGGGGTTTGGGTTGTTATTATGGGCAGGTGGGGTCGCCTTTGAGGAGCTTGCTCGAGAGGGGGAAAGGGCGACGGTTTTTTCCGGGAGCTTGGGCTTCAACCCGTCATTTGTGCGACCGGGACGCCCGCCTTTCCAAGAAAACATAGGGGCACGGCGTGCCGTGCCCCTAACTCTCGGCCTGGAATGGCTCGTATTAAATTGTCGGACAGCTCTTGAGGTTTTTTCGCCTATGGTGTAGCTGTGCGCCCATCGCGAAGGCGTCGGGCCGCCTCTAAAATGGTTCGGGCATAAGGGCGGCTGTTGTTGTAATGAAGAATCACCTTTTCTTGATGTTCCATCGAAGCGTCGTTGGTCCAGCCATGGCTTTTAAGATACCGAGCGATGCTTGCAAATGCGTCTTCCGGGCTTTTCAGATCCACTCGACCGTCTCCGTTTCCATCGGCCCCATAGCGCAAAAGACTGGAGGGTAAAAACTGAGGCCAGCCTACGGCCGCCATATACGATCCACGCCAATGGGCCGCATCCATGGAGCCCTTTTCAATAAGGTCGACCAGTGCTCGAAGCTCATCGAGCGCCCAGGAAGCTCGTTGTTTCAGTTTGGTATGGAAGCGGTCTCGAGTCCACCGAGCACGATCCTGTTCTGAAAGCATTCCCCAAATGCGTTCCCGCTCCTCGGGATCGAACATCAACGCAAAGGTGGCCAGGGTTGTCGCCACAGGGTGCTCCCCCGTTTTTTCTCCCAGGGCGCTTTCCACCAATAAAATGGCCACGATGACGCTGGGATCCACCTGGTAGGCTGTCCCGATGCTTTTCAGCGTTTCCTCGTGAACTCGCCAAAATTGCCTGGCCTTGGCCAAAGCTGAGGGTTCCAAGAAGGCGTCGTAATTTAAAGCGGATTCTCGAATTTTCATGGAAAGTGCTACGTTTCTGTAAGCGGGGCTTTCCATCGAAGAAAACAACAAAGAAAGAGCCGTCTGTGAGCAACCTTCAGCCTCCAAAATCTTCTGCACTCGATCAAAGGGTTCCTCCGCAAGCACACCTGAAGGACTTAGGCACAAAAAGCAGGAGAAAGCGAAAGCCAGCACCAGTATCCACAACAACAGGTGGGATCTGAAGCGGTGCGCGAACACTCAAAGCCTCCTTTCGACAAAACGCTTTTCTTTGCCGCCATCCATGATTAGGCTTCTTTTCTACCAGGAATTGTGTTTCAAACAAAGTCTTATGGCACATGAAACCCGCAAAAGGCGGGTAAGATTCTGTCCGGCGGGACACGTTCAAGAAACCAAGGAGGTTCTGAATGAGACACCAAAATCAATTTCAATTGGTTCGAGAAGAGTTCCTGCACGAAACACAAACGACCGCAAAAATCTACACTCATGTTCCCACGGGGGCTCGCATTCTCTCCATGGAAAATGATGACGAAAACAAGGTGTTCGGTGTCACCTTTCGAACACCTCCCAAAGATGCCTCGGGGCTTCCCCATATTCTCGAACATTCCGTGCTGTGCGGATCCCGCAAATATCCGGTGAAGGAACCCTTTGTGGAACTTCTCAAAGGATCTCTGCAAACCTTTCTCAACGCTTTCACCTATCCGGACAAAACCTGTTATCCCGTAGCAAGCCAGAACCTTCAGGATTTCTATAACCTCATTGACGTCTATTTAGACGCTGTCTTTTATCCGCTGATATCCCCATGGATTTTCAAACAAGAAGGCTGGCATTACGAACTGGAAGATCCCCAAAGCCCCCTCCGCTACAAAGGGGTCGTCTACAATGAAATGCGCGGGGCTTATTCATCCCCGGATCGATTGGTGGTGGAATATAGTCAACAGAGCCTCTTTCCCGACACCCCTTACGGGCTGGATTCGGGCGGGAATCCTCAGGCCATTCCAACCCTTACCTACGAACAGTTCAAAGCCTTTCATCAAACATATTATCACCCGTCCAACGCTTGGTTTTACTTTTACGGCAATGACGATCCGGATCGTCGTCTCATTATCCTGCAGGATCTGCTCAAAGATTTTCACCCCAAAGTCGTGGACAGCCACATTCCTCTGCAACCCCGTTTTTCGAAACCGAAGCACGTGCGCAAAACCTACGCGGTGGGGAAAGACCAACCGCCTAAAGCCATGGTAACCGTCAATTGGCTTCTGGTTCCCACAGAACCGGCGGAAACCAATTTGGCCCTGCACATCCTGGAATACATTCTTCTCGGCATGCCTGGATCCCCGTTGCGCCGGGCCTTGATTGAATCAGGGCTAGGGGAAGATCTCGCCGGGGTGGGACTTGAAGGCGAATTGCGCCAGATGATGTTTTCCACTGGACTCAAAGGGGTGGCGCCACAGAACCTGGAAAAGGTGGAACCCCTTGTTCTCCAAGTGCTTACGGATCTGTTCGAGAAAGGGATTCCAAAGGAAACCGTAGAAGCAGCTCTGAACACTTTGGAATTTCGATTGCGCGAAAACAACACGGGCTCTTACCCAAGAGGACTGGCCCTCATGCTTCGATCTCTCACCACCTGGCTCTACGACGGTGACCCGTTGGCGCTGCTGGCCTTTGAAACACCCTTGAACCTCGTGAAAGAGAAAGCTCTGAGCGGCACAGGGTACTTGGAAGATCTTCTGGCCCGATACTGGGTGCAGAATCCTCATCGGACCACCCTCTTTTTGGAGCCGGATGAAACATTGGAAGAACGTCAAAGGGCTGAAGAATCTCGAAAACTGGCCGCCATCAAAGCATCCATGAGTGCGGAAGAGTTGCAACGGATCGTGGAAGAGACCAAGACTTTGAAAAAACTTCAGGAAACCCCGGATCCTCGGGAAGCTTTGGCCAAGATCCCTCGACTGCGCTTGGAAGATCTGGAAAGGGAAAACAAAAAAATTCCTTCCGAGGAACAACTCCTGGCCCAAGTGCCGGTACTCACCCATGATCTTTTTACCAATGGCATTTTCTACTTGGATCTCGCTTTTGATGTCAAAGCTGTGCCAGCAGAATATTTGGGCTATGTGCCTCTTCTGGGTCGAGCCCTTTTGGAAATGGGGACGAGCAAGGAAGACTATGTCACCCTGAATGAACGTATCAGCCGTAAAACGGGAGGGATTGGAGTTCAAACCAGCAGCGGGGCATGTGCCGACGGAGAAAGCGTGGGAAGTTGGCTTTTGATTCGAGGCAAGGCTCTCCTACGCCAGGTGCCGGATCTGTACGCCATCGTTCATGACCTCGTGTGCGAAGTGCAGCTGAACAACAGAGAAAGATTCCGACAAATCGTTCTGGAATCCAAAGCCAGACGTGAAGCGAACCTCATTCCGGAAGGCCATCGCTTTGCGGCGCGAAGAGTCAGGGCCCCTTTACACACAGCCCATTGGGTTGAAGAGAACATGAAAGGCATCGAAGCCTTGTTCTTTTTGAGAAGGCTTTGCGAAAGGGTGGAACGGGACTGGGAAGGGGTTTTGGCTGAACTGGAATACGTCCGTCAATTGATCCTCTCTTCAAAAAACCTTCGAGCCAACGTCACCGTGGATGCATCCTCTTGGAAAGAGCTCGCCTCAGGTTTGGAAGAACTTCTGGCGAGTTTTCCTTCCCATGAGACCAAGGCTGCTGCCTGGCATGTGCAGGACCTGCCTTCCAAGGAAGGCTTTACCGGACCTCTGCGTGTCAACTACGTGGCCAAAGGTGTCAGCTTACGAGAGGCAGGATTTCGGTTTCGAGGATCGGCCTTGGTGGTCAGCCATTACCTGCGTACCGCTTACCTTTGGGACCGGATCCGTGTTCAGGGAGGCGCCTATGGAGCCTTCAGTCAATTGGATAGATTTTCCGGTGACTTGACTCTGGTTTCCTACAGGGATCCCAACGTGGACAGAACTTTGAAAACCTACGACCAATGTGCCGAATTTTTAAGAACCATCGATCTTCACCAGGACGAACTCACCAAAGCCATCATCGGGGTCATTGGAGACCTGGATCGACACTTGTTGCCCGATGCCAAGGGATTGACGGCTTTTATGAGGTATCTTGCCGGGGATGATGAAGCATCCCGACAACGCATGCGCGAGGAAGTGCTGGCTACCACACCGGAAGACTTTCATTCCTTCGGCGAAGTGCTGGCTGAAGTGCGTCACACAGGCCGCGTGGTGGTGCTGGGCTCTTCGGAATCCTTACAAAACATCGATACTGCTTTTCATATCACACCGGTGCTCTGAAAGCCCGTTGCACAAGAATCCCTTGACAGGATTCTTCATTCGGTATATTGCCATATCGGCATGTGTAAAAAGAGGGGTTGCGCATGAGGGACTTTATTCGAGTCATGAAGGCCCTTTCAGACCCTAATCGAGTCAAGATTCTCAAGATGCTCAATCGTCGGGAATTGTGTGTCTGCGAAATTCAAGCTGCACTTGGATTGGCGCAGCCTACCGTTTCCAAGCACCTCAAGATCCTCGAAGATGCAGGGCTTGTGGAAAAAAGAAAAGACGGCCTCTGGGTCAATTATCGGCCTGCCGACGGACACAGCAGCCCTTATGCCGCCACGCTTCTCGGAAGCCTCAAGCATTGGCTTAACGAGGATCCCGAAATTCAGGCGCTTTTACGCAAAGTTCCCCATCTGGATCGTGAAGCCATTTGCTCCCGACAAGGAACAGGGGCCCAATGAAGTCTATAAGGCGGCTTCGTATAGGGGGACAGGGGGTGGGCTTGGTCGGTCTTGATGAGGCTCTCTAGGAACTGGCTGAATCCTTTGCAGGTCGCCCTTTCGACAGGTTCAAGAAACATTGCTGCAGAGACTGGCGCAAGACTACTCAATCCCTTTGGGGGCCCGAAAGGCCTATGCGGAGGCTTTGTTTCGAGAATGGCAGCGGTTTGTGGGGCAGCTTGTAAAGGAAGACCCGATGGCGGAAACCCCATCGTTCTCGTAGTGGGGCCTGGATGCGCTCAGTATGATGCTTTGGAAAAGACGGTGATGTAAATCCTGAGTGAGGAAAAGCTTTCCGTCAACGTGCATCTCGTTCGGGATCCTGTGGCCATAGGAGAAATGGGAATTCAGAGCGTCCCTGGTTTGGTGGTGAAGGGTCGGGTGTTGTTTTGCGGGCGCATTCCCATGAGACCGCAATTGAAAAAGAGGCTGCTGCAGGCTCTTAAGGAAGCTGGAGACTTTACTTGAAGTCCTGCTTTTTCGGTGCGGCTTTTTTCTTGAACGAGTCTCAAGAACGGCGGGAGGCGAAGGCGGGGCGTGTGAGGAGGTGACGCATGGAGATTAAAGTCCTTGGGCCTGGTTGCAAGAAATGTCAGCAGACGGAAGCCGTGGTCAAAGAAGCTGTGGCCGAATCCGGTGTGCAGGCGGCCGTTGCGCATGTCACCGATGCCATGGAAATCGCTGGCTATGGGGTTTTCGGCACGCCGGCTGTCGTCATCAACGGCGAAGTGAAATCCGTGGGCAAGATCCCGAAAAAAGAGGAGGTCTTGGCGTGGATTCAGGCGGCTTCTTGAAGAACACACCGAAGTGCCTTTGAAGGCCTATGGGGTCCTCACGGATCTGGGAATCGAAAAGAAAAAGAATTTTCACCTCGAACGGGAAACCCAAAACTCAAGGCGGCCGTCGGGGAGGCCTGTAAACGTCTTTCACCAGACGCCCTTTTTCAGGCCTGCATGCTGCGGTTGACTTCCGCTTTTTCGTGCTGCGTTATGAATTTTTTGGGAAACGGCCTGAAAGGTTCCCTTCTAGTGCCTTTCAAGGAGCCGTTTCCACCTGGCGGGTGCCTGGAACCAAGGAGGTGCCTTATGCTACTTCGAAGCTACCGCAAAGAAATCTTTCGTCCCGAATGCAATCCAAGCTTTCAGTCGCTTCATTGCATCGCGCATTTGGATCAGGACGTGGGGAAAGTGATTCCGTACCTCAACGCCGTCTTAGGAGGATCCCAATTTACGCGAGAACCTCCGTCCGTGACCTTCAAGGCGCATGGCAAGCTCATTACCGTCCACCCTCGAGAAATCGCCATCAACGCCATCAAGGAACCGGAAGAAGCGGACAAGATTCTTCAATGGCTACAGGATGAGATCAACAGCATTTGGGAAAGACGATCACAACTCACTCCCAAGTATGAACCGATCAAGAAACCGCAGGTTCTTACCATTTTAAAGCACCTTCCCAAGACCAATTGTCGCGAATGCGGATATGCCACATGCACCGTTTTTGCCGTTCAGGTAGCGGAAGGAGGCCGCGGTCCTGAAGACTGTCCGCACCTGAGTTCGGAACAGCGGCATGCGCTACAAATGTACCTTGAACCCTTTGATTTCAACGAGTGAAACCAACTAAAAGCAAAGGAGGCACCGTGGCGGAACGCAAACGGATTCTGTTTTTGTGTACGGGAAATTCCTGTCGAAGTCAGATGGCGGAAGCCTGGACGCGCGTGTTGAAAGGCGACCTTTTTGAACCGTTTTCAGCGGGGCTGAATCCCCAAAGGCTGGATCCTCGAGCCGTCAAGGCCATGGAGGAAGTGGGGATCGATATTCGAGGGCAAAAACCCAAATCGTTGGATGAGCTTCCGGTCCAAAATTATGATTATGTGGTGACTCTGTGCAGCCATGCTCAGGAAGCCTGTCCTTTCTTTCCGGCCAGTGTTCGACGTATGCACGTGCCTTTTGACGATCCTCCTCTTCTGGCGGCCGGAGCCGCCACGGAAGAGGAGGCCATGGTGCCTTATCGGCGTGTTCGAGACGAAATTCGAGCCTTTGTGGAAAGCCTCAACCCGGAGCCTTCATGAAAACATTTGGCCACTGGTGAGAAGCTTAGAAATAGGCTCCAAAAACGAGACCTGCGATGGTGGACATGACGATCACAAGGGACACAAACACCGCGGTCTTCCAGGTTCCGAGAACACTTCGAATCACCAGCATGTTGGGAAGGCTCAACGCCGGGCCGGCAAGCAGCAAGGCCAAAGCGGGCCCCTTGCCCATGCCGGCTCCCATCAATCCCTGCAGAATAGGCACTTCTGTCAAGGTGGCAAAATACATGAAGGCGCCGACGACCGCGGCGAACAGATTCGCTCCCAGGGAATTGCCCCCCACAAGACCGCTGACCCATCGAGAAGGAAGGAGACCCTCATCACCGTGGGGACCACCGAGCAAAAGCCCGGCCACAAGGACTCCGCCAAAGAGAAGGGGTGTAATCTGTTTGGTGAAGTCCCATGTGGCGAGGAACCAGGTTTCGGTCTCTCCACGAGTCGTGACCAGATTTATGGTGAAAAGGACAATACCCGCCGAAAACGCGATGGAAGGTTGATGAGGAAAGACCAAGCCCAGGGCTGCCACCACAACCGCGGAAAGCACGATCTTATAGACCTTTACGTGAAACCACTGCACCAAAAGAAAGCCCAAAAGCAAGGCAAAAGCCCCGCAAATGGACCATTTGATGCTGTAGACGACGTTCCAAAAACCCACGGGCGACGTCGGTTGTCCCCATGTGGCAAAAATGAGCACCCCGACCATGGTGGCAAAGAAGAGCACATTTTGCCACAAGGGTCTTTCCACTTCCGGAGTGGGCATGTGAAGGGCCGCAACCGCCTTGGCTTTTTCCTCTTTGAGAAAGATGAGATGCATCAAAAGCCCAATGATCATACTGAAGAGGACGGCTCCCACGGCTCGGGCGATTCCCAAAGGAAGGCCAAGGATACGGGCCGTGAGCACAATGGCCAGAACGTTGATGGCCGGCCCCGAATACAAAAAGGCGATAGCGGGGCCCAGCCCGGCGCCTCGCTTCCAAATCCCGGCGAAGAGAGGAAGCACGGTACAAGAACACACGGCTAGAATGCTTCCGGAAACCGAAGCGACACCATACGCCAAGACCTTCTTGGCGCCTGCGCCCAGATATTTCATGACAGCAGCTTGAGAAACAAAGCAGGAAATAGCTCCGGCAATGAAAAAGGCCGGCACTAAACAAAGCAGGACATGCTCCTGAGCGTACCACTTGGCCAAAGTCAAAGATTCCAAAACGGCGCCTCGAAATCGCTCACTTTCCAGGGGCAGCCAAAAAAGAACAAGAAACGTGATTACTAGAACACTCAAAGGCTTCCAAATTTCCGACCATTGAATCTGACTTTCTTCCTCTTCAGGACTTTGAGCCTGTTCCAAAGAAACCTTGGTGGAGCTGAAATTGATGCGAGCCATGAAGAACCCTCCTGAGCAGACGCCATTCAAAAACCGTTGGCCGCCATGCGGTTGTATTACCATGTAGCAATGTAGACGGCTTTGTCAACCCTCTTTTGTGATCCGGAATCCTAGGATCGTTCAAACAAAAAGGGGTCTTGACAGGAAGTGGCGCTCTTTATATGAAACCTTGGTAATGTGACTTGAAAAATCCGTTCTAGAGTCGAGGAAAAAGCCGGAGGATACCGAAAGATGGCAAAAGCGAAAACGTTCGGAAACACATTCCTAGAATTAAATATACTTAAATTCTTGAGAGAAAATGGGGGCTGAGGTCATGACGGCGGGTGGCAAGATCAAAAAGGAAGGGCGGGGTCTCAGTCTTTTTGAAAAGTATCTTTCCGTCTGGGTTCTTTTGTGCATTGGGGTGGGCATTCTTTTGGGGCGGCTGGCTCCTGGCGTGGCGCGCTCCTTGGATAGGCTGGCCATCTACGTGGGGGAGGCGCCGGTGGTTTCCATTCCCATTGCTGTGTGTCTCTTTTTCATGATGTATCCCATTATGGTTAAGATTGACTTCGGCGAAGTTCTCATGGCCGGCAAGAATTTGAAGCCCGTAGGGCTGACGCTTTTCGTCAATTGGGCCGTCAAGCCTTTCACCATGTATGGCATTGCCTTGTTTTTTTTAGGTTACGTTTTTAAGGGGTTCATAGGCCCCAACGCCGTGGATTATGTCAAAATGCCCATAGGATTGAATCTACCCGTCGGGGCCGCTCATGGTGTGGGCACGGTGGTGCTTCATGAAGGTGTCAAGATGTTGGAGGTGCCCCTTTGGCGAAGCTATTTGGCGGGCTGCATTCTATTGGGAATCGCCCCGTGTACGGCCATGGTTTTGGTCTGGGGCTATCTTGCTCGAGGCAACGACGGCCATACCCTGGTGATGGTGGCCATCAATAGCCTCACCATGCTCTTTCTCTACGGCCCTTTGGGAGGCTTTCTGCTGGGGGTGGGGCGCCTTCCCGTGCCTTGGCAGGCCTTGGTGCTTTCCATCGGCATCTATGTGGCCTTGCCCTTGGTGGCCGGTTATTTGTCCCGAAAACTCATTATCAGTGCCAAGGGGGTCGAATGGTTCGAAACCAAGTTCCTTCACATCCTTACCCCCGTAACCATTATCGCTTTGCTCATCACGCTGATCTTGCTCTTTTCTTTTAAGGGTGACGTCATTGTGGGCAATCCGCTCACCATTCTCTGGATTGCCATTCCCCTTTTCATTCAAACAAATTTCATTTTTTGGGTTGCCTACGGACTGTCAAAACTCTTGAAACTTGATTATCAAGATGCGGCGCCTTCGGCCATGATCGGTGCCTCCAATCATTTTGAAGTGGCTATCGCGACGGCGACCCTTCTTTTCGGCTTGTCTTCCGGAGCAGCTCTGGCCACGGTGGTCGGTGTCTTGATCGAGGTTCCGGTGATGCTCATGTTGGTCAAGATTTGCCTGGCAACCCGGCATTGGTTCACCGATTATCTCAAAGGTATGAACCTTCACGAAGCCGTAGCGCGCCTTATGGACGACGTGGTCTGCATGCGCCGGGAATTGGAGGAGTTAAAAACCAAAATCCGCTGACAGAAAGAACCGTCAAGGTGACCTTGAGGCACTTTTAAAGGCTCTTGACTTCCGGCCTTTACGGTGCGCTTATTTTGGAACCGGCTCATCTTTTCAGAAAGCGCCTCAAGGTAAACTCCAAAGGTAAAACCATGGTCGTGGACAATCGTAGGTTTTGGGTAAATCCATGGAGCCGAGCTCTCCGCCAAGCTCTGGGGCTTATGGGTGTGGCTTTGGTTTTAGCCTTTGTGGTGAACAGCTTTCGATCCGACAGTCTTCCTTGGTTGGGTGACCGGGTTCAGCCATCCGCAGATGTCCAGATGGGTGGTTTGGAAATTTCCCTTGAAGAAGCCCAGCTCCTTTATTTTACGGAACAGGCGGTGTTCTTGGACGCTCGACACCCCGAGGCCTACCAAAGCGGGCATATTGAAAAGGCTCTAAACCTTCCCTGGATGTTTTTTGAAGAATGGACTTCGAGGGTTTTGGCAAACATTCCCAAAGAGACGCCCATTATCACTTACTGTGATGAGGGCTGTAATTTGAGCCGACAATTGGCGGCGGCCCTGATGGCTCAAGGGTATACTCAGGTAAGGGTCTTGGTGAACGGATGGACCGAATGGCTGAAAAACGGGCTTCCCGTGGCTTCGCAGCCGTAATGGATGCTGTAACAGGCTTAAACTGGGACTTGAGTATGAACGGAGTCTGTTAAAAGATAGCCCATGGGTCTGGTCAGACGGCCTTGGTGATGGGGCGGCCGCATCGTTCGCCCTGTAGATGGGATGCGCATGGCTGAAGACAGAAGGTGTTCCGTCTAGGTTCTTGTCAATGGGGCGGACACGTTGGTCCGCCGTTGAAGAGCTTCGGAGGAAATAGTGTCAAGTGAGCATGTTTGTTCGAATGGGAGAGAGGTTTCCGGAGGACGCTTGCTTTTGACCATGCTCCTCAACCTCCTCATCCCATCGGCTCAGGTGGCCGGCGGCATTTTGGCCAACAGCGTGGCCCTTCTTTCCGATGCCACTCACAACTTCAGCGACTTCGCTGCGCTGCTGATCGCCTACATCGCGTGGAGAGTCGGACGAAAAGGAGCGACCACGCGCCATACCTTTGGTTTTCGGCGTGTGGAAATACTCGCCGCCCTCCTGAATGTCCTTATCCTTGTCGGCGCGTGCTCCGTCATTTTCGTTGAGGCTTTGCAAAGATTCCGCCATCCTCAGGAGGTCTCCGCTCCATGGGTCATAGCCTTGGCGACGGTAGGCGTCTTTGGAAACGGCCTGTCTGCGCTGCTGTTACATCGGGATGCAGCGCACAACCTGAACGTGCGCGGGGCTTTTTTGCATATGCTGGGGGATCTTTTAACCTCGGTCGCGGTCTTGATCAATGGAGCGGTCCTTCTTTTTAAACCGTGGGCCTGGCTGGACCCCTTGCTTTCCATCATTATCGTGGCTTTGATTCTTCGAAACTGCTGGGGCCTGCTTCAGGAAGCTGTTGCTGTGCTTATGAACGCTGCACCACGCCATGTGGACGTCACGGCGGTCAAGAAAGCTCTCGAGGCTGTGCCGGGTGTACTCAACGCCCATTACCTCCATGCCTGGTACGTCAGCTCTTCCAGCATCGCCTTTTCTTGTCATTTGGTGATTCCGGATCAAAAGCTCAGCGAAGGTGAAAATGTACGACGTCTGGCCGAAGAGGCCTTACGGCGCCAATTCGGCATCGATCACGCTGTCATTCAGTTAGAAACCGATCGGTGCGGCAACGGATCGCTGCTGTGTGAAGGATCTTGCCAAGGGACGGTCCAGGCCGAGACTAAGCCTCGAACACCTTCCATAAACCTTGATGAGTCTTTAAAAGGGATCCATGAGACACAGGGAGACGGCCTCAAAGCAAAGTCCGTCCGAATTCAAGAAAAAGCCTTGATGGCTATGCGCCTTGTGTTAGGGCTTGTGTTTCTTTACGCTTCTTACGAAAAAATCCTTTATCCATTGGATTTTGCTCAAACGATTTACAATTATCGGATTTTGCCATCCTGGGCTGTGAATCCCGTTGCTCTGGTGCTTCCATGGCTGGAAGCGGTGCTTGGGGTTTGTTTGATGGCCGGATTATGGCTTCCCGGCGCTCTCACAACAACTACGGGACTTTTGTTCATATTTTTGGTCTCTCTCCTATTGAATATCCTTCGCGGGGTAGATGTGGATTGCGGTTGTTTTGGTGGGGGTGAAGGGAGTGGATTTTCTTCCATGAAAATCAGTGCTCTTCGAGATGCCGTGCTTCTGGTCTTGGCGGCGGCGGCGACGTGGCGGGTCATGAAGTCCGAGAGCACGACTCACGGCTGGCTTTCAGGCTGACACCCCGGTCCGAGAAAATGTGGACAGTAAAGCTGCAGTTTCAGCGTAGGGTGAGCCTTCCCGACTCTCTTCCGGTCGAGGTGCCGGCGCAAGCCCCACCACTAAAACACCTCCACAAGGAGGAAGGTTCCTTCCTCAAGGCGTTTCCAACGATGGTGAAGAGGCTGTCCCACAATTGAGAATGAGCCATTTCAGGCCAAGTGGTAGGGGCACGGGATGTGGCGCCCTCTTGGAGAATCCATTTCCTCTTGATATTCCCAAGGCTTGCCAAAAAGAGCGCCGCACGGAAAAGAGCCAGCACCGAAAGAATCAAGGCCACGGGTCGGACCGCTCGTCCGTTGACAGCTCCGTGCAGCACATCCGCGCCGTACGTGAGCGGTAGGAGATAGGACACGGGTCGAAGCAGCAATGGCAGACGTTCCACAGGAAAGAACAACCCGCACAAAAAGATCATGGGAAACCGAAAGAAGTTGGAAAAGGTCTGAGATTTAAAGACGTCCCTGACAGCACCGCGATGAAAAGCCCCAGAAAAGTCGAAGCCACGGCGATCAGGACCACGGCGGCTCCAAAAAACCACCAAGACACCAGGGTTAGATCGGTAACAAAGGCGGCAAGAATCACAGGAACGAACGCCTTGGCAACGCCGAAAAGAATGGCGCCGCTTGTCTTGGCAAGCATGAGATGCATCAAGGAAATGGGAGCCAAAAGCAGGCGTTCAAAGGACCGATTCTTCTTTTCAAAGGTGACGGTGACCGCCGGCATGGAGGTGGTGCCGAAAAGAATGGAGACCGCCACGATACCGGGAAGAATCTGGCGAATGTGATGCAGGCTTTCGCCGGTTTTGATGAAAAACATGGTGGTCCACGCCAAGGGAAAAATGATTCCCCAGCTGATGTTGGGGGGCTTGAGGTAATAGGTGCGCATGTCTTTCAGCAGAATGTTCCAGAAGGCAACGGCCGTTCTCATTGCAATGCCTCCTTCCATAGCTTTTTCTTTTTCCCTTTTCAGAGCTTCCGCGGCCAGGCCGGTCACCTGCACAAAGACATCTTCCAAAGACGGTCGACCCAGTCGGACTCCCAAAACTTCCACGCCACCGTCTTTCAGCGCACGCACCAGAGGCCCGACACGAATGGGTCGGCGGCTTCAAGACGCAAAAGCTTCCCGTTTTCCAAGGAAAAAGTGACTCTGGAAAACATGCCGCGACCATCTTCAAGGAGTGCGCCTGAAATATCCTGAACACCGTGGACGTTCAGCACAAAATGATCCTTGACCGGCTGCAACAGGTTGGCGACCGAATCCATTCGGACGATGCGACCCGAGACGAGAAAAGCGATGCGGTGGCAGACCCCTTCCGCTTCTTCGATGTAGTGGGTGGTCAGAAAGATGGTCGTGCCGACTTCATGGAGATGGGCGATGAGCTGACGGACATGGCGAGCACTGGCTACATCAATTCCCTTCGTAGGTTCGTCCAAAAAAAGAATGGCAGGCCGATGAATGATCCCTGCCGCCAGGGTCAGTTAGCTTTTTATCCCTTTGGAATAACCGCCGAATTTTCTATGAGCGGCGTCCGCCAGGCCCAAAGCCTTCAGAAGTTCTTCCACGTCGTTCCCATTCCCGGCGGGGCATTCCATAGAGCGCTCCACAGAAGCACAGGTTTTGAAAGCCGGTCAATTCCGGATAAAGATTGCTTTCATCCGGCGCCACACCGATCCGATGCTGAGTCGTTTTAGGGTTTCGTGAGTAGTCGTTTTCAGCGATCATCACGGTTCCGGCGTCAAGGCGAGCCAGACCCGTGAGCATATTGACGGTTGTGGTTTTGCCGACCCCGCTGGGCCCGAGCAATCCAAAGATTTCTCCTTCGTCCACATGGAAAGAAATGCCGGAGACGGCTTCCACGGAACCAAAGCTCTTTCGAAGTCCTTCCCCCTGAATCACGGGCACGTCACGATGGTTCCTCTTAGGACTTTGAAAGCCCATGGGTTTCTCGAAGAAACTCCACCATGGCATCAAAGAAGGCTTCCCAATCTGGAGGACAGTCATTATGATCGGCTTCATAAGAGAGAAATCGGCCATGACGGGCGGCTTGGGCCAAGGATTTCCCATGGGAATAGGGAACCACGGAATCGTGGGTGCCGTGGACGATGAGCACGGGCCCCGAGTAAGAAGAGACGACGGACTCATTATCAAAAGGATCTCGCACGAGAAAGCTTGGAGCCAGATACCTACGGGCAAAAGGCCGTAGGCTGGTGAAGGTGGACAGAAGAATGAGAGCTGCAGAAGGTCTTTGGGAAGCTAGAGCACACACGGCTCCACCGCCGATGGATCGACCGAAAAGAATGACCTTGGCTGAGTCCACCTCGGGTCTTTGCCTCATGAGGTCATAAGCGGCGCAAAAAGCCTGGGTGATGGTTTTTTGGGAAGGCCTTCCCGTGGATCGACCATAGCCGGGATATTCCAGAAGAAGCACATGCAATCCGCGACGCGTCAACCCACGAAAGGTATCCGGCCACATATCGATGACTTCTCCGTTACCGTGCGCATAGATCACCAGGGGTTTTGGAACGTTTTCGGAAGATTCGCTTCGCAGCAGCCATCCTTCGACTTTCGCCCCAGGAATATCCACCCAGAGGGGTTCGACAAACTGTGGGACGTAAGAAACATCAGGCGTGCCGACAAACAGCGCGGGAAAAATGAGATGACGTTGCAGAAAAAACAAGAACACGCAGTAAAGCGCATAGAATGCGACACAGGTCAAAATCAACCGAATAACCGACATGCTATGGAGTTCCTTTCTGTTCTCATCTTCGTTCTTCTTGCGACATGCAACGGGATGGCTGAGGTTTACTCCAAGCAGAATACCCAAGGGGCGGTTAAGTGCCCCAGCCTAAATTACAGCATTTTTTGGAACGGAATGCCCGCCGGAAAGGCACAGCTTCAATGCCATCAATCCGACGAAGAAGTCTTGGTGCACCTCAAAGGCGAAACCCACGCCGTCTTGGACGCCCTGTATCGACTAAGAATCACGGCAAAATCCCGACTCCTTGCCGATGGTGCCGTCCCGTTAGAATACCAGGAAAATACCCGAGAAGGTCGAAAAAACACAAAAACCACAACCTTTGTTTTTGCGCCTGAACAAAACATAGTGAATGTGTTCAAAAACGGGAGGCTGCGAAGAACCCTTCAGGTTCCAGCCGGTACCATGGATCCTTTGGGAGGTGCCTATCGTTTTCTTTATCACTTTCGAGAAAATGGCAAGCCCAACTTCCTACGAGTCACGGATGGCAGAAGAATTTTCGAAATAAGCTTTACCTTCAAAGGTAACGAGGCCGTAAAGACCCCATGGGGGAACCACGATACCGAGGTCTGGCAGGCTTCTGTGCGAGTTCTAACCGGCAAGCCGCATGCCCTTGAAAAATCTTCCATACGTCTATGGACTCTCACAGGGAGCCCTTCTATTGTGGTTAAGATGACAGTGGCTCTTCCCTATGGAGAATTTTCCACACAATTGGCCGAGCCTGTGCTGCCGACGCCCCCAGCAAAAATCTCGGGTAAGTTCTTTTGGGGTGGAATGGCCGCGGCTCCAGTAAAAATTCTTGGCCACACCCGTAGGGGTGGAGCGCCTACGGACTTAGCAAAAATTCTCGCAAACGCTTTCAGGGAAGGACCGATGAGTCCGCCCTTAAGGTATTCAGGCGCCCCAAGCCTTGGGGCGGACACGCAGGTCCACCCTTACAGTCGGAAAATGGGGGAAACTTACGAGATTACCCGACAACGATACACGGCCATATCTCTCTTTGAAGCGCACATCTTTGTCACGCTCATGATGCGAACAAGGTCCGCACTCCCGGCAAAGAATTCTCAGGTGCGCTCGTAGGGGCACAACCCCACAGACCCAGAAAAAATCACGGGCAAGCATCAAAGTGCTTAGCCTTCGTGGGCCACAGGCCAAGAGCGACACGCCTAGGAAAACCAGAGCGCCTCGTGACGATTCGGCATCTTTCTAGACCGTTTGCCCCTCGAGGTCTAAAATGTAGCGTCGTACGACTTCCGGGAGCGGGGCTTTGGTGCGCTTTCGATAATCGTAAGAAACAATCGTGGCATCGCCTTCGGCCGCAATTTTTTGGTGACGATGACTGACGATACGGTACTCCATACGGAACCGGTCCACATCCAGGTCGGGCACACGGGCCCCTACGGAAACGGTGTCCGGGTAGGTTAGGGGCATCCGGTAGCGGCATTGTGTGGAGGCGAGAATTGGTCCCAGTCCGGTTTCTTCCATGATTTTCATGTAGTTCATTTTGAGAAAGTAGGCGATACGAGCTGTTTCCATATACCGAAAGTACACCACGTTGTTCACATGCTGAAAGGCATCCATTTCACCCCAAACCACAGGCAGCTCAACGATCACCGGAAAACCACGGAGTAAATCTTCCATGCGCAAGGCCTCCTCTCCAGCTCACCTAAGCTCAAAGTTAAATCGAACTTTTACAATAATGACCCCTCTATCGCAAGAATTCACAAAAACAGTCGCCGAAAGGGGCTTTGGATCGTTAGGTCGAGGCCTGAAGGTACGAATTTTTGAGACAAAAATCCATCTTACCTATCCCATGGAAACCGTTTTTTCTTTTTTTGCCGACGCGGCCAATTTGCAGCGCATCACTCCACCTGCCTTGCACTTTCGAATCCTCACTCCATTACCCATTGCCATGGGGGCTGGAACCCTAATTGATTATCGATTGCGCCTTTTCGGTATTCCCTTCGCCTGGAGGACCCGTATCACCGAGTGGAATCCACCCCATCGTTTTGTGGACGTGCAAATCCGTGGTCCGTATCGACTCTGGGTGCATACCCACACTTTTCATGAATTGCCTGAAGGTGTGTGGATGCATGATCGAATCCACTGGGCTCTTCCCCTGCACCCCATGGGAGAATGGGCCGCCCCCGTTATCGGCGCTTTAATCACTTGGATTTTTCGATACCGAGCCCGCACCATACCTCTTTTGCTGCGAGAGAAGGATTGCAAGAGATTGTGCTTCGCACACTGAGCGCGCGAGAATGAAGGGCAATCCATGAACGAAAGCCCAAAAGCCCATTGGATGCGCACATTTCACCAGATAGCACTCGAATGCTGGCGCCGAGCCTTTTCACGGCTCTGGATCGAGGACTGAGAAGACTGCTTCAGGGTCTGCAAAGAAAGTGGAGCACCCGCAAAAATCTGGGACCGACGAACTTGGGGGCCGGGTTCGCTGAAAGAGGCCGAAGGCTTTTCACTAGGCTCGTTTGCGCCAAGAGCGACCTTGAACGCAACTGGTCGCGCACCTATCAGCGGCGAGTTTCATGAATCGGGAGATCAAAAGCCCTGAAAGGCACCAATTGAGGGATTCCGGCATCGTTACAGAATGGGTTTGCTCTATCAATCCCGCCTTAGCATTACTCCTATACTACCTCTTTCATTGATCCAACCTCTTCCTTCTCAATCTGAAAAGCACCAAGGCATGAGGGCACCGGTGATCTTGACTCGTTGAAATCCGAACACGTGCGCTCTGTGGGGGCTGAAGTTGTGAGCGCGCGGGCCTATGAGAAGCTGGAGAGGTGCGTCGACCGATTTCGTCCTACCGTAAGAAATCCATGACATACTTTGCCGCCGTAGAGACGATGATCCCGGCAAGCATCCATTTGATGGCTCGTGCCGGAACGTATTTTTGGCAGCGGGCTCCAAGATACATCCCCGCCATGCCGCCAAGGCCGAAAAGTAGGCCCAAAAACCAATCCGGCGCTACGGACATGTTGGAATAAAAGGGAGCCATAGCCTGATAAAAAGCTACTCCGGCCACAGATGTAACAAAAGTGCCCATGAGTGCCGCTCCGGCCACCGTGTAAATAGGCAGCTTGAAAAAACTCACGAAGAACGGAGCAATGATGGCCCCACCTCCGATGCCGTAGATACCGCCCACAATGCCCACGATAAAAGCGAGTGCAAAAATGCCCCAAAAGGGCACATCATAGGATTCTTCATAGAAAGTGTAGCCGAGCCGACGGCTGGTAAAATGGGTCACCTTGACTGTTGGAAGCGCCTGCACAGCACCTTCACCGGCTTGAGCCGCCAAGGTTCGGTGACGGCGTACCATTTCCTGAAACCTCGTTTCGGCATTAGCTTTTGTGTTCCCTTTCGAGTCTTTCTTGAGCAGATCCTGCATCATTCTCAGACCGATGTAAAGCAGGACACCGGCCGCAAAAAGCTTAAAGTGCTTCGGGTTGGGAAGGTACGCGACGCGGACCAGAGCTCCAATGAGAACACCGGGGAGCGTGCCGAAGACCACAACCCACGTCAGAGGCCACACCATGCGGCCTTCCCTCCAATAGCGATAAACCCCGCTGGGGATCGCCACGATATTGAACAACTGATTGGTGGCACTTACCGATGGAGCTGTATAGCCCAAAACAGACACCTGAAAAGGCAACAGGAGAAACGCTCCGGAAACACCGCCCATGGACGTAAAAAAAGAGATGCCAAAAGCCACCAGGGGTGGAATCCATGGAGCCACCTCAATGCCTGCCGTAGGAAAAAACATACCCTCTCCCCCTTGTCTAAAAGATCGTCTTCTAGTCTGACACGAAAACGAACTCTTTCGTGTCATTATAGAGGGGGTTCTTTAAAGGATCAAGCCCTGTGAAGTCTGCGGAAGCCTAAATCGAGCAGTGGGTTTCACGAGGGTATTCTTTTCTTTTTCCAGTGCCGTCGTGATCCGCATTGGCGGGGACAGACCCATGCACACGCCCCTGTGAACCCTCTGGATGATTTTAAGGCAAGAACACCGCCTCTGTCCGAACCAGTTTCCCTGACACGTTTCGCCATCGATAGGGGATGTGCTGATGGCGGACATGTCAGTGCGCCGGTGTGGACTGCTGCTGATCAGTCTCCCATGACACAATGCATGACCCGATTAAGTCGTGACAAATCTATCGGGTTGGAAACGCTTTCCCAAGCGGATTCAGGCTTGGCGAAAGCACTGCTGTTTGTGGCGTAAAAAGGGCCAGTTGTGATACATAGGGCGTCCTATGATGTTCAGATGGTAAGAAAGCTGGAACAAAGACTTTTTTAAGAGTTGGGAGAAGAAACAGACATCTTCTTGGTGGCGGGTTCCAGGCAAAAAGGAAGGATGTTCGGAAAGAGGAACTCCTCATGAGCCCCAAATCCCGAGTGAAGCATCCCGATGGCCGTCAAACCGAGAGCCGCCGTACGACTGTCCGTTCCAGTCGCACGGAATGCTTGGATACGGAAGGGCTGCGGCGGTTGGAGGAGTCCTTCCGCCGATGGGTCGAGGAGACTTCGACCCATCGTACGGCAAGACTGCGGATCTTTCTTATTTTCCTGCTCATTCGCCATACGGGCGCCAAACTTAATGAGGTGCTTCGTTTGAATCCTTTTGAGGATATCGACTGGGAAAATCGATCCGTGGTTCTCCGAGGTGAGAGGAGCCGCCATGGTTCGTTTGAGCGTCTTGTCGATGTTTCGCGTCACGGCCTTCAAGACATTCGAGCTCTTGTGGAAGACCCTGGGTTTCAGGGGCAGGTGAAAGGATCTCTGCTGCTGGATGCCGCTTTTGTTCGCCGAAAATTTTACGAGAGAGCCCAAGCTTGCGGCTACGCTCCATATCTGGGTGGGCCCGAGATGATCCGCAAAGCTCGTGCCATGGAACTTCTCAAAGGCCATATTCCTTTACCGGTCGTGCAAAAAATTCTTGGGACGACCGTCTCCAAAGCGCCTTTGCCTTATCCGTCCTTTTCCGACAAAGACATTCACCACGTGATGAGACTTTTTCTTGAACGGGAGTCGGCCGGACAAACCAGTGCTCGAAACGCCTTTTACGGCCGAGTGGACAAGGTTCTTTGCGGAGATATTCAGGCTACGGTGAATCTGCTCACCATTGGAGGCCACCGCATTCATACGGTCATCACTTTGGACAGCCTTCGTCGCCTTGGTATTCGGGAAGGAACCTTTATGGTCGCAGAAGTCAAGGCTCCTTGGCTGATCCTTGTCCAGGGGCTTAACGAACCTTTGGTGAGCTGTGAAAATCGATTCCATGGAACGATTCGTCGAATCCTTGCGGGACTGGTGACAACGGAAGTGACTGTGGAACTTGCCGACGGCACGGAATTGTGCGCTATTGTCTCTTCCGAGAGTGCCCGCCGCATGGGCGTGAAGGAGGGGAATCCGGCCTGGGCGGTTTTTTCGGCTCACGCCGTGGTGCTGCATGGACACAGTGGCGATCTGCCGTGGTCATGAGAATTGGGATTTTCGATAAGGATTTTTCTGACTCTTAAGAACTTAAGACGAGCCCAGAAGACAGGTGAATAAAATCTATGGGAAGAGGCAAGCAAAAAGTAGGAAAGATTGACATTTATGTCCTTGCTGAGTGGGAACAAGGCTGTCGTGGCAAAGGACCGATTGAACACGCAGATTTGCCCCGACAGGGTCAAGAAGTGCGGGGTAACATCAGCGCGTCCGTTCAAGCACTTGGAAGTGTGTCTGTGAAGGCATTTGTTCCTCGAAGCACGGGGGTCCCCTTCGTACATATGGCGGGTCGGAGGCCCTCGCTCCGAGGAAAACCATCACCTTTTTTCACTCTTGGACAAGCACCCAGCTGTAGGGGAAACGAGGCGACAAAGGGATGCCACGTGCGCCTTGGAAGCATTCTATGTTTTTTGATCCTCTGGGTCGGCCTTATGATCGTGGGTCCGGTTGCCGTGGCGGTACCTTCCGCGTACGCCCAACAACTTCAAGAAAGCCCCGACCAACGTCTTCAATTACAGGTACTCCAAGCCTTGAATCAGATCGCCATCTCTTTAACCCATATTCTCACCTACAACGACAAAGTGGTCCTGGACCAGGAATACAACACCATTATTAACAACCTGAACCTCAACAAGATACCCGACGCCGACATTATCAGCCTGCTTCAGGAACTCATGGATCTACTCACCACTTCCAAAATACAGGAACACGAAAGGAACTACCTTGCACGCAGCTATGAAAAAACCGTTCAATCCGAACTGAAAAAGCGCCTTCGAAAACGCATCTTGGAGAGCGACCTGCTCCTCAACCCTTACATGGGTGTCCTTAGCGCTATGCTCAATGTGGGCTCTTTTTACTTCAACTACCGTGACCACATGGATGATTACAAGAAAGAGCGCGAAGAAGCCGCGTGGAAAATCGAAGCGACCATCCTGCAAGGCATCAACAACTTTTACAAGAAGCTGCTCAAATACTCGTGGGACCTTATGCGTCGATACAACCTACCCGACGAATGGCGCCTTAACGAAAAGCAGCTGACCGATTACACGGCTATCCTGAAAGAACCCGATATCGAACGCCGTTTCCGTAAATTGGAAAGGCTGGAAAGCTCTTTTCAGATGTTTCCCCCTTATTGGTATTACCGTGGACAGGCCGCCTATGAAATGGGAAACCACAAGGAGGCTTTGAGCTGTTTTCTGCGCTTTCAAAGCATTCATCAGGGCATTCTCAGAAAAGATCCTTTCGCGGCCTCTACCGCCATGCATAAGATCATGCTGAAAATTCAGGAAGCTTCCCGGGAAGAGATCCGTCACGACCTTGAAGTGATTTTAGCCAATTCGGACAATGAGGACTGGGGGAACATTCTCTTTGCCGCTCTGCACTATGCGCGCTTAGGAGATCACCACAAGGCAGGGCGACTCATCTTGCAGAACATGGACAACGGGTACATGGCCTTCATTGAAGATCCTGAATTGATGCGCGCCGTTGGCCCTGCCTTGCTTCTAGAAGCACGGGATGAGGTGTTTCATCGCGTCATGGACGTTTTGCTGAAAAACGATCGTATCAAGAACTACGATGTGTTATGGCTTTACGGGCAGCTTCGAAACCGCGATATTCTTCGAAAGATTCAGCCTGAATTTGACCGTGTGCTGCTTCTTGCCGAAAATAAATCGTGGCTGAACCCCCTCAACGTCTTTCGAGGCGACAACCTGGCTCTGCTGTTGCCCACGCGCTGGATAGCCGACAACTTAAGAATTCAGCTGCGAGTTATCGATGAAGAAGGGGAAAGAAAGTTCGAGCCTTCCGAAATGGCTCCTTTACCGCATCATCCCGAAGTCACGGTGCTGACATTCAAAGACGCCCTTTCCACAAAGAAGTTTCTCAAGAAAAAGCGGCAAGGACAAATTGCGGTTTCCTTGGTTCGAGAAAAGCTTGCAGAGGACAGAAGCCCTCAGGAAGTCTACACAATCAGCATGATCTTTTCGGTGACGGTGATTTCTGCCGATGAGCAAGTCCGAAGAATCCATAAGTACGCTCAATACCTTATGAATCGTGCCGAAGATGGGAAAATTTTCAGCAAGTCTTCCACCGAAAAAGGTAAAAGCGAGGATTCGACCGCGAAGAAAAGCGACGCCGACGAGGAGGCCTTGTGGTTCACCAAGGAAAGACTGGTTTTGAACGGGGAGAGTTTTTCTTGGAACGATGAGGGTCTTCGGCTTTAGAAGCCTCTCTTCCCGCCGACGTCAGCATGGCGGTTGTTGTTGATCGTTCAGAATCGGGAGGCGATCCAGCTTATGAAAACCACCGGCACCCACAGCACACTCATGATCATCAGAGCCTTGGCCCACTTGTCTTGGAAGTAGCGTTTGGAGGATTGCACCACCCAATTCCAGTTCAGGACGATATGCACGACGGTGAGCACCACGAAAAGGATTCCCAGGGTTCCATGAATATCGGACCAGCTATGGCGGGCCAGCCCCAGAAAGGTGGGAGGCCCTCCCATGCCTCGACTTCCTGTGGGGATCACAAATTTGAGCAAAAGGCCAAGGACAAAAAGCGTCGTGACATTGACGTAAAGGAGTGCGCCGATAAGGTAAAGCCATCGATTCTTGTCCACGATTCCTTCCTCCCTGTGTCAAAGTCTAAGCTTAGAACCATGTCCAGTGCCACGGCATGAAGCTCCTAGCGTGTTCGAAAACTTGAAATACCAAGGTGTTTAATGCCCTTGCAAGGGAGGGGCGAGGCGCCGCCTCGCCCCTACAGCCCGAAACTGTCTCTTTTCTTGAGATGGCTGGCTTCTGGTCCGCCATTTGTGTGGGCGGGACGTCCGCGCTTTCCGGGATCAATTCGTTCTCGGACAAGTCCCAAAGCACTTCACGGCTTTCGCACCAGCTCCACAAGGGTGATTTCCGGCGCGGCCAGGAGGCGCATGGGAGGTCCCCATGTGCCGGTGCCTCGATTCGTATGAAGCACGGACCCCTCTCCCAGTTCGTAAGTTCCGTTGAAAAAAGGATACATCAGAGCGACAAAAAGAGAGAAAGGGAAAATCTGGCCCCGGTGCGTATGACCAGAAAGCTGAAGGTCAAACAGCCCAAGAGTGGCTTTACTTACCTGAGGTCTGTGTTTGAGGTAGAGCGTAAAAAGTCCATTGGAAGCAGATTTAAGCAGGCTCGATTCCGTCTCAGGCCTATCTCTCCATGTGTCGTCAACGCCAACCACATTCAAAGCTCCACCTAACGTCGTTGCGTTATCCCTGAGGAGAAGAAACCCGGCCCGTCGTGTCCATTCCATGGATTCTTGAAGTCCCACGTAGTATTCATGGTTTCCCACGATGGCCACCTTGCCCAAAGGAGGACGAAGCTCCTGGAACAAAGGAAGCAGGGGGTCAAGGGAATGAGGTGTTCCATCCACAAAGTCCCCCGTGGAAATGATAAGATCAGGACGGATGTTCCGTAAAAGTTGAACGATCCTTTCCGCGCGGGCATATGCACCGTTGAGGCCCAAATGCACATCCGATATTTGAGCGAGAAGCAAACGAGGCACATGAGCAGGGAGTTTTTCCGTCTCCAAGCGCACTCGTTCCAAGCGGATATTTTGAGCTTCCAAAGTGCTGTAGATGCTAAGAATACCCCCAACGATAAGAACAAACCATGCGGCCGGCTTGTCCGGCATCTGAGCCACACCGGTATAACCAAAACGGTGCAGAAACCATAAGAAACCGTTGACAACTCCCACAAAAAGGGAAAGCCAGAAGACCAGGAAGAGAAATCCCATCCATGGATAACCCACATGGGCGACAAGGCGTGCCTGGGTTTCCCAACCCGTTCGTTCCAGAAGACGACATACCATGGGCGCAAGAATCATGGCCATGGAAAAGATGACAAGGACCGCCCACAAAACCTTTCGGCCTTCAAAAAGGCTATGCACGCGATAAAGAAAAACCGCGTGCATGGTGGTGTAGACGGTGACAAAGACGAGCAGAAAGGTGATCATCGGCTCATTCTTTTTCGGTCTCTTTGGCCAATTCCTCTGGACTCATGGTCCAGAACGGTGTCCCGTCCTTGGTGAGTCGAACCTTAAATTCAAAATGATCGCCTTTTTTCACCTTGGATGCCATGAACACTTCTTGGCCTTCCACATCGGCCCAGCATCCGGACACTTTGACTGTATCCCCCACCTGTAGGCCCATGGTTTTGGGATCGATAAACCATCGTGGACCTAAGTGCACCACGGTTTTCGCTCCATCTTTGTCCTCCAAAACCAGAGCCACCCCGGGACTCATGCCTTTCATAGGGACGACCTCTTGAATCTTCACGATGGTGCCCTTGATCTTGTCCCGTTCCTGGGCCTTATACAATTGGTTATAAGCGCTTCCCTTCTCCCACCCTCCCATTTGTTCCAGGGCGGGTTGCGCCAGGGAAGAGCCGGCCATTCCAAAAGTGAGGCACAAAAGTGGGAAGAAAAGCTTAAGCGGGTTCAACTTTTTGCCAGCCATGGCATGCTCCTTTACTTTGAGAATGAAAACCGGTTTGAAGATTCAAAATCTCCATTAACCTTCGTCGAGCGACACACCAGACTGCTGTGGAGGAGTCTGGCGTAATAACCGTTTTGTCGAAGCAGATCTTCGTGGCGCCCCGATTCCATCACGCGGCCGTTTTCCAGCACAAGTATTCGAGAGGCTCTTTGAACCGTGGAAAGCCGGTGCGCAATAAGAATCGCCGTTCGACCCGTCAACACCTTTTCCACGGCAGCTTCTATGTCTCTTTCCGTGGATGAATCCACATTAGACGTAGCCTCATCAAGTATAAGGATCCTCGGGTCTCGTGCCAATACGCGCGCAAACGCCAAAAGTTGCTTCTGTCCCGCCGAAAGATCTACGCCTCCTGGACCGATGAGAGTCTCCAATCCTTGAGGAAGACGGCGAATCAGGGAGCCAAGCTGAGCGAGTTCTACGATGCGATCCAATGACTTGGCATCCAAGGTTAAATCCAGGCAGATGTTTTCACGAAGTGTTCCCGGCACAAGAAAAACGTCCTGCATGACCAAACCGATTTGCCGACGCAGCCATCGCACATCCAAACATCGCATATCATGGCCATCCAAGAGAATCCGGCCATGCGTGGGTTCGTAAAACTTTTCCAGTAAATGAATCAAGGTGGTCTTGCCGGCTCCCGTTGCCCCGACAATCGCCAAAGTTTCTCCTGGATCCACATGAAAGGAGACATCTTGAAGCACGAACCGGTCATCATCGTAGCTAAAATAGACGTGCTCAAAGGTAAGCGCACCGCGTACGTGAGGGAGGGTCTTGGGAGCGGAGGGTTCGGAGAGTGATTTTGGGGTGTCCAGCAATTCAAAAATTCTCTCGGCAGAGGCTAAAGCCGATTGCACAATGGAATACTTTTGGGAAAGTTCCCTTAGAGGCTGAAAACATAATCTCACATAAGACAGAAAGGCAATCAAAGTTCCTAGAGTCATGGATTCGTTCAGAATACTTCGACCACCATACCAGATCATGATGGCCACGGTGGTGGAATGGACCACTTCAATGAACGGCATGAAAACACCAAACACGTGAATTTGCCGAAAAGCAGCCAGACGGTGGGCTTCGTTGAGGCTTTCAAAGCGGGAGGCTGTGTCTTGTTCCCTTTGAAAAAGCTGCACAATGAAAAGACCACTTAGAACTTCCTGTAAAAAAGCGTTGATGCGTGCCAGTCGTGTTCGAAGCTCTCGAAAGGATTCTCGAGCCAGGCGGCTGAACAACAAAGTCACCACAACCATCAAGGGAATGACTGTACAGAGCATACCGGTTAGGCGCCAATCCATCCAAAACAGGATGACCAGGATACCGAAAAGCTGAAGAAAATCATTAAAAACGGTCACCACGACCGAGGTCATGGCTTCATGCATGTTTTGAATGTCGTTGGTCAATCGTGTTACCAGTTTCCCTACGGGATGTCGGTTGAAAAAGGCCACGTCCAGATGCACCACATGATGAAAAAGGCGTTGTCTGAGGTCGTGCATCACTTGCTGGCCGGCCCACTCCAGAAGGACGACTTGAAAAAAGTTCGCCAGAAACCCCAAAAGCATAAGACCAATAAAAAGCAAGGCGAGCAGGCGTAGGCCATGCAAGCGGTCTGTCCAGGCCAAATTTTCCGCAGTAATGTATCGATCCACGCCCACCCGGACTAGATACGGAATGATCAAGCCGGCTGCGGAAATCACAAGGGAGAGCAAGGCCGCTCCCAGAATGGGTTTCCAATACGGCCGTAGGATTTTCAACAGACGCTTCCACAGTTTGAGATCTCGAATGCGTCCCAGCTGAGCTTCTTCAAAGTATCCGTAACCGTAATGCATAAAACCTCAACGCACGCACTCGGAGCGAGTCTGATGCTGGTAAATGGTTCGGTAAAAGGCATTTCGGACCAAAAGATCGTGGTGGGTGCCGGCATCCACCATACGGCCGTTTTCCATGACAAGGAGTCTGCCGGCGTCCATGAGCTGGGCGATTCTGTGAGAAATAATCAAACAGGTTTTGCCTCGGCAATAACGTCTTAGATGCTCCAGAATCAGGTGCTCTGTTTCGGTATCCACCGCGGAAAGACCGTCATCGATAATGAGAACCGGCCGGTCGAGCAGAAGGGCTCGAGCCAATGCAATTCGTTGACGCTGCCCACCGGAAAGCAGCACCCCTTTTTCCCCAATACGTGTGTCATACCCTGAAGGCATGGCAAGGATTTCTTCGTGAATGGCGGCGGCTCGAGCTGCCGCTTCGATATCCTTTCTTTCGGCGTAGGGTTTGCCAAAAGCGATATTGGCCGCCACCGTGTCTGAAAAAAGAACCCCTTCTTGAGGCACATAGGCAATGAGAGATCGAAGGTCGGTGAGGCTCAGATCGTTGACGTCGCGGCCGTTCACCGTGTAAGTGCCTCGAGGCACGGGATAGAGTCGAACCAGAAGATGACATACGGTGGATTTGCCGGCACCCGTCGGTCCCACGAGTCCCGTAATGCCGGGTTCCAAAGTAAGGGAGCATTCATGGAGCACGGGAGATTCCATGCCTGGATAGGTGAAAGTGCATTCGTGAAGCCTTAGGATCAGAGGCGCCGCAGGAACGCAAACAGACTTCGGGGGATCGCTTAAAGCAGGGCGGTCGTTTAGAAGATCCTGAATCCGTTGCAAGCTCGTCAATCCTCTTTGGAATAGATTAGCCACCCAGCCGAAAGCCATCATAGGCCATGTGAGCAGGTGCAGGTATGTGATGAAAGCAACGAAATCACCTGTCGTGATGGTCCCTTTCATGGTAAGGAGGCCACCGAAGTAAAGGACAAGCAGCACGCTGGTGTTCCCTACCAGACCGGCAAAGGGGAAAAGCGTCCCCTCCACCATGGCCGCTCGCAGATTGTGATGCACATAGGCTCGCCCCAAAACATCAAACCGTTTTGTTTGCGCCTCTTCCTGATTGTATGCTTTGAACAGTCGAATCGAGGCGAGAGTGGTGCGAGCGCATTCGGTCAGTTCTGAAAATTTTTCCTGGACCTTGACAAACCTTTCATGCAATCGACTGGACAAGAACTGTGTGGCCAGAGCCAAGAAGGGTAGGGGAGCCACGGCGATGGCTGTGAGCTTTCCATGCAGAGCCGCCATAAAAGCCAGAGTGGCCAGGCTCATGAAAACCGCATCCACAAAGGCTACCAGGCCCATGCCTGCGGCAAGTTGCACAGAGGCAAGATCATTGCCGGATAGGGCAAGAATGTCGCCGGAACTTCGTTTGTGCAGGGCGATTCGGTCCAGCGTAAGCACATGCACCACCATGTCCCGGCGAATGTCTTTTTCCAAAAATCGAGAAAAACCGAGAAGAAAATGTCGCCAGAAGTACCTGAGGACGGCAATAAGAAGGGCAAGGGCAATAATTTGAGCCGCCCGGAATGCCAATTGGTCGGAATCATGGCCCAAAGAAACGCCGTCTATGGCGTGTTTCATGACACGAGGAATCCATAGTTGAAGGATATCCACCGCGGCTAAGCACAGAAAACCCACCGTGAGACGCCAGGCATACCGACGCACCAAAGGTTCAAGGAACCTCAGAGCACCCAGAACATCTTGACTCCGGGGCCTTCTGGCCGGGTTGCGGTTCACATGGCCCTCACCGACTTGAAGAAGCCTGAAGCACCGGCGACGAAGGGGCCCATCGCCGGGTTTTCAAAAGCCAGACGGCGGCATAGACCACGGGGGTATCTATGAGCGCAATGGCGAGTTTGATGACCCACTGGCCAAAGATTAGTGGCGTTATGGGCATCAGGCCGTAAAAGGCAATGGTGATAAAGACCACGGTGTCGATAAGTTGTGACAGGGCTGTGGAAACATTGTTTCGAACCCATAGGAATTTTCCCCCAGTGAGGCGCCGTAGCAGGTGAAAAGCCCACACGTCATGGTATTGACTCAAAAGATAGGCGGTCAAGGAAGCCACAATAATCCTCGAAGTACTGTCCAAGACCGTTCGAAAGGCGGGATCATGAGGCCAAAAAGGAGCTGGTGGCCATAGGATGGCCAGACGTACCAGAATCAAGGAAAAGACAAGGGCGACAAAGCCTCCCAAGACCACTGTGTTGGCCTTGTCTCGTCCCCATAATTCGCTCACCACATCCGTCACCACAAAAGTTACGCAATAGGCCAAAACGCCGGCTGGAACCACTAGGTCAAAAACCGTAATGATTTTGCTAGCCAGGACCGACGCAATGACCAAACTACCGACAAAAAGGCTGTTGAGAAAAACAAAGGCTTTCTGACTTTTATCTTCCATGGCATTCCTCTTTTTTAGACCAATCTGAAAGCAGGCCAGCCACTCCGTAAGCAAACCATCTGTCCTGGAGGATAGGCTTGCTTGCCCGTAACCATCTGTTGGGGTATGCCAGCATGGCAGCCCCAATCCATCTGTGGGGGCGGAACGATGTGTCTGCCCCACAACTCAGTCGCCCTTACAACCATGGGCGAGAGAAACCTAATCCCAAAGGCGCGGCCCTTCGGCCCATTGATGATGCGGGTGGAACGCCCGCACTCCTGAAAAAGAGCCCTTCTCGGGGAAGCTGTTAAGTCCCACCCATCAGAATTCGAGCGAACTCTTTACCTTTTTCACGAGCGGCGATCAAGTCCTCTGGGTGTTTGAGGATATCGCCTTCAGCATCTACACCGCGCACCAGAAGGCTATCCCACAGATCGGCTCCCAAAGCGTCAAAGAAATAGCGGGCGGTCAGCAGCACGCCGTCAAAGAGTTTTTTACCTCGAGTAGCCCCGGCGGCGATAAAGAAGCCTCGACGAGGATAATCTTTGGAACCAAATGGAATTTCATCGATCCAATAACGCTTTACCCACAAGGATTGGCATCGATCCATGAAGATCTTGGTGTGTGCAGAAACCGTGTAAAAGAACACGGGCGAGGCGAGCATAATGCCTCGGGATGCCACGATGGCATCTGCTACCTTTTGAAAATCATCATTGATGACGCACCGCCCCGAAGTCTTGCAACCGTAAAGTTCGAGGCATGGAGAAATGTTAAGGTCACGCAAATAAAAGCAATCCACGACGGCTCCGGCTTCGCGAGCGCCTTCGACGGCATGGGAAAGCAGGGTGGAGGTGTTTCCAGATTTTCTCGGGCTACCGTACAAAGCCACGATGTGCACCATGGAATGACTCCTTTTCCTGAAAGGTATGGTTGCGAAAATTTTGACATGAGAAATGACTTTATGTCACATAAAAATCGTGAAGGGAGAAGAAGATGTCCGAGGAACGCCTGTCTCTTGGAAAACGCCTTCGTCAATGTTCCTCTGTGCGCTGCGTTGGCGTGCAGCCTAACTGGTTCGACTATTCCCAAGACGTCCGAGAAAGAATCGTCCAAAGTCCAAAGGTTTATTATCCAAGCCGTTTGTATGAAGATCTCTTCCGGTCTCTGGGAAAAATTGTTTTTCCTCGAAACTACTACGCTTTCATGGGCCATAAGATTCGGCAAACGTCTCTTTTTCAACTTCTGAATGTGCCGCACCCTCGAACCAAACTCTACTACGGCACAAACCGAATGAAAAAGATTCTTCGAGATTTTAGTTTTCCCATGATCGCCAAGAAGCCCGTCGGCTCATCTCAAGGTGAAGGAGTATGGCTGCTGCGTTCCAGAGAAGATCTCGTCGTGTATCTTGCCGATCATCATCCGGCATATATACAAGAATATCTCCCCATCGACAGGGACCTTCGGGTTGTGCTCATCGCTCAACAAGTGGTTCATGCTTATTGGAGGCTGGCTCCTTCGGGTGATTTTCGAAACAATGTGTCCCGAGGCGGCACCATCAGTTTTGAAAACATACCTAAAGAGGCTTTGGATTTCGCACGATGGACCGCTACCGTGTGCCGCTTTGATGAAGTCGGCTTGGACATTTGTTACGCCCATGACCGCTGGTGGGTCCTTGAAGCCAACATGGTCTATGGGCTGGAAGGATTCCGGCGCCGAGGGCTCGACATATACGGCATTTTTCGATCCTTGGATGAAGGAGGGGCTCTGTGACTCGACCGGAACAAATAACGAAAAATGTGGCCCTGGTTCGAGAAAAAATACGAGAAGCCCGTCACCTTGTGGTGCTCACGGGGGCGGGCATTTCTGCAGAATCCGGCGTTCCGACTTTTCGTGGAGCAGGAGGTTTGTGGCGCAGCTACCGGGCGACGGATCTGGCCACACCGGAAGCCTTCGCCAGAAATCCTCAACTGGTGTGGGAATTCTACAACTATCGTCGTGAAATCCTCAAACCCTTGCAGCCTAATGCAGCCCATAAGGCCCTTGTAACCTTGGAAAAACGCATTGAACGGTTCCTCCTTCTCACTCAAAATATTGACGGACTGCATCAGGCGGCGGGATCCCGCCAAGTTTTGGAACTGCACGGCAATATTTGGTGGGTTCGGTGCACCCAATGCGGTCGCAAAACCGAAGATCGGCGTGTGCCTCTGCCGTTTCCGCCCTTATGTGACGGCTGCGGGGGGATGCTCAGGCCCGATGTGGTCTGGTTCGGTGAAACCCTAGACCCCGAAGTGCTCCACAAGGCTTACAATACTTTGGAAAATTGTGACTTCATGATGGTCATCGGGACCTCCGGCGTGGTCCAGCCCGCCGCTTCTATGGGCCTCTATGCTCAGCAGCATGGGGCCTTCGTCGTGGAAATCAACCTGGAACCCACCCCTTACAGCCGCGCCTTTAACGTGAGCCTGCAGGGAAAAGCCGGAGACCTTGTCCCTCAGGTGGTGGACGAAACATCCAACTAGAAGCCTGCTCGAGAACCCGCGATACCAAGGTCTTTAATGCCATTTCAAGGGAGGGGTGAGGCGGCGACTCGCCCCTACAAAGGCGAAACCGGGCTTTTTCCTGGGACTGCGGGCCTTGAGCCCGGCTTTTGCGCGGGCGGGACACTTGCGCTCCCAGGGACAAATCGGTTCTCGAACACTTTCGTAGGGAACCGTCTCGATTTCCCTAAACCCGTTTCCACGAACCACTACAATGACTTAATGACCCAATTTTCTCTTATCCCAACCCATTTCCACAACCCACTTCACTAACTCAATGACTCTATAACTCAATGACTCAATAACTCAATAACTCACTAACTCGATGACTCAATAACTCAA